>DATAIS010000109.1:0-11769 GCA_036262535.1 Gemmatimonadaceae bacterium | reverse complement strand
CGCGTGCGGAGCTCGATCAGCTTGACCTGACGCAGGATCTCCGGCGGGACGCGGGCCGGCTTTTCCGGCGCTCCCGTGGCGCGCGCCGCCGTCGCGGCGCGGGACGGAGCGGCGGGTGCGGTCACGGCGACTCGATCTTGTCCAGGACGCGGCGCACGACCTCGTCGCTCGTGACTTCCTCGGCCTCGGCCTCGTACGTCGTGAGCACGCGGTGGCGGAGGACGTCGGGGGCGATCGACTTGACGTCGTCGGGGGTGACGAAGGCGCGGCCGCGCAGGAAGGCGTGGGCACGCGACGCCTGGGCGAGGGCGATCGTCGCGCGCGGACTCGCGCCGAACTCGATCAGAGGCACGAGGTCCTTGAGCCCCGACTCCGCCGGCGTGCGCGTCGCCTGGACGATGTCGACGATGTAGTCCACGATGCGGTCGTCCATGTACAGTTCGGCGATGCGCGAGCGCGCATCCATGATCGCGTGCGGCGACGCGACCTTGCGCACCGGGATCGCCTGGCCGCCCGCCATGCGGCGCATGATCTCCTTCTCCTCGTCGCGCGAGGGATAACCGACCCGGAGCTTGAGCATGAAGCGGTCGACCTGCGCTTCGGGAAGCGGATAGGTCCCTTCCTGCTCGATCGGATTCTGCGTCGCGAGGACGAGGAACGGCTCCTCGAGCTTGAAGGTCTGCCCGCCTAACGTGACCTGCTTCTCCTGCATCGCCTCGAGCAGCGCCGCCTGTACCTTGGCCGGCGCGCGGTTGATCTCGTCGGCGAGGATGATGTTGGCGAAGATCGGTCCCTGCTTGACGGTGAACTTGCCCGTGGACTGATCGTAGACCTGCGTCCCCAGGACGTCGGCGGGGAGGAGGTCGGGAGTGAACTGGATGCGCTGGAAGGTCGTGTCGATCGTCTCGGCCAGCGTCCGCACCGTCAGCGTCTTCGCGAGCCCGGGGACGCCCTCGAGGAGGACGTGCCCGCCCGTGAGCATGCTGATGAGCAGCCGCTCCACCATGTACTCCTGCCCGACAACGCGCTTCCCCACCTCACGAAGGACGTCCTGAACGAGCGCGACGTCCGCCGCGGGCGCGACCTGAGCTGACACGTTCGCTTCCTCGGCTCGAGTGCTGGTTGTTACCGGCCCGGCGCCGGTGCTTGAGCGATGTTCAAGATCGGGGCCGCTCACCCCGCTTACCAGTCCCGCGCTGCGGCTGTTTGACGATGACGTCGATCCCGGCGCGTTCCTTCACCGTCAAGGCGCGCACCGCGCCGGCGGGAAGGTCGCCGAGCTCCACGGGCCCGAAGCGCGTGCGCACCAGCCGCTCGACCTCGAGGCCGAGCGCCTCGCAGATGCGCCGCACCTCGTGGTTCTTGCCTTCACGGATGGTGAGCCCGAGCTCCCAGACGCCGCGTCGGATGTTCCGCGTCTCGAGCGCTCGCGGGTGCACGACGCCATCCTCCAGCTCTACCCCCGCCGCAGCCTGACGTGCCGCGGCGGGCGCGTCGCCGCGCACCGTCGCGACGTAGCGTCGCTCGACCTGGCGACTCGGGTGGGTGAGCGCGTGCGCGGCATCACCGTCGGTGGTGAGGAGGAGGACCCCCTCGGTCATGTAGTCGAGCCGCCCGACGTAGGTGAGCCCAGGCGCGTCGGGGACGAGGTCGAACACCGTGCGCCGACCGGTGCCATCGGGACGCGACGTGAGCGTCGCGATCGGCTTGTTCAGCACTCGCCAGGTCGCGCCGCGCGGCGCTTCGACGCGCTTCCCGTCGACGCGGATCTCGTCGGTCGTCGGGTGAACGATCTGGCCCGTGCGCGCGACGCTGCCGTTGACGGTCACGCGTCCGGCCACGACCAGCTCCTCCGCCGCTCGACGCGACGCGATCCCGGCGCGTGCCAATGCGCGCTGGATGCGCATCGGCTCCGACGTCATCGTCCGTTGCGGGCTTCCCGCGGCGTCACGGGCGGAGTCGCGGCGGCGGGAACGCGTGCCGCGCCGAGCCCTCCCTCGCGAAGCGCGATCGCCAGCTCGTCAGCGCGCGGGAGCTCGTCGAGATGCCGCAGCGCGAACTGCTCGAGGAATGCGGGGGTCGTCCCATACAGGAGGGGACGCCCGATGCCTTCGCCTCGCCCCACGACGTCGATCAGCCCGCGCTCGTGGAGCGACTTGAGCACGCCGCCGACGGCGACGCCGCGGATCTCCTCGATCTCCGCGCGCCCGATGGGCTGGCGATAGGCGATGATGGCGAGCGACTCGAGCGCGGCCGCGGAGAGTCGCGCCGGACGAGCCGCGAGCTGCGCCCGCTCGATCGCCTCGGTGTACTCGGCGCGGGTGAGGATCTGCCACCCCTCGCCAATCTCCACGAGCTCGACGCCGTGGCCTTCGACGTCGTAATGCTCGCGGACTTCGTCGAGCGCCGCCTGGACGGCGGCCGGCGACGCATCCGGATCGAGCGCCGCGAGCTCGGCGAGCGGGATCGGCCGCGAGCTCGCGAAGAGCGCCGCTTCAAGCAGCTTCGCCAGCGACGTCACGGACGATATCCACCGATGCGAAGGGTCGTGGTTGATAGACGCGCAGCTCGCCGAGCTTCGCCATCTCGAGCAGGCCGAGCAGCGTCGACAGCACCTGCCACGGCTCGGCGTCGGGACCGACGACGTCGCTCCAGCGCGCGCGGTCGCGGAGCGTGAGCACGGCACGGATGATCGCGATCGCGCCCGGGACGTCGAGCGGCCGCGCGATGACGTCGTGCATCGCCGGCTGCCGCACCGCGCGCAGGATGCGGTCCACCGCGGCGAGCAGCTCGCCGAGGGAAAGCGCGAGCGCCGCCGGCGGCGGCGTCGTCCCCTGCGCCTGCACGTAGGTGCGCGCGAACTGGTTGCGTCGCTGCTCGCCGCGGTGCTCGAGCAGGTCCACGACCTCGCGCATCTGCTGGTACTCGAGGAGGCGGCGCACCAGCTCCGCGCGCGGGTCCTCCCACGCGTCCTCCCCGTCGGCGCGCGGCAGGAGCATCTGTGCCTTGATGCGCAGCAGTCGCGCCGCCATCTCGAGGTAATCCGCGGCGGCGTTGAGCTGGAGCGCGTGGATCCTCTGCAGGAACTGCTCGCAGATGCGCGCGATCGGGATGTCGTAGATGTCGAGATGCTCCTCGCGAATGAGCGTGAGGAGCAGGTCGAGCGGCCCACTGAAGCCGCCGGCGTCGACGAGGAAGGTCTCGTCGCGCTCGCCCTCCGGCCGGGGGAGGCGATCGCCGTTCACCGCGGGCCCCATGGCGCGAGGTGATGAGGGAGAAGCCCGGCGACCGACGCGGCCGCGCCGATGAGCGCACGCGCGCCCTCGAAGGCCGGGGTCATCCACCAGGTGAAGATCGGCGTGCGGATGAGGAAGAGCAGGATGAAGAAGCCGAGGAACCCGATCCGCTGGTACGCCATCGCCCAACCCGGAGGCAGCAGGTACTTCACCACGTGCGACCCGTCGAGCGGCGGAAAGGGGAACAGGTTGAACATCGCGAGGAGGAGGTTGACCACCACTCCCCATCCCATCATCGCCTGGAGCAGCGCCTGCGGCTCGCGCGCGGAAGGCACCATCGGTATGAGACCGACGAGCGCGACGAGGATGGTGCAGACGATGGCGAGCACGAGGTTCGTCGCGATGCCCGCAAGCGAGACGATGATGTCCCCGCGCTTGAAGCGGCGATACTTGCGTGGATTCACCGGCACCGGTTTCGCGGCAGCGAGTACGGGGCCTCCCGCGAGCACCATGACGAGCGGAAAAAGGATCGTCATGAACGGGTCGATGTGCCGCAGCGGATTGAACGTCAGGCGGCCGAGCATGAGCGCGGTATCGTCGCCCTGCTTCAATGCGGCGTATCCGTGAGCGAACTCGTGGGCGACGATCGAGAACATCAGCACCGGCAGCTGCAGGATGAAGAGCTGGAGTGCGTCGTTGCTCACGGCTGCAGGCGCTGGCGGGGTTGGCGCGGGCGACGCCCGGGCGGGAAATGCAGCCCGCAAGGTAGCGGCCCCCGCCGGGGGTGTAAAGCCATGTCCTCGCTTGACATCGCTCGCAGGCGCGGGCATATTTCGCGCCTGTCTCGGGGAGCGTGCGTCGCCGGCAACCGACGCGTGCTCCCCTTCCCGCGCCCCGCGCGCACCGATCACGAAACTGGAGTCTCCGTGCCGAATATCCGTTCCGCGAAGAAGGACATGCGGAAGGCGCGCGCCGCGGCCGTCCGCAACCGCGCCCAGCGCTCGACGCTTCGTACCGCCCTCAAGAAGGCACTCACCACCTCGGCGACGGCGGATGAGCGCACCAACGCGGTCAGCCTGCTCGACCGCGCAGCGCGGAAGGGCCTGATCCACGCCAACAAGGCGGCGCGGCACAAGGCGCAGATCGCGACGGGCGCCGCGCGTTAAGCTGCCGGCGGCCAGCTGCCGGCTGCCAGCAAATGCAACGAGGGACGGGCATCTACCCGTCCCTCGTTTTTCGTCCAGCCGGCAGCTGGCAGCTGATGACTGGCAGCCGCCGCTACATCCCCGCCAGCTCCGCCCCGCAGCGCTCGCAGTACCACTCGGTCGGGAAGTTCATCGCTCCGCACTCGCCACAGCGGAGCGTCTTCGTCTGCTCCTGCGGCACGTCCTTGAGGAACGACGGCACCGGCGGCGGCTCGGCGGGGGCGTCGGGGGGTGTGTCGATTCCCGCGGCGGGTTGCTGCGCGCCCCCAGACGTGCGCTCGGGCTGCACCGTGCTCCCGGCAGGAGTCGCCGGACGGCCGACGGGCGCGCTGCTCCGTGCCGGGGCACCCGTGCCATCGCTCGCCCGGGGCGCAGGCGCCGGAGGGACACCATTGAAGGCCGGCACCTTTCCGCTGGGCGGTCCGGTCACCGACTTGAGGAACTCGAGCTCGTCGAAGCGCCGCTGCGGATCGGGCATCGGGGCGGGCGCGGCGGCCAGCGGGGCCCCGCCTCCCGCCATCCCGACCAGCTGCTGGAGACGGGCGATGTCGGCGGTGACGTTGGTTCGCTCCGTCGAGAGCTTGGCGAGGCGCTCATCGCTCTCCTTCTCGAGCGCCGACCACTTGGTCGGGGTCATCTCGCCGACGTGCGAGCGGAGCTCCGCCTCGTAGCGCTCGTCGCGCAGCGCGGTCTCCTCGCTGCTGAGTCGCGCGAGACGTTCGGTCAGGGCGGCGATCGCGGCCTGGACCTCGCTCGTCCGGCCCGCGAGCTGGCGCGACACTTCGTCGAGGCGCCGCTGGTAGTCCGCGCGCACCCGCTCGAAGACATGCGGCGGCGTGATCGCGCGCCGACTCTCGAGTTGCGCGATCCACTGCTCGAAGCGCTGCCGTTCCAGCATCAGCCCTGCGACCGCGTCCATCGGATTCCCAGCCGAATTCGTCATTCCCGTTTGGTTCTACCGCCCGTCGTCGGGCAGCCAGGGTATGGCTCGCCCAGCCCCGGGAGTGACGAGCACGTGGCCATCGGGCAACCTCACGTCGTGCCCCGGTGCACGAGGCGCCCGCCGACGATCGTGGCCGCCACTCGCCCGACGAGCTCGCGCCCCGCGTACGGGGTGTTGCGGCCCTTCGAGCGGAAGCCCGCCGGATCCACCGTCCAGCGGCGGCCGGGATCGAAGATGGTGACGTCGGCCACGCTTCCGCCGCGGAGCGTGCCGCCGGAAACGCGGAAGACGCGCGCCGGCGCGCACGACATCCGCTCGATGAGCGCCGGGAGCGTCATGATCCCCGACTCGACGAGCCAGGTGAGGTTGACGGCGAGCGCGGTCTCGAGGCCGACGATGCCGTTAGGCGCGTCCGCGAACTCGCGCTCCTTCTCGTCGTAATGATGCGGCGCGTGGTCGGTGGCGACGAGGTCGATCGTGCCGTCCTTCACCGCCTCCTGGAGCGCGGCGACGTCCTCCGCGGTGCGCAGCGGCGGATTCATCTTCGCGTTGGTCTCGTACCCTTCGACGCGCTCCTCGGTGAGCGACAGATGGTGCGGGCACGCCTCGGCGGTGACGTTGATGCCGCGCTCCTTCCCCCACCGGATCAGCTCCACCGAGCCCTTCGTGCTCATGTGGCAGAGGTGGACATGGCCGCCGGTGCGCCGGGCAAGGAGAATGTCGCGGATGACCATGATCTCCTCCGCTTCCGACGGAATCCCCTTGAGGCCGAGCCGCGTGCTGACGAGACCCTCGTTCATCGCGCCGTTCGTCGCGAGCGTCGGCTCCTCGCAGTGGTCCGCGACGGGGATGCCGAAGGTGCGCGCGTACTCGAGCGCGGTGCGCATCAGCTGCGCGCTCACCACCGGCTTGCCGTCGTCGCTCACCGCCACAGCACCGGCACCGACCATCTCACCGAACTCGGCGAGCGTCTCACCCTTCTGCCCGATGGAGATCGCACCGATCGGGTAGACGCGCGCCGCCTCCGCGCGCTGCCCCTGCCGCAGCACGAAACCGACCGCGGCCTGGTTATCGGTGACCGGGTCGGTGTTCGGCATCGCGCAGACCGCCGTGAAGCCGCCCGCCGCGGCCGCGCGCGCGCCGGTGGCGATCGTCTCGACGTCCTCGCGCCCGGGCTCGCGCAGGTGGCAGTGCACGTCGATGAATCCCGGGCTCACGACGAGGCCGTTGCAGTCAATCGTCTCCGCCCCGTCGGGCGCCGAGAGCCCGCGGCCGAACGCCTCGACCTTCCCATCGCGTAGCAGCAGGTCGCCGACTTCGTCGCGATTCTGCGTCGGATCGACGACGCGACCGCCGCGAAGAAGCAGCGGCTTCACCGGCCCGCTCCCTTCGCCGCCTCGGCGAGCTCGGGGCGTCCGCCGGCGAGGAGGTAGAGCACCGCCATGCGTACGGCGACGCCGTTGGTCACCTGGTCGAGGATCACGCTGTGAGGTCCGTCGGCGACGTCGGAATCGATCTCGACGCCGCGGTTCATCGGGCCGGGGTGGAGGATGAGGACGTCGCGCGGCGCGCGCTCGAGGCGCTCGCGCGTGACGCCGAAGACGCGGTTGTACTCGCGCAGCGACGGGATGTAGCCGCCGGTCATGCGCTCGAGCTGGAGGCGGAGGATGTTGAGGGCGTCGGCCCACTCGATCGCCTGCTCGATACGTTCGAAGACGCAGACGCCCAGCTCGTCCACGGCGTTTGGCAGCAGCGAGCGCGGCCCGCAGACCGCGACCTCGGCGCCGAGCTTCTTGAGCCCCCAGATGTTCGACCGCGCCACGCGCGAGTGCAGCACGTCGCCGCAGATGCAGACCCTGAGCCCCTCGATGCGGCCGAAGTGGTCGCGGATGGTGAGCAGGTCGAGCAGCCCCTGCGTCGGATGCTCGTGGGTGCCGTCGCCGGCGTTGATGACGTTGCTCTCGATGCGGTCGGCGAGGAACTTCGCCGCGCCCGACGCGCCATGGCGAATGACGACCATGTCGATCCGCATCGCCTCGAGGTTCCGCGCCGTGTCGACCAGCGTCTCGCCCTTCTGCACGCTCGACCCCGACGCCGCCACGTTCACGGTGTCGGCGGAGAGCCGCTTCTCGGCGAACTCGAACGAGATCCTCGTCCTGGTGGACGCCTCGAAGAAGAGGTTGACGATCGTCGCCCCGCGGAGCGTGGGGACCTTCTTGATCGCGCGCTCGCTGATCTCCTTGAACGGCTCGGCGGTGTCGAGAATCAGGCGGATCTGCTCGGCGTCGAGCGGCTCGAGCGCGAGCAGGTCCTTGCCGAGCGGTGGGGTCACGCCCTCCCCTCGCCGGCGACGTGCACGACGGCGTCACGGCCGTCGAGCTCCTTCACGAGCACGTCGATCTGCTCGCCCTTCGGAACCTCGACCTTCTTGCCGACGACGTCGGCGTGGATCGGGAGCTCGCGGCCACCGCGGTCTATCAGCACGGCGAGCGCGATCCGCGCCGGCCGGCCGAAATCGGCGAGCTCGTCGAGCGCCGCGCGCACGGTCCGCCCCGTGTAGAGCACGTCGTCGACGATCACCACGCTCCGGCCCGTGATGTCGACGCGGAGGTCGGTGGGGCCGACGACGGGACGCGGACCGACCGTCTGCAGGTCGTCGCGGTAGAGGGTGATGTCGAGGGCACCGGAGGGGATGTCGGCACCCTCGCGATCGGCGATCATGGCAACGATGCGCTGCGCGAGCTGCACACCCCGCCGCTGGATGCCGACGATGACGAGGCCGTCGGTGCCTTCATTGTGCTCTACGATCTCGTCGGCCATGCGGCCGAGCGTCCGCGCGAGGGCACGCTCGTCGAGCAGAACGGTCGATGACTTCGGGGGCATCAGGGCGGCCCAGGCCGCGGTGAAGGGCAGAAAAAAACGTCCCGGAGGAGCGCGCGGCCCCGTGAGACGCCTCCAAGGTTATGCCTTTCGGGGGCGCCGGGCAAGCGCCGAAGGCTTCTGCCAGGTGCGCGCGTTCCGTGAGCGAGGGTGCGTTAGCCCCGGGCCCTAAGTCGTTCGCCCCGAAATGCTTGCCTCGAGCGACGCACCTTCGCAACCGTGTGGCGCAGACCCCCACCTGGCGCCTCACGCCACCGGAGGATTTCAGATGCCTAACATCCGTCGTTTTGTCGCAGGTGCCTCGCTCTTCGTGTTCGCTGCGTGCGGCGGAGGAGGGGGTGGCCCCGCCGCACCGCCGAACAACAATCCGCCACCGAACAACAACCCGCCGCCGGCCACCAGCGCGGTCACCGTCGGCGTGAACAGCTTCTCGCCGGCAAACATCTCAGTCAGCGCGGGAACGACGGTGACCTGGACGTGGGACTCCTGCACCAGCGACGGCTACGGAGGTCCCGCGACCTGCGTCTCGCACAGCGTGACGTTCAACGACGGGAGCGGCGGCTCGACCACGAAGGCCGAAGGGACATACTCACGGGCGTTCGCGACCGCCGGAGACCACCCCTACCACTGCCTCGTGCACACCGCAATGACGGGGAAGGTGACCGTCCAGTAGCACGTGTCGGCGGTGCACATGGGCGGCCCGTGCGTACCGCGATCACTCCCCCGACGTCGCCTGCTTGTGGTTGAGCAGGGCGACGAGGCCGATGCCGCCCAGCATGTTGCCGGCGAGCGTGGGAAGGAACCAGTTCACGAAGGCGTCCCCCGCCCCGCGGTCGCCCAGCGAGACGAGGTAGGACGCCTCCACCGATCCGGCGATGATGTGTGCCAGACCGGCGGCGCCGATGATCCACGTCATGATGACGATGACGAGGACCTTGTTCGGGTCGCCGGCGGGGAGCATCCACACCAGCATCGCGATGAGCCATCCCGCGAAGATGCCGCGCACGAAGATCGCCGCCGGCCGGGGCGCCAGTGCCTCGGTGGCGATCGAGTGGAGCGAATGACGCACTTCGGGAGAAAACACTTCGAGGTGCGCGAGCGCCCACGCAAAGAGGATCGTCCCGATCACGTTGGTGAGGAGGACCACTCCCCAGAGGCGGACCATCAGCTTGAACTTCTCGCGCGTCCTCGCCGCCAGATACGGCACGACCGGCGTCAGGGTGTTCTCGGTGAAGAGCTGCTGGCTGCCGAGGATCACCATGAGAAAGCCGAACGAGTAGCCGAGCTTGGCGACGAGCGGCCGCCAGGTCGTGGCCGGCATCCCGGCGTGCAGCAGCGCCTCACCGACGAACGAAAAACCCATCGTCAGGCCGGCACCGAGCCCGGACCAGGCGAGCGCGCTCGGCGAACGCCCGAGCTCGCGCACGCCTTCGCGGCGGATGACCTCGTGCGTCGTCTTCGCGTCGAGCGACTGCTCTTCCTCGGCCTTCTTCTCGAGCTCGGGCTCGAGGTCGGCAGCCTCTTCGTCGGTCGCGCTCACTTCAGCGTGTACAGGTAGCTCGCGATGTCGATCGCATCGGCGCGGGTGACTCCGACGTCAGGCATGGCGGTCTTGTCGTCGATCGACTTCGGGTCCTGGATCCACTGCACCAGGTTGGCGGGCGTGTTGGTCACGACGCCGCCGACGTAGACGCGGCGCGCGATGCCGGCAAGGGGCGGACCGACGAGCGCGTTCGCGCCCCGCACTCCGGGAATCGTGTGGCAGCTTCCGCAGCCATAACGGCGGATGAGCTCGCGGCCGTGGCTGGCGTCGCCACCGACGAGGGCGGGGAGCGTGTCGTCGTGCCGGTCGCATGCGGCGGCGATCATGACCAGCGCCAGCGCGGCGGCCTGGGGAACCCAGCGGTGTGCGTGGCTCTCGCGCTCGCGAAGCGCACGCCAGATCACCGCGAGGGCCGCCACCAGATACGCGACACCCCCGGGGATCCACATGATCAGCCCTCCCATCTGCTGATCCTCGAGCGGTGTCAGCCCCCACGCAACCGTGGTCGTCGCGTAGGCGGGGTACCAGAGGCGCTCCGCGAACGCCAGGACGACGCCGAGTGCTCCGGTATGGAGCATCGTCGTGAACAGCGATACGAGAGCGACCCCGCGCCTCACGCGCGCGCCGTCGATGACGCTCCACCAGAAGAGCAGCGCCGACGCGAAGAACGACAGGTGCTGCAGCGCGTGGACCCCGTCGTTGCGAAGGGTCGCCTGATAGGGCCCGGGAAGGTGCCAGAGCCACAACGCCGCGGCGTGGAGCACCCACGCGACCAGGGGGCTCACGAGCAGCGTGCCAGCGCGTGTTGCGCCGCTGTCGCGCAGCCAGATCCCCACCCGGCGGCGCGCGCGTGCAGGCAATGACCACATGGTGGTCAGTCCCGGCCTCGCGAGGACGAGCAGTGGCGCGGCCGCGGTCACGAGCAGCTCGTGCTGTGCCATGTGCGCGCTGAAGAGCGCGCCGCCGAGGGCGTGCAGCGGAGAGATCAGAGCGACGACGAGCACGAGCCAGGCAGCAACGAAGCACGCGAGCCGACGACTCCATCGCGGTCCGCGCGGCACACGCCAGGCTCCCATCGCATAGAGCAGGGCGAGGACCCCGAGGGCGAACACCACGCCGGGGTCCAGCTCCCAGGCGCCCCAGAGATCGTGCGGAGCCGGCGGCTGCCCCGCGTGTGCATGCAGCGCCCGCGGCGCGAGCAGCGCCAGCAGCGCGATCAGGTGCCGGCGCATGGGTGCAGCGTCGGGATCGCGGTCCACTGCGCGACGATCATGAGCGCGAAGAACAGGCTCGCCGCTTCGCCAAGTAGTGCGAGGAATCTCGCCCGCTCGAGGGAGCCCGCGCCGGCGCGCTCCTCGGCGCGCTCGGGTAGGCGCCGCCGCGCAGTCCGCGCGAGGAACCACAGCGCGAGGCAGACCAGGAACGCGATGCCAGCCGTCGTGTGCATCGCCCACCGCGATCGATCGAGGCAGCTCCATTCGGCGAGATCGTAGCCGAGGCTCACGTTGGTGAGCATCGCGATGCCCGAACCGACGATCGGCCACCACGCGCGATTGCCGATGCTGACGTCGGGAGGCTCCGCCGGCTCGACGCTGACGAGGGGTTCGGTCGCCATGGGCTTCACATCACGCGGGGTCCGATGAATACGAGCAGATAGAGCGGCACCCAGGAGAGCACCGCGAAGAACCAGTAGCCGGCGTTGTCGGCGACCTCCGGCCAGTGCTTCGGCTCGCGGCTTGGCGAGTACATGATGGCCGTGAAGCCGGCCGTCTCGAAGACGTCCACGAGCAGGATCGTGGCGTGGAAGCCGAGGATCACCCAGATGATCGAGCCATACGCATTGCTGTTCCACTGGGTCTCGAGCGACCAGAACTCCGCGATGCGCAGGCCGAGGACCACCACCGAGACCAGGGTAGACGCCAGCAGCCCGATGCGAACCTTCGCGAGGTCGATGCGCTCGGC
>DATAIS010000108.1:0-7024 GCA_036262535.1 Gemmatimonadaceae bacterium | reverse complement strand
CGCGACCTCGAACGGCGCGCCGTCGGCGACGTCGAGCCAGAGATCCTTGGCGAGGAAGACGCCGATGACGTCGTCGAGCGACTCGCGGTAGATCGGGTAGCGCGAGTATCGCTCGCGGCGCACGATCTCGCGCACCTCGGCCTCCGTGGCGTCGATGTCGATCGCCACGATCTCGGTGCGCGGCCGCATCACGTCGCGCGCCTTCTTGTTGTGGAAGTCGAACACGCCGGCCAGCATCGCCGTGTCCGACTCGTCGAGCGCGCCGTGCGCGCGCGACTGCATCACCAGCAGCCGCAGCTCCTCCGAGGAGTGCACGCGCTCGGCCTCCGTCACCGGCCGCATGCCCATCGCGCGGAGCATGATCGACGCGGCGCCGTTGAGCACCCAGATGGCGGGGCTGGTGAGGCGTGCAAACAGGATGAGCGGCGTCGCTATCCAGCGGCTCACGCCTTCCGGCTTCGCGAGCGCGAGCGACTTCGGCGCCAGCTCGCCGAGCACGATGTGGAGGAAGGTGATGATGAGGAACGCGATCGTCACCGCCGCCCCGCTGTGCGCGGCTCCCTCGGGCACGGCGACCCCGAAGAGCCCGAAGATGCGCTGGATCAGCCCCGCCAGCGCGGGCTCGCCGATCCAGCCCAGCGCCAGCGACGCGAGCGTGATACCGAGCTGCGTCGCCGAGATGTAGCGGTCGAGGTGCGTGAGCGCCTTCTGGACCGTGCGCGCCTTGCGGTCGCCCCCCTGGGCGAGCTGGTCGATCCTGCTCCGCCGCGAAGCTACGAGGGCGAACTCCGCGGCGACGAAAAACGCGTTCGCGAGCACCAGCGCGATCACGGCGGAAAGCCGCCAGAGAATTCCTTCTCCTCCCGGTTCAGCGATCATGCCCTCTAAGGTAACGATGGGCCATCTGGGTCGTCCCAGCATATGGCAGAATGCAACAGGCATTCTGCCAGTGTCCAGCCGGCTTCCCGGCGGACGCGCGTCGCCGCAACCGCCGTCCCCGTGCGCTTCACGCCCTTCAACGACGAGACCGCAGTCAAGGCCCTGCTCGATCCGCGTCGGTTCGTGCGCGTGATCTACATCGGCCGGCTATCCCTCGCGACGGCGATCTTTCTCGCCGCGATCTTCGCGTGGGAGCGCGCGCCGGCCCAGGACACCCTGATCGCGTCGCTCATCCTCGCCTCGGCTGCGGCGGTGACGGCGAGCTCGGTGTGGCGCACCGTGGTCCAGCGTCACATACCGGGGCCCACGTTCTTCTATCTCCAGAGCACCTACGACCTCGCGCTCGTCACCGCGGTCGTCCACGTCACCGGTCGCGCGGCATCGCCCTTCGCGGCGCTCTACATCCTCGTCATCGCGAGCGCGGCGCTCCTCCTGCCGGCGGGTGGCGGGCTTCTCGTCGCGGCGCTCGGCATCGTTCTGTTCTTCGCCGAGTCCGTGGTCGGCCGCGGTGGCGTCTTCGACTTCACCCTCTGGCTCCAGCTCGGGATCTTCGCCGTCGTCGCCCTCGGCTGCGCCTACGTCTCGGCGAAGCTGCACGAGGGCGCCGCGGGCCGTGAGGCGCTCGCCGCGGAGCTGGCGCAGGCACGGCTCGAGGCGGCGGACATCCTCGAGAACATCCGCTCCGCGATCCTGACCATCGACGTCAAGGGCAACCTCCTCTACGCGAACCCCGCCGCCAACGCCATCCTCGGCGGCGATCTCGCTTCGCGCACCGGCACGCCGATCCTCGACTGGCTGACGGAGGCGGCGCCGGTGCTCGGCAACGCGCTGCGCCGGAGCATCACCGAGCGCGTGCGCACGACGCGCGCCGAGGGCGAGTTCTGGCGCGATGGACAGCGGCACACCATCGGCGTCACGACCACCGCGCCCGAGGCGCCGAGCGCCGCGAAGGCCAACGGCAACAGTGCGCCCCGGCCCGCGACGGCGACCGCGATCTTCCAGGACATCTCCACCCACAAGCGCGTCGAGTCGCTGCGCATGCGCGCCGAGCGCCTCGAGGCGGTCGCGGAGCTCAGCGCGTCGCTCGCGCACGAGATCCGCAACCCGCTCGCCTCGATCCGCAGCGCGGTCGAGCAGCTCAGCCAGTCGCGCCGCGCCACGGACGACGAGCGCACGCTCGGCGACCTCGTGCTCCGCGAGTCGGACCGGCTCTCGCGGCTGCTCGGCGAGTTCCTGGACTTCTCGCGCACGCGCGTCACGACGATCGAGCCGGTGGACCTCGCGCAGATCGTGCGCGGCGCGACGAGTCTCGCCGGCGCGCACCCGAGCCGCGCCGAGGGCGTGGCGCTCACCTGCGACGTCCCCACGTCGGCGCTCATGGTCGAAGGCGACCAGGACCTGCTGCACCGCGCCGTCTTCAACCTCGCGCTCAACGCCATCCAGGCGGTCGCGGAGAAGGGCTCGGTCGCGATCGGCCTCGCGCCGCTCGACGGCGAGGAGCTGCCCGCCGGCGCGGAGTTCGAGCACGGCGCCGTCGCGCTCAGCGTGAGCGACGACGGCCCCGGCATCCCGCCCGACCTGCGTGAGCGGATGTTCGACCCGTTCTTCACCACCAAGGAGGGGGGCACCGGTCTCGGGCTCCCCGTCGTCCACCGCGCCGTCGAGGCGCACCGCGGGCTCGTCCTCGTCGATTCGGGGACGCACGGCACGCGCTTCACCGTCCTGCTCCCCCTCGCGCAGTCCGCGAGCACCGAGGAACCGTGATCGATCGTCCCACGCCGCCTAACGGCTCCGCCCCCCGCGTGCTCGTCGTCGACGACGAGTCGGGGATCCTCGAGACGCTGCGGATCCTGCTCAAGAACGAGGGCTTCGCCGTCACGACCGCCCTCGGCGGCAAGGTCGGGCTCGAGCAGCTCGCCGCGGTCAACCCGGACATCGTCCTCACCGACGTGCGCATGCCGTCGGTGACGGGCCTCGACGTGCTCGCCGCGGTCCGGGCGCAGAACGCCGAGACGCCGGTGATCCTCATGACGGCGCAGGCGACGCTCCAGTCGGCGATCCAGGCGGTGAACGACGGGGCCTTCTACTACCTCCAGAAGCCGTTCCGCAACGACGAGCTGCTCGCGATCCTCCGCCGCGCTGCCGAGACGCGCGCGCTGCGCATCGAGAACACGACGCTCAAGCAGGAGATCCGCCGCCGCGACTTCGGCGCCGTCTCGCGTCCGCTCGGCTCGGCGCGGAGCTGGCTCGACATCCTGCGCGTCGCCGAGACCGTCGCGCCGACCGAGTCCACCGTGCTCATCCAGGGGGAGTCGGGCACCGGCAAGGAAGTCGTCGCGCGCTACGTCCACGCGCTCTCGGCACGCGCCGAGAAGACCTTCAGCTCCATCAACTGCGGCGCGCTTCCCGAGAGCCTGCTCGAGTCGGAGCTCTTCGGCCACGTGAAGGGCTCGTTCACCGGCGCCGTGAAGGACAAGATGGGCCTCTTCGCCGCGGCGTCGGGCGGCACCTTCTTCCTCGACGAGATCGGAGAGACGACGCCGGCGACGCAGGTGAAGCTCCTCCGCGTCCTGCAGACGCGCGAGGTCATCCCGGTCGGCGCGACCGATCCGCAGCCGATCGACGTCCGACTCGTCGCCGCGACCAACCGCGACCTCGAGGAGGAGATCAAGCGCGGCAGCTTCCGCGGTGACCTGTTCTACCGGCTCAACGTCATCGCGCTGCACCTGCCACCGCTCCGCGACCGCCGCGACGACATCCCGCTCCTCTCCGACCACTTCCTCAAGCGCGCGTCGGAGACCACGGGCGAAGATCCGAAGCGGCTCAGCGAGGGCGCGCTCGACGCGATGCAGGTGTACGACTGGCCCGGGAACGTGCGCGAGCTGGAGAACGCGCTCGAGCGCGCGGTGATCCTGACGCGCGGCGCGGTGATCGAGCCCGCCGCGCTCCCGGAGCGCGTCACCGAGCGCAAGCCGCAGCCGCTCGTCGCCGCGGCGACGCCCGCGAACCCGACGCTCGAGGCCATCGAGCGAGCTTACATTATGTGGGTTCTCCAGACCGAGGGCGGCAACAAGACACGCACCGCCGACGTGCTCGGCATCGATCCCTCGACTCTCTACCGCAAGCTTTCCCGCTACGGCGTCGAAGCCTGACGCCGGCCGCCTGACGTCGAACGTGACCGTTCCCCAGACAGACACCCCCCCGCAGGGCTCGCGCGTGCAGCGTGGGCTGCTGGGACAGAAGGCGCCGCGGCTCCGCGGCAAGACGCCGCTCGACCCGGCGACGCTCGTCATGTCGGTGCTCGTCCCCGTCTACAACGAGCGCGCGACCATCGAGACGATCGTCGACCAGGTTCGCGCCGCGGTCCAGGTGAAGCTCGAGATCATCTGCGTCGACGACTGCTCCACCGACGGCACACGGGACATCCTCGTGCGGCTGAAGGACGAAGGGCGGATCGACAGGCTGATCCTCCACGAGGTCAACCGCGGCAAGGGCGCAGCGATCCGTACCGCGCTCGGTGCGAGCATCGGCGACGTCGTCATCGTCCAGGACGCGGACCTCGAGTACGATCCCGCCGACTGGCCCGTGCTTCTCCAGCCGCTCATCGACGGCAAGGCCGACGCGGTCTTCGGCTCGCGCTTCCTCGGTGGCCCGCACCGCGTGCTCTTCTTCTGGCACTACGTCGCGAACAAGGCGCTCACGACGCTGAGCAACATGTTCACGAACGTGAACCTCACCGACATGGAGACGTGCTACAAGGCGATGCGCGGCGAGATCGCGCGCTCGCTGAAGCTCACCTCCGACCGGTTCGGCTTCGAGCCCGAGGTGACGGCGCGTCTCGCGCAGGCGAACGCGCGCATCTACGAGGTGCCGATCTCGTACTCGGGACGCACTTACGCCGAAGGGAAGAAGATCGGCTGGAAGGACGGCGTCGCCGCCTTCTGGCAGATCGTGAAGTACAACCTCTTCGTGAAGTGAAGCACGTCCGGGAGTGGATCCGGCGCAATCGCGCCGAGCTCGCGGTCGGCGGCCTCGCGTTCGCCGTCTCGTTCCTGTCGCTGTTCAATGGCTTCGCCTACGACGACGCCCCGATCGTCTACGGGAACGACCGCATCCACGCCCTGCGCAACATCCCCGCGCTCTTCGCCGACTCGTACTGGGGCGCGAACGTTCCCGCGGGCGGCTACCGGCCGCTGACGCTCGCCGCCTTCGCGCTCCAGTGGAAGCTCAGCGGCGGAGGAGCGTTCGTCTTTCACATCGTCAACGTGCTGCTCTACGCGGCGCTGTCGGTGCTCGTCTACCGGCTCGCGCGGCGTGTGCTCGCCCCGACGGCGGCCTTCATCGCCGCCGCGCTCTTCGCGATCCACCCGGTGCACGTCGAGGCGGTGGCGAACATCGTCGGACAGGCGGAGCTGTTCGTCGCCCTCGGCTGCGTCGGCGGCGTGCTGCTGTACGTGCGGGAGCGCGCGCGCGGTACGATGCGCTGGAGCGTCATCGCGGGCATCGTCGGCTGCTACGTCGTCGCGGTGCTCGCGAAGGAGAACGGCATCGTCCTCCCGGCGCTGCTCGTCGCGGCGGAGCTCTGGGTCGTGAACGATCCGCGCGACTGGAGGGCTCGCGGGAGGGCGGTGCGCCCCGTTCTGCTCGTTTTGACCGCGCTGGCTCTCGTCTACATCCAGGTCAGGTCGATGGTTCTCGGCGACGTCGCCGGGATGCCGCCCCACACCGCGTACATCGGGATCCGGCTCACCCCCGAGCATCGCGTGCTGACGATGATCGGCTTCGCGAAGGAGTGGGCGCGGCTCCTCTTCTGGCCCGCACGTCTCGTCGCGGAGTACTCGCCGCCGATGACGCCGCTCGCGATCGAGCTGAGCACGCAGCAGCTTCCGGGCTTCGTCGTCCTGCTCGCGGCGGCGATGGTCTTCTGGCTCGCGCTCAAGCGCGGATGGAACGACGTCGCCTTCTCGCTCGCCTGGATCGCGATCTCGATGGCACCCGTGAGCGGCTTCTTCGTCGCGACAGGGTTCATCCTCGCCGAGCGGACGCTGATGCTGCCGAGCGTCGGCGCGATGCTGCTCGCCGGCGCCGCGGGGGCGCGGCTGTGGGCCGCGCTGCCAGCGTCGGTCCCGCGCCAGCGGGCGCGCACGCTGGGTCTCGCCGGGCTGGCGATCGTCGGCGCGCTCGGCTTCTGGCGGAGCGCGATGCGGCAGCAGGTATGGCGCGACAACAGCGTCCTCTTCCCGCAGACGCTGCTCGACGCGCCGGACAGCTATCGCGCGCACCAGATCTTCGGCATGTGGCTCTTCGCCGTCGGCTATCCGGGCGAAGGGGAGAAGCACCTGTGGCACGCGATCAAGCTCTATCCCTACGACCCGGTCCCGCCTTTCCTCCTCGCCGAGGAGTACCGCAAGCGCGGTGCGTGCGACCGCGCGCTCCCGCTCTACAAGTGGTCGCTCCAGACGCCGCAGGTCTCCGAGGGCTTCGCGTTAGGCCCCTACGCGCGTTGCCTGCTCGCGACGGGCCAGTACGACGAGGCGCGCCGGCAGACGCTGCGCGGGATCGCGCGCGGCGAGTTGGTGAAGGACTATCGCAAGCTGCTTCGCCGCGTCGATTCGGCGCGTGTACGGTCGCGCGAGGCGAGCGCGAACGAGTAGAGCGCTCGCCGCAGCTTGCGGTGGATCATGCACTCTACCGCACCGGCACGCCCTGGATGCCGTTTGTGATGTTACGCAAGTCGTTGTCACGGCGTCATTTTGGGAAAGCGGACCGAACGGTACGTGCGTTGCCTTACAAGCGCGCGGAAACGCCGCCGACGCTGGCAGCGCGTTCCCGGAAGAGAGTGTCGGTAGGCAGATCCCTATTTCCCCCTCTGGAGCACCAAATGCTTCGTAACACTCGCAAGGGTTTCACGCTGATCGAGCTGCTGATCGTGGTCGTCATCATCGGCATTCTCGCGGCGATCGCGATCCCGAAGTTCGCGAACACGAAGGAGAAGGCCTACATCGCGGCGATGAAGTCGGACCTGCGTAACCTGGTCACCGCGGAAGAGGCGTACTTCTCGGATTCGGTGAAGTACACGACCGAC
>DATAIS010000107.1:0-8045 GCA_036262535.1 Gemmatimonadaceae bacterium | reverse complement strand
GCGGGGCTTCGCGACCTGTCGGCCGCGCAGGTCGCCGAGTCGCTGATCGCGTACGAGCCGGTCTGGGCGATCGGCACCGGCCGCACCGCCACACCCGCGGACGCAAGCACCGTCCACGCCGCGATCAGGCGGGCGCTGAAGGAGATCGCCGGGGATCACGGCAACGCTGTGCCGGTGCTCTATGGCGGCAGCGTCAATGCGCAGAACGCCCGCGCGCTCCTCGACGCACCCGGGGTGGACGGCGTTCTCGTCGGTGGCGCGAGCCTCGACCCGGAGCAGTGGGCGACGATCGTCAGCGCCTGACCCGCGAGCCTTGACGGTTGGGCTAAGTCCGGTAAGTTTCAGAGCTTAGCTCCGACCAACCCCGTCAACGCAGCCGCCGCGATGATCTACGGCATTCTCTACACGCTTCTCATCCTCGACGCCGTCATCCTCGGCGCCGCCATCCTTCTCCAGAGCGGGAAGGGAGGCGGAATGGCCGCGAGCTTCGGTGGCGCGAGCAGCTCCGCCGACGCATTCATCGGCGTGCGGCAGGCGGGTAACCTGCTGACCTCGACGAGCTGGTGGGCGGGAGGAATCTTCCTCTTTCTCGCCTTTGTGCTCTCGATGATGTCGACGCGCAATCGCACACCGGCTTCGGTGCTCGACCAGCCGGCGTCGACCCAGACGGCGCCCGCGCCGGCGACGGTCCCCTCGGGCGGCGCGCCCGGTGTGCCGCTGCAGCAGGCGCCCGCGACGCAGACTCCGGCCACGCCCGCTCCCCAGCAGTGACGATGCAGGGCGAACGCGCGAACGAAGGGTTCCTCCTCCTCGAGGACGGGACCCTTTTTCGCGGCTGGCTCCGGCACGGGGTCGAGCCGACCGTCGCCGAGGTTGTTTTCACCACCAACATGACCGGCTACCAGGAGGTCTTCACCGACCCCTCGTACCGCGGGCAGATCGTGGTGATGACGGCACCGATGATCGGGAACTACGGTGTGAACACCGAGGATCCGGAGTCGGAGCGTCCGCAGGTCGCCGGAGTGGTGGTTCGTGAGATCTCCGACACCTTCTCGAACTGGCGCGCGACCGGCGACCTCACGTCGTGGCTCAAGTCCGCGCAAGTGCCACTGCTCGAAGGGGTTGATACGCGTCGGCTCACCAAGCACCTGCGCACCGTGGGCGTCATGCAGGGCGTGGTCGCGATGGGCAGCGACGCCACCGACGCGGTGCGCGAGCAGCTCGCGAGCTGCCCTTCCATGGAGGGGCTCGACCTCGCGTCCGTGGTCTCGACGCGCGCACCCTACGAGTGGGGGCAGGGGCGCTGCGAGATCGTCGCGTACGACTTCGGGATCAAGCGCAACATTCTGCGCCTGTTCGAAGCGGAGGGATGCCATGTCACCGTCGTGCCGTCGGATACCCCGGCGGAGGCGGTGCTCGAGCGCAAGCCGAGCGGCGTCTTCCTCTCGAACGGGCCGGGCGATCCCGCGGCGGTGAGCTATGCACCGGACGCGATCCGGACGATCGGCCAGGCCGGCGTTCCGATCTTCGGTATCTGCCTGGGCCATCAGCTCCTGGGGCTCACCTACGGCGCGGAGACGGTGAAGCTCCCCTATGGCCATCGTGGGGGAAACCACCCGGTGCGTGACATCGCGACCGGACGCGTTCTGATCACGTCGCAGAATCACGGCTTCGCCGTCGCCGGGTCCGAGAGCGGGATCCCCGGCGCGCCGGAGCTCGAGGTGACCCACGTGAACCTGAACGACGGGACGGTCGAGGGTCTTCGTCACCGCGAGCTCCCGATCTTCGCCGTGCAGTATCACCCGGAAGCCGCCCCAGGGCCCCATGACGCACGCGGACTCTTCCGCCAGTTCATGGACGCCGTCGCGGCCCGGGGAAAGGCTCGTTGAGCGCTCCAAGTGCAAGCGAGACAAATGCTTGACACTCCGAAGGGCTGCTCCTAAGTTCGGGATACTGCAGAGCCGACGCCGTCACCCGAGGCTATTTCCATGACGAAGGCCGACCTGGTCGAGCGGGTCACAACCCAGATCTCGCGCACCGCGGGTCCTCTGATTTCCAAGAAGGACTGTGCGCGCGTCGTCGACGCCTTCCTCGACGCGATCAAGGAAGCTCTGCAGGAGCAGAAGAACATCGAAGTCCGAGGCTTCGGCACCTTCAAGATCCGCCAGCGCAAGACTCGGATGGCGCGGAATCCTCGTACGGGTTCCCCTGTCGAGGTGTCGGCGCGTCCGGTCCCCGTGTTCAAGCCGTCGAAGGAGCTCCGGGCGATGGTCGCCGGCACTCCGATCGAGGAGGACGACGAGGAGGAGTACTCGGAGGCGTGAGCGCGGCCTGATTCCCTGGCGCCCCGGCACGAACGCGTGTCGGGGCGCGTTTGTCTCCTGGAGGTCTGTGACGATCCGTGTCCTGTTGTTTGCCTCCTGGTCGGAAGCACTTGGCTCGCGCGTGGTGGAGGTCGAAGTCGGGTCCGGGGCGACCGCGGCCGACGTCCTCGCCGCCGTCGAGTCCCGCGCCGGTGGCGCGTCGCTCGCCCGTCCCGCGGTGGCGGTGAACCAGCGCATCGTCGATCCCGCCACGCCGGTGGACGAACGCGACGAGATCGCTCTCATCCCGCCCGTCGCGGGGGGATGATGCGCGCACTCGTCGCCCGCACCGCGATCGACCCCGCGGCTCTCCTCCAGGAGGTCGCAGCGAGCGGCAACGGAGCGACCCTGCTCTTCACCGGCAGCGTGCGCGACGTCAACGACGGGCGCGCCGTGACCGGGATCGACTACGATGCCTACGAGTCGATGGCTGCCGCGGAGCTCGAACGCATCGTCGCCGAGGCCGCTCAACGCTTCGGCACGCCGGACGTGGTCGCGGTTCACCGCATCGGTTACGTCGCGGTCGGTGAGCTGAGCGTCGCCGTCGCGGCGGCGCATCCGCGTCGTGCGGCCGCTTTCGACGCTGCCCGCTACGTGATCGAGGAGCTCAAGCATCGCCTCCCGGTGTGGAAGTGCGAGCACTATGCGGACGGCGAGCGCGTCTGGCAGGACGCGCGCGTCGCGGAGGCCGTCCGATGATCAGCCGCGACCAGTTCGGCCGGACGATCGAGTACCTCAGGATCTCGGTCACCGACCGCTGCAACTTCCGCTGCCTCTACTGCATGCCGGAGCGCGGCATGACGTGGCTGCCGCGCCCCGACCTCCTCACGTACGAGGAGATCGTGGAGGTCGTCAGCCAGCTCGCGCCCCTCGGGCTCCGCCGCATCCGCCTAACGGGCGGCGAGCCGACGATCCGGCCGCAGCTCGAGACGCTGATCGGCATGCTCGCCGGCGTCGATGGGATCGACGACCTCGCGATGACGACCAACGGCGTCGTCCTCGCCGCAAGGGCGGAGACGTACCGTACTGCGGGCCTCCACCGCGTCAACGTCAGCGTCGACAGCCTGCGACCCGATCGCATCGCGCGCATCGCGCGCCGGGACCTGGGCTTCGACCCGCTCGCCACGCTCGCGGCCGCGGAAGCCGCGGGGCTGGCGCCGGTCAAGATCAACACCGTCGTCATGCGCGGGATCAACGACGACGAGATCGAGGACCTCGCGCGTCTCACGCTGGGACATCCGTGGCACGTGCGATTCATCGAGCTCATGCCCGTCGGCGAGCTTCGCGACCTTACCTGGGAGCACGTGGTGCCGTCGGACGAGGTCCTCGAGCGCGTCGCGCGGCTCGGCGCGCTCGACGTGCCGACCGTCGCTCCGCGCGGCAACGGGCCGGCCCGCGTCCTCACGCTCCCCGGCGCGCGCGGGACCGTCGGCGTCATCACGCCGCTCAGCCACACCTTCTGCACGAGCTGCAATCGGGTGCGCCTCACCGCCGACGGGCGTCTCCGGACCTGCCTCTTCGGCGATCACGAGGTCAACCTCCGCGACGCGCTTCGCGCCGGGGAGCCGCTCGCGCCGCTCTTCCAGGCTGCCCTCGCCGCCAAGCCGCGCGAGCACGCGCTGCTGCAGATGCGCGTCGGCGGCCTGCGCGCGCTCTCCGAAGTCGGCGGCTGAACGCGCACGGACTGCAAGCCGCACCGGACCTCGTGTAGCTTTCCGGGGTCGCCGCGCGGCGGCGTTCGGTCCTTTCACCTTCGCTCACTAAATGCTCAACAAGGTCACTGTCGTCGGAGCCGGAAACGTCGGGGCCACGGCGGCCCAGCGTCTCGCCGAGAAGTCGCTCGCACGCACCGTCGTTCTCGTCGACGTGGTAGAGGGGGTTCCGCAGGGGAAGGGACTGGACCAGTGGGAGTCGGCGCCGATCGAGGGCTTCGATACGCGCGTGATCGGCTCCAACGGCTACGACGAATCGGCAGACTCCGACGTCGTCGTCATCACCGCCGGTATCGCGCGCAAGCCGGGCATGTCGCGCGACGATCTGCTCAACACCAACGCCGGCATCGTCAAGTCGGTCTGCGAGCAGGTGAAGCGGACGTCGCCGCGCTCGATCATCATCATGGTGTCGAACCCGCTCGACGTGATGGCGTGGGTGGCGAAGGAAGTCACGGGCTTTCCGCGCGAGCGCGTGATCGGGATGGCCGGCGTGCTCGACACGGCGCGCTACCGGTCGTTCCTCGCCGAAGCGCTCGACGTCAGTGTCGAGGACATCCAGGCGATGGTGCTCGGCGGCCACGGCGACACGATGGTGCCGCTCATCAGCTACACGACCGTCAGCGGCATTCCAGTCACCCAGCTCCTCGACGGCAAAAAGCTCGACGCGATCGTCGATCGCGCGCGCAACGGCGGTGCCGAGATCGTGAAGTACCTCAAGACCGGTTCGGCCTACTACGCGCCGTCGTCGGCGGCGGTGCAGATGGTGGAGGCGATCGCGCACGACAAGAAGCGCATCCTCCCCTGTTCGGCATGGCTCGAGGGGGAATACGGGATGAAGGGGCTCTTCCTCGGCGTGCCGTGCAAGCTCGGGCGAAAGGGCCTCGAGAAGATCCTCGAGATCGAGCTCACGCCGGCGGAGCGCGTCGCTCTTGGGAAGAGCGCCGATGCCGTGCGCGAGCCGATGGGAGCAGTGAAGCTCTAGGTCTTCCATGCGCGAGCTGCTGCGCTCCAATCCCGGTCTCAAGGCGATCATGGCCGTGACGGGCCTGATCTGGGTGGGATACCTCATCACCCACGTCGCCGCGAACCTCCTCGTCCTCACCGGCCCGACGCTGATCAACCGGTACAGCGCGCTGATCCACGGCCAGCCGGCCATCCTGTATGGCGCGCGGGCGGTGCTGTTCGTCGCGATCGTCCTGCACGTCTGGGCGGCGTGGACGCTCACGCGCCGCGCGCGCGCCGCGCGGCCCGTCGGCTACGGGCGCCAGGACCCGCAGGTCTCGACGATCGCGTCGCGCACGATGCGCATCGGCGGGATCGTCGTTCTCGCCTTCCTCGTCTACCACATCCTGCACTTCACGCTCGGCACGGTGCATCCGAGCTTCGCGCACGGCAATCCATACCTGAACGTCGTGACGGCGTTCCGGAACCCGCTCATCGTGCTCATCTACGAGATCGCGATGGTGGCGGTGGGGCTGCACCTCTTCCATGGGACGTGGAGCTCCTTCCGCTCGCTCGGGCTGGTGAAGCCGTCGCTCCATCCGCTCCGTCATCGCGCGTCGCTCCTCGTCGCGGGAGCGATCTGGCTCGGCTTCGCCGTCATCCCGATCCTCGTCTTGGCCGGCGTCGGGCGTTAGGCACCAACGATTCATGCAACTCGACTCGAAGATTCCCGCGGGGCCGATCGCCGAGAAGTGGGATCGGCACCAGTTCGAGATGAAGCTCGTCAACCCGGCGAACCGGCGGCGCTACACGGTGATCGTCGTCGGCTCGGGCCTCGCCGGCGGCGCGGCGGCGGCGACGCTCGGCGAGCAGGGGTACGACACGCACTGCTTCTGCTACCACGATTCGCCACGCCGCGCGCACAGCATCGCCGCGCAGGGCGGGATCAACGCCGCCAAGAACTACCAGAACGACGGCGACAGCGTCTGGCGGCTCTTCTACGACACGGTGAAGGGCGGGGACTTCCGCGCGCGCGAGGCCAACGTCTACCGGCTGGCGCAGGTCAGCGTCAACATCATCGACCAGTGCGTCGCGCAGGGCGTCCCCTTCGCGCGTGAGTACGGCGGGCTGCTCGCCAACCGCTCGTTCGGGGGCGCGCAGGTCTCGCGCACATTCTACGCGCGCGGCCAGACCGGGCAGCAGCTCCTCCTCGGCGCCTATCAGGCGCTCGAGCGCCAGATCGGCCGCGGCCAGGTGAAGATGTACCCGCAGCACGAGATGGTGGACGTCGTCGTCATCGACGGACGCGCCCGCGGCATCGTGACACGCAACCTCGTCACCGGGGCGATCGAGGCGCATGCTGCCGACGCCGTGATCCTCGCGACGGGCGGGTACGGCAACGTCTTCTTCCTGTCCACGAACGCGAAGAAGAGCAACGCGACGGCGATCT
Organism: Gemmatimonadaceae bacterium; assembly: GCA_036262535.1. GTDB lineage: Bacteria > Gemmatimonadota > Gemmatimonadetes > Gemmatimonadales > Gemmatimonadaceae > JABFXC01. The sequence goes on along the minus strand of DATAIS010000107.1, from coordinate 1,578 downwards.
GGCGGGCGTACAGGAAGGGGGCCTTCTTCGGCAACCCGTGCTTCACCCAGATCCATCCCACGTGCATCCCGCAGAGCGGCGAGTATCAGGGCAAGCTCACGCTCATGTCGGAATCGCTGCGCAACGACGGCCGCGTCTGGGTGCCGAAGCGCAAGGGCGACAACCGCGCGCCGAACGAGATCCCAGACGCGGATCGCGACTACTACCTCGAGCGCCGCTACCCGAGCTTCGGCAACCTCTCGCCGCGCGACATCGCCTCGCGCGCGGCGAAGACGGTCTGCGACGAAGGGCGGGGGGTGGGACCCGGGGGCCTCGGTGTCTACCTCGACTTCCGAGACGCGATCAAGCGGCTTGGCCCACAGGTGATCGCCGAGCGTTACGGAAACCTCTTCGAGATGTACGAGCGCATCACGGACGAGAACCCGTACGAGGTCCCGATGCGCATCTATCCCGCCGTGCACTACACCATGGGCGGGCTCTGGGTGGACTACAACCTCCAGACGACCATCCCGGGACTCTTCGCCGCCGGTGAGGCGAACTTCTCGGACCACGGCGCGAACCGGCTCGGCGCCAGTGCGCTGATGCAGGGGCTCGCCGACGGCTACTTCATCCTGTCGCACACCGTCGGCAACTACCTCGGCGCGACGAAGCTGGAGAAGGTGGATGCTTCGCACCCCGAGATGCGCCGCGGCGTCGACGACGCCAACGCGCTGACGCGCCGCTTCCTCGAGATCGACGGCAAGCGCACGGTGGACTCGATCCATCGCGAGCTCGGACGCGTCATGTGGGAGTACTGCGGCATGGCTCGCACCGCGGATGGCCTGAAAAAGGCGCTCGAGATCATCCCGCAGCTGCGGGAGGAGTTCTGGACCAACGTCAACGTCCCGGGCAGCGACGCGGAGCTGAACCAGGCACTGGAGCGCGCGGGACGCGTCGCCGACTTCCTCGAGCTCGGGGAGCTGATGTGCCGCGACGCGCTCCATCGCAACGAGAGCTGCGGCGGCCACTTCCGCGTGGAGTATCAGACCCCCGACGGCGAGGCACTGCGCGACGACGAGCACTTCGCGTACGTCGCGGCATGGGAATACCGCGGAGGCAGTGCCGAACCCGCGCTGCACAAGGAGCCGCTCGTCTTCGAGAACGTGAAGCTGTCGCAGCGGAGCTACAAGTGATGAACCTGACGTTGATCGTGTGGCGGCAGCCGGGGCCCGGCAGCGAAGGCCGCTTCGTCACGTACGCGGCGAAGGACGTGAGCCCCGACATGAGCTTCCTCGAGATGCTTGACGTCGTGAACGAGGAGCTCCAGATGCGGGGCGAGGCGCCGATCGCCTTCGACCACGATTGCCGCGAAGGGATCTGCGGCTCGTGCGGGCTGATGATCAACGGCGTCGCACACGGCCCGATGCGTGGCACGGCGACGTGCCAGCTCCACATGCGGAGCTTCGCCGATGGCGACACGATCCAGATCGAGCCGTGGCGGGCGCGGGCGTTCCCGGTGATCAAGGATCTCGTCGTCGACCGCAGCGCCTTCGACCGCATCATCGCGTCGGGCGGCTTCGTCAGCGTCAACACCGGCGG
>DATAIS010000106.1:0-3690 GCA_036262535.1 Gemmatimonadaceae bacterium | reverse complement strand
GGGGCGCCGGGCTCTCGGCTGTCAGCTGTCGGCTGTCGGCTGCGTCGAAGCGCTGCGGCGTCACTCGGTCACAACGGTGAGGGCGTCGGGTAGATCATAACGCGGATTGTTGACCGCCGTCGAGATGCGCTCGGCGACGAGCGTCTCCATCGGATACGGGTTGTGCCGGAGGAGCGCTGCGACCTGGCGGGGGTCGGTGAGGTCGGGGTCGAGCCAGCGCTCGTAGATCTCGCGCGGGAGGATGTGGGCCATGCGGTGATGGAAGCGCGCGAACCAGGGCACGGCCGGGCCGACGAGGACGGTGGTGCTCCAGAGCTCGCGAGTCTCTGCGGACGGGTCGTCGTCACGGGCCTGCCAGTGGTCCCAGAGGCCGGCCATGGCGAAGGGGGATCCGTCGGGAAGCCGGATGCGCCAGGGGATCTTCTTCCCCTTCTCGCCGACCCACTCGATTATGCCGTCCACGATCACGAGCGCACGCTGGCGGCGCCACGGCAGGCGGAAGGTCGGCGCCTCCGCGGCGCCTTCGACGCGCGCGTTGAAGGTGCTGTACTCGCGGTCGAAGCGGCGGACCTCGTCGGCTGACACGAGCTTCGCGGGGACGAGGTTCCAGTGCATCGGGCGGAGGGTCGTCTTCCCCGAGTCGGGATCGACGTGGACGACGGGGATGTCCTGCCGCGGGCAGAGGTTGTAGCGCGGCTGGAAGAGATCGTAGCTGTTCGTCTTCTCGGTGAAGCCGAAGCGCTCGAAGGTGATCTCGCCGTTCCGGATTACAGTGGCGCGTCCGCACATGCAGAGAAGCTAGTGCGCGCGGCGCGGCCGGGCGACCGTTAGGCGGGCGACGCTCCGGACTCGCCGAGGTCACGCAGCGGCGACTCGGCGACGCGGGAGTTGCCGAGCGCGCGCTGCTGCGCCGAGTACTCGGGGTAGCAGCCGGGATGAACCAGTCCGGGGGTTCCGTCGGCGCGCATGACGGCGACGGCGGTCTGCGAGGCATCCACCGGTTCGCCGCAGAGGCTGCAGGCTGTGGGGGCGGAATCGGCGAAGCTGCCGGGGGTGGCTGAGGTGCTCATGGTGCGCGCATCAAACGCAAGTTGTGCGCTAGCTCACCAGACGCAGCCGGGAACGCCGCGCCCGCTGGCATACGTAGTGCCGAGTACCGGGGGATATGGCACTGCGCGAATTCGACGCCGACGACGGTCGGAAGTGGCGAGTCTGGGACGTGACTCCGGAGAAGATGCATCCGGGGACGCGCTCCGAGGATTACCTCTCGGACTACCTCGAGGGGTGGCTCGTCTTCGAGTCCGCGGACGGGCAGTCGAAGTGCCGGCTGACGCCGATCCCGCAGCAGTGGGAGCAGGCGAGCAACCATCAGCTCGACGAGATGCTGCGGCGCGCCGAGTCGGTGCGCGGGGATCGGGCGTCGGGTCCGCATGGGCGTACGGCCACGGAGGAGGAGGCGCGTCCCGAGGAAGCCGACGCGCCCGAGGGGCGCGTGAAGTCGCGCACCTTCCGCTATCCGGGGGGCCGCTTCTGGTCGGTGGCGGAGTGGTCGAAGACGGTGCCGGGCGGCGCGCACCAGACGGTGCTCCGCTTCAGCTCCGGGGCGCGCTCGCTCGAGTGCACGAACTGGCCGGCGCAGTGGGAGCGCTTCTCGGACGAGGAGCTCGCCGAGCTGCTGGCGCGGACCTTCCCGCGCGACGACGCCCTGCCTAACGCTACGCCGTTCCGGCGGCGCTCGTCGGACTCGGAGCTTCGCTAGAACCGAAGCCGCCGGCTGGGACGACGACGCTGCCGGCTGCCGGCTGCCAGCTGCCAGCTGCGATTGGCGGCGCGTCGGGGTGGGGGGCGCCGAGGCCGCGCTCGCAGCGGATGCGGACGCGGGCCATCTCGCAGACGAGCTCCTCGAACCACGGCTTGGGCATCAACCGCTCGACGTTAGGGAGCGTCGAGGCGACGTGCGCCTTGTAGAGCGGGAAGCGCGCGCGTCCTTCGAGACAGGTGCGTCGGTCGCCGTCCATTGGGCCCTTTAGTAGCGGGGAGACAATATTCGCTGCAAGGCGCGAGCCGCTGGTACGGTACCGGACTCTGGCGCGCCCGCGCAAGCCCCGTTCAGTCCGCCGCGGCCGGCCCCTCGAGCTCGCCCTCGGTGAAGGGCAGCTCCTTGAGCTTGCGGTAGAGCGTGCGCTCGCCGATACCGAGCATCTCGGCGGCCTTGCGGCGGTTGCCGCGCGTCTCGCGCAGCGCGGCGGCGATGGCGCGGCGCTCGATCTCGGCCATCGTCGTTCCGGGGGCGATCGTGACGACGTTAGGCCTCACCTCCTCGCGCGGCGCGATCGCGGCGACGCCGGGCGGGGTGGTCACGCCGGGACCGACGGCGGCGGGGCGCGCATCGCCGATCCAGTAGCCGGCGCGCGGGTCGGGAACGAGGCGCTCGCCCGAGGTCGCGTCGTCGAGTCGCCGTCGCAGCTCCTCGACCTGGAGCTTGAGCTCGACGAGCGAGCGGAGGATGAACTCCAGCTCCCGGCCGTTGCTAGCGTCCGCGACGCGACCGATGGCCGATCCGATGTATACCGGCAACGCGCGCGAGCCGTCACGGATCTCGCGCGGGAGGTCGTCGGGCTGGAGCTCGCGCGGCGGCGCGAGGACGACCATGCTCTCGATGAGGTTGCGCAGCTCGCGGACGTTCCCAGGCCACGCGTAATCGGTGAGGAGCTGCATCGCCTCGCCGCTGATGCCGTGGAAGGGACGCTCGTGACGCGACGAGTATTCCTTGACGAAGCGGCGGACGAGGATCGGGATGTCCTCGCGCCGCTCGCGCAGCGGCGGGAGGTAGATCGTGAGGACGTTGAGCCGGTAGTACAGGTCGGCGCGGAAGCCGCCGTCGGCGACGTGCTCGCGGAGCGGACGGTTGGTCGCGGCGATGACGCGCACGTCTACAGGGATCGCCTGCGTCCCGCCGACGCGCGTCAGCTCGCGCTCCTCGAGGACGCGGAGGAGCTTGACCTGCGTCGCGTGCGGGATCTCGCCGATCTCGTCGAGGAAGAGCGTGCCGCCGTCGGCGAGCGCGAACCTGCCTAACCGCCGCTCGGCGGCGCCGGTGAACGCCCCCTTCTCGTGGCCGAAGAGCTCCGACTCGAGCAGCGTCTCGGGGAGCGCGCCGACGTTGACGGCGATGAAGGGGCCGTTGCGCCGCCCGCCGAGGCGGTGGATGGCGCGCGCGACGAGCTCCTTGCCCGTGCCGCTCTCCCCCTCGATGAGCACCGTGCTCGAGACGGGCGCCATCTGCTCGATGCGCACGAGCACCTCGCGCATCGCCGACGACTCGCCGACGAGTCCGGTCTCGTGCTGGAGGCGCCGCCGCTCGAGGGTGCGGCGGATCGCGTCGAAGACCTCGTCGACGTTGACCGGCTTGGGGAAGACGTCGAGGAAACCGTTCGCGCGCAGCCGGTCGAGCAGCGCCGGCTCGGCGATGTCGGCGAGGCCGACGACGGGGCAGCCGTCCCAGAGCTGCTGCCGGGCGATGCGGACGTTGAGCGGGTCGACGAGCCCGCCGGTGAGGACGATGAGGTCGGGCTTCTCGCGCGCGATCGCCGCGGGAAGGTCGTCAACGGGCGGGACGAGCGCGGTCTCGATGCCGGCGCGCTCGAGCATGCCGTTGAGCCGGGCCGCCGGCTCCAGATCGGTGAGCGT
>DATAIS010000105.1:0-2021 GCA_036262535.1 Gemmatimonadaceae bacterium | reverse complement strand
GGCACTGCTCGCGGATGCGCTGACGGCGCGCTTCGACGAGGACTGGTGGCGCAACCCGCGCAGCGGCCCGTGGGTGCGAACGGAGCTATTTTCGATGGGGCAGCGCGAGACCGCCGACGAGCTCGCGTCGCGCGTGGCCGGCCGCGCGCTCGATTTCGCCCCCGTCATCGCCGCCGTCGAGCGGCTGCTCGAAAGCTGATCGGCATCGTGACCCGCTGTCGCGGCATGCCGGTCGCAGGTATTCACACCACAAGCAAGCTCAAATGCGTCTGCTCGCGCTCGCGCTCATGACCGCAACCCTCGTCCCGACCGTCAACACCGCGCAGACCCCCGCCGGGCCCGAGCCCGACTGGGCTGCGGCGCAGGAGGAGACGGTGCGCCATCTCCAGGCGCTGATCCGGATGAACACGGTGAACCCGCCAGGCAACGAGATCGCCGTCGCGCGCTACCTGGAGGGAGTGCTGAAGGCAGAGGGGATCGAGACGCATCTCTTCGAGCCCGCGCCCGGTCGCGGCGCGCTCGTCGCGCGCCTGCCCGGCAGCGGCGCGAAGCAGCCGGTGCTGCTGATGGCGCACATGGACGTCGTCGGCGTCGAGCAGGACAAGTGGTCGGTCGACCCCTTCGCCGCCGTCGTCAAGGACGGCTACCTCTACGGCCGCGGCGCGATCGACGACAAGGGGATGCTTGCGGCGAACCTCGAGACGATGCTGCTGCTCAAGCGGCACGTCGTGGACAAGGGAGGCACGCTCACGCGCGACGTCGTCTTCGTCGCCAACAGCGACGAGGAGGCGGGGGGCGACTGGGGGATGGGATGGCTGATCAAGAACCATCCCGAGCTGGTGAAAGCGGAGTTCGCGCTCAACGAGGGTGGTCGCACGCGCATCGTGCAGGGGAAGCCGCTCTACATGGCGGTGCAGAACACGGAGAAGGTCTCGCACACGGTCGAGGTCATCGCACGCGGGACGGGCGGCCATGCATCCGTCCCACTCCGCGGCAATCCCGTCTGGCGGCTCGGCCGTGCGCTCGCCGCGATCGGCGCGCACCGCGAGCCGCTCAGCGTCAATCCGACGACGCGCGAGTTCTTCACCCAGCTCTCGAAGGTCTGGCCGGTCCGGCTCGAGCGGCAGGCGATGGCCGACGTCGCCTCGCGCGACACCCGGCGCCAGCAGCGCGGTGCGCGCGTCCTCGCCGCCATCCCGGTCTTCGACGCCGTGCTCCGCAACGGCATCTCGGGGACGATCGTGAAGGGGGGAATCCGCGAGAACGTCATCCCGACCGAGGTCAGCGCGACGCTCAACGTCCGGACGCTGCCGGGCGCGTCGCTCGACAGCCTGGTGCGCCGGCTCAAGCAGGCGGTCAACGACTCACTGGTCGAGATCAGGATCGCCGATCGCAGCCCCGACGCCCCTGCCTCCGACTTCAGCTCCCCGATGTTCCGCGCCATCGCCGACGCGACGAAGGCGGTGGACCCGAACATGGCCGTCGTCCCCTACATGAGCACCGGCGCCACCGACAGCGCGCGGCTGCGGCAACTCGGGATGCTCGCCTACGGAATACTGCCGTTTCCGATGAATCAGGATGACGAAGATCGGATGCACGGGAACGACGAACGAGTCCCGCTCGCCTCGCTGGGGTTTGGGACGAGGGTGATCTTTGGGGCGATGTACCGGGTAACCCGGTAGCAACGAGCAAGGGAAACGCTGCCGGCAACTAGAGAACGAGCAGGTAAACGAGCAAGCCTGAACGAGCAAAACGAGCAACGTTGACTCCTTGCTTGTTTTGCTCGTTGCTCGTTTGCTCGTTCACCTGCTCGTGTCCTCGTTGTCGTAGCAGTTCCGCTCGTTGCCGTACAGTTGCCGTACAAGAGGAACCGCCCTCAGCCTATGGCGCCGCCCAGCGCGCCAAACGTAAATTGTTGTCAATGGCTACCCTGCGGACCTTCCCCGGCACTCCGTCCGGTGGATCGCCGAGCGCGCCGGACTCCGCGGTCCGCGAGCTGATGGCGATCCGTGAGATCGTCC
>DATAIS010000104.1:0-4655 GCA_036262535.1 Gemmatimonadaceae bacterium | reverse complement strand
CTACACTGGCATCGGAGAGGCCAACTTCTACGGCCCCAAGGCCGACTTTATCGCCAGGGACGTACTCGGACGGGAGTGGCAGCTCTCCACCATACAGGTGGACTTCTTCCAGCCGGGCAGGCTCGGGTGCGAGTACGTGGGCGAGGATGGCAAGACGCACACGCCGGTCTTGCTGCACCGCGCCGTTACAGGGACGACAGAGCGTTTCATGGCGGTCGTGATAGAGCACTACGGCGGCGCCTTCCCTGTGTGGCTCTCGCCGGTGCAGGCGGTGGTCATCCCCGTCGCCGACCGGCACCTCGACTACGCCCGCGAGGTGCAGGAAAGGCTCGTCGAGAAGGGCTTGCGCATCGAGGTTGACGACTCGGCGAACAGCATGCAGAAGAAGATCCGGGAGAACGCTCGCCAGAAGATCCCTTACCTGCTCATAGTCGGCGACAGGGAAGCGGAGCAGGGTACGGTCAACGTGCGCCGTCGCGGAGAGAAGCAGCAGGAGGCGCTCGATGTCGAGGAAACACCGCGCTCGAGGCGATCGACCGGCTGCACACTACGGCGGAGTCGCACGACCGCGTGATCGTGATGGAGGTGATGGGCCGCGAGGCCGGGTTCATCGCCCTCTACTCGGGGCTCGCCGGCACCGCCGACGTCATCCTCATCCCCGAGATCCCGTACGACATCGAGAAGGTCTGCGACAAGATCCGCGCGCGCGACCGCGCGGGGCGGTTCTTCTCGATCGTCGTCGTCGCCGAGGGCGCCTACCCGAAGGGCGGCGAGGTCTCGATCATGGGCGAGTCGCTCCCCGGGCAGGCGAAGCGCGTCGGCAACGTCGCCGAGACGATCGCGAAGCAGATCCACCAGCGCACGGGCAAGGAGACGCGCTCGCTCGTCCTCGGCCACCTCCAGCGCGGCGGCATGCCGACGAGCTACGACCGCCTCCTCGCCACCCGCTTCGGCGGCGCCGCCGTCCGCGCGATCGCCGAGGAGCGCTGGGGCGAGATGGTCGCCCTGCAATCCCCGAACATCGTCACGATCCCGATCGAGGAAGCGTTGCGCGAGGTGAAGCGCGTCGATCCCGGCCACGACATCGTGCAGACGGCGCGGGCGACGGGGATTTCGTTCGGAGACTGAGGCGCAGGCTGTTAGCTGTTAGCTGTTAGCGTCGAGCAACTGCGTCCAATGCCGCGTCGTTCGACGCCGTTGCTCAACGCGAACAGCTAACAGCCCCGTGCCAGCGCTACCGGGTCGCCGCCGCGACGCCACCGCCTTTGGCCAGGAAAAGCTCCCCCCACCTCACCCTCCCCGTCAGCTGCATGATCGCGAACAGGCTGATGATCGAGCCGATCGTCACCGTCAGCCCCGCGTACCCGGCGAAGAAGAAGGCATACGAGAACAGCACCAGGTAGAGCAGCTGGGCAGGGGCCGCGTAGCGGAGCGCGAAATCCCAGCCGACGACGAGTCGCAGGTAGGTCGCGACCAGGATCATCGACACCAGCGACGCGATCACGAAGGCGACGTGGATGCTGACGTGGTCCACCAGATACGCCAGCAGCAGGTGGAACGCGAAGAAGGCCGCGGCGAGGAGGAAGTAGTTCATCGGGTGGATCTCGATGCCGCGCAGCGTCGTCAGGATGAACAGCACGAGGAAGAAGAAGAGCAGCGAGACCGGCGCGAAGAAGCTGATCCGACCCGCGAGCGGCCCGGGCTGGAGCTTTTCCGGCATCTCCATGCCGATCTGGTAGCCGCTGACGAGGTTGTTGTACCGCCAGGCGAGCAGCCAGCCGTCGCCTTCGCGTGCCTTGGTCGTCGGCGAGATGGTGTTGCCGGGGAAGTCGATGTCCTCGAAGCTGGTGTGCATGCGAAGCTCGAAGTCGCGCACGGTCGACACGTTCTCGCCGAATGAGTAGTTCCACCGCTCGAGGCCCTGGGACTTGTAGCCGACGTGGAAGCGTCCGACCGTACCGCGGGGGAGGGTCGTTCTCGCGGTGATCTCGGATTCGTGCGTCGTGAGCGCGAGCGGCCGCCCGTCGAGTGTGATCACGAGATCGTCGTAGATCGCCTCGGCGGTCGGGAGCGGAAGCGTGAAGACGACCGTGTCGCCCCGTCCGTCGTTCCGGAAGTCGTAGTCGGCGGCGAAGCGCACCGTGTAGGTGCTATACCAGAGGAGCCCCTTCTGCCGATGCTCGAGGTCGAGTGCGACATCGGCGCGCGTGCGCTGGACGGCGAGGTCGGTCTCGCCGCGCTCGGTGACGGTGCGAGCGACCGTCCGTCCATTCTCTCGCGACTCGGTGCGTCGCGCTTCGCGATGCACCGAGACCGCGGAAGGGGTTCGCTGGGTCTGGGGGGCTCCCCAGGTCGAGGCCACCGATTCCCGTGCGCGGGTGTCGGATGAATAGGTACGGGCGAAGATCGTCCCGCCGAGCACCGCCCAGGCGAGGGTGCAGCAGAAGAAGATGAGGACGATCGCGGCGATGCGTTTGGCCATTGGAGGTACGTGCGGTTGCGGGATCGGTTGACCTGCTCCAAAGTACTTTACAATACAAAGGCAATTTACGGAAGAGGCCGGGTTCGGAACCCGCCGTATGGTCGAGGCCGGAGTCTCGCCCTCAGTGTCACACGAGGGGGACGCCCTCTCCGTCACCAAGGGAACTGGCGTTTCGCAACTTTCGGTGTAATAGTCACTTAGCAGCCGAACAGCCGGTCGCCGGACATGGCACCCTCCCTGCCTTATCAGGGGCGTGCGCCGACGACGGCGCTCGTGCCGCCGCATGGGCGGCGACACTGGAGGCAACGATGATTTCCCGAATCGGACTCACCCTCTTCCTCTCCGCCGCGCTGGCGTCCACGGCCGCGGCTCAGGGGCGGGGGAACAACGATAGAGACAGCGTCCCCAAGGGCTTCCGCCCGCCCCCGGGGATGTGCCGCATCTGGCTCGACAACGTGCCGCCCGGCCAGCAGCCCGCACCGACGGACTGCCCGACCGCGGTCCGCAACCGTCCGCCTAACGGCCGCGTCATCTTCGGCGACGACTACGTGGAGCGCAAGCGCTTCACCGGCGACCGCCCCAACAAGCCGGACGACGACGAGCGCAACGACCGCGACGAGGTGAATCGCGACGACCGCGGCAGGGACGATCGCGACGCGGCGAAGGGCCGCCGCGACGACGCGAAGGCGCGCGTCGATTCGGCGCGGAAGCGCCGGCGCCCGGAAGGCTGATCCGCGGGGCGCGCGGCGCCCGAATTGCACAGGACGGCGCTCCGTGCGCCAGGTAAGAGACAACTACCTTCCCGACCATGACGCGTTCGTCGCCGCCGAGCCGGCGACGGGACGCGTCATCGTCATCGCCCCGACCCGCGCGGCCTGCGAGACGATCGAGATCGCCGTCGGACTCCGCCTCGAGACCTTTCTCGAGCGGCAGCATGGCACGCGCGTCCGCGAGCTCGCCCGCGGCGGCAAGGCCTTCGGCATCGTCGCCGGCACCGGCACCGGGAAGACGCTCGCCATCCGCCCCATCGCCGAGGAGATCGTCGGAACGCCGCTCCGCGTCGGCGTCATCAACCGCGAGCGCGAGGCGACCCCCGAGACGCCGAGCTGGAACGTCGTCATCGTCACCACCGGCATCGCCCGCCGCTGGTTCCAGGACGGCGACATCCTTCCGCGCGACACGCTCGTCGTCGACGAGATCCACCAGACCTCCGCCGAGCTCGAGCTCTGCCTCGCGTTAGGCAAGAAGGTCGGCTGCCGCTTCATCTGGCTCTCCGCCACCGTCGATCCGACCTTCTACGCCCGGTACCTCGGCTCCGATGAGGTCATCGAGAGCTATTCCTTCGACCCGCAGAAGGCGGCGCGCGTCGAGGTCGAGCAGAAGAAGCCGCTCGAGTTTCTCGACGACCGTTTCCTGCGCCACGTCCAGAAGGGACGGCGCGGCGTCGGCGTCTTTCTCCCCACCCGCGCCGGCGTCGAGAGCGTCGCCGAGGCGGTGCGGGCACGCGCCCCGCGCATCAACGCCGCGCACTATCACGGCGGCGAGCCGATCCGCGTCATCCGTCCCTTCCTCGAGGGCGAGGGGGAGACGAGGCCCTACGTGCTGGCGATGACCGCGGCCGGACAGAGCGCGCTCAACGTGCGTGGGCTCGACACGGTCGTCATCGACGACGTTCGCTTCACCAACGTCATCGACCGCGGCCGCAACGTCCTCACCCAGACCCACCTCGGCGCGAACGAGATCCTCCAGATGGGCGGACGCGTCCACGGCCGTGTCGAGGGGGGACGCGTCTTCATCCTCAGCGACCGCGAGATCGATTTCTTCTCGCTGCGGCCGACCGCGCCCGAGTTCCAGCTCGCCGGCGACTCCGAGCGAGTGGCGATCACCTGCGCCGACCTCGGCGTCCGCGCCGACGAGCTCGACCTCCCGGTGCCGCTCGACCGCGTCGCCTACCGCAAGGCGCTCTACATGCTCGAGCGCCGCGGACTGGTCGAGAACGGGCGGCTCTCGAACTACGGCAAGGCGGTCGAGGCGATGCCGGTGGACCGCCCCTGGGCGGAGCTCCTCGTCAACGCCGACGACGACATGATCCCCTTCATCTCGGTGATGGCGGGGATCGAGTCGCTGCACCGCATGACGAAGGAGGACCGCGACCTGCGCGGCGTCATCGTCC
>DATAIS010000103.1:0-17836 GCA_036262535.1 Gemmatimonadaceae bacterium | reverse complement strand
AGAGCCGGCGTGCACGCCGGTCGCGCACCCGCGCAAACGACGCCCGCCGCCCGCTCCATGTAACCGCCGGTGGCGCCAGGCCACTGCCCTGACGATCTTCACGCCGTGACCGACTGAGGTGCATGGATGAAGCTTGCGATGATCGGGCTCGGACGGATGGGCGGCAACATGGCGGCACGTCTCGTCGCCAGCGGCCACGAAGTCGTCGCCTACGACCGGAGCGCCGACGCGGTGCGACAGAGCACCGCGGACGGGGCGATCGGTGTTCGCTCCCTCCAGGAGGTCGTCGCCGCGCTGCGCGCACCGCGCATCGTCTGGATCATGGTGCCGGCGGGCGCCCCGGTCGACGAGACCATCGCCGAGCTGGTCCCGGGGCTCGAGCCGCACGATGTGATCATCGACGGCGGCAACTCGCGCTATGTCGACTCGATGCGGCGCGCGCGCGACCTCGCGCAGCGAGGGATCGAGTTCATCGACGCCGGCACCAGCGGTGGGATCTGGGGGCGTGCGAACGGCTACTGCCTGATGGTCGGCGGCTCGCCGCGCGCCGTCACGCTCTGCGAGCCGATCTTCACCGCGCTCGCGCAGGAAGGCGGCTACGCGCACGTCGGCCCTGCGGGAGCCGGGCACTACGTGAAGATGGTGCACAACGGCATCGAGTACGGTCTGCTCCAGGCATACGCCGAGGGCTACGAGATCCTTCATGCCTCACGCGACTTTCCGGAGCTCGACCTGCACCGGATCGCGGCACTCTGGAACCACGGCAGCGTCGTCCGCTCGTGGCTGAACGAGCTCGCCGAGCGCGCCTTCTCGCGCGACGCCTCGCTCGAGGCGATCAAGGGGTGGGTCGCCGACTCGGGCGAGGGCCGCTGGACGGTCCAGGAAGCGACGGACCTCGACGTCCCGGCGCCGGTGATCGCGCTATCGCTGATCATGCGTCTCCGCTCGCGGCAGGAGGACTCCTTCGGCGCGAAGGTCATTGCCGCGCTCCGCAACGAGTTCGGCGGGCACGCGGTCAAGGAGCGATGAGACACTGTGCAGTCTCGCCGGCGGCGACCCGCGCAACGGCGGACTCTGCGACCTTCGTCCTCGTCGGCGCGCTCGGCGACCTCGCCCGGCGGAAGCTCTATCCCGCGCTCTACGGCCTCGCGTGCGACGGCCTCCTCGGGCGGCGGTTCACGATCGTCGGCATCGGCCGCGAATCGCACACCGACGCCTCGTTCGTCGCCGCGGCGACCGAGGCGCTGACGGCGGATGGCGCCGGCGGCCACGTCGACGCCTCGGTCGCCAGGACGCTCTTCGCTGGCGCGCGATACGTCCGCGGCGACCTCATGGACCCGGCGACGTACGTCGCGCTGGGCGAGGCGTTACGCGCGGTCGAGCGGGACGTGGACGTCCACCAAAGGAATCGCCTCTTCTATCTCGCGATTCCGCCGAGTCTCTTCCTGCGCACCGTCGAGCAGCTGTCGGAGAGCGGGCTCGCGCCGCGGACGCGGACCGTGGAAGCGATGAACACCGATGGCTGGGCGCGCCTCGTCATCGAGAAGCCCTTCGGCCGCGACCTCTCCTCGGCACGCGCGCTCAACATCGCGCTGCTCTCGCGCTTCGCCGAGCCGCAGCTCTACCGCATCGACCACTACCTCGGCAAGGAGACGGTGCAGAACCTCCTCGCCTTCCGCTTCGCGAACTCGATCTTCGAGCCGCTCTGGAATCGCGGAGCGATCGCGCACGTGGAGATCACCGCCGCCGAGACGGTGGGTGTCGAGGGTCGCGGCGGATATTACGAGGAAGCAGGCGTGCTCCGCGACATGTTCCAGAGCCACCTCATCCAGCTCCTCGCGCTCACGGCGATGGAGGCGCCGGCGGCGATGGACGCGGACGCCGTCCGGGACGAGAAGGTGAAGGTCCTGCGCGCCGTTCGCCGTGTCGGTCCCGCGGACGTCGCGCGCGACGTGGTGCTCGCGCAGTACGAGGCGGGACGACTCGGGGAAGCCGCCGTGCCCGCCTATCGCGGCGAGCTCTCGGTCGGCCACGAGTCGCGCACGCCGACGTACGCCGCGGTGCGCTTCGCGATCGACGACTGGCGCTGGGAGGGCGTGCCGTTCTACGTGCGCAGCGGGAAGCGGCTCGCTGCGCGCACGTCGGAGATCGTCGTCGGCTTCCGCCGCCCGCCGTCCTACCTGTGGCCGCCGGAGACGCGCGCGACGATGGTGCCTAACGAGCTCGTGATCCGGCTCCAGCCCGATGAAGGGATCGCGCTCCGCTTCCAGGCCAAGCGTCCGGGCGCCGCGCTCGCATTGACGCCGGAGCTCGAGCTCGCGCCGGTGCGCATGCGATTCACCTATCAGGACGCCTTCGGCGGCGAGCCTTCGCCCGCTTACGAGACGCTTCTTCTCGATGCGATGATCGGCGACGCGACGCTCTTCGCGCGCAGCGACGAGGTGGAGGAAGCCTGGGCCATCGTCGACACGCTCACCAGTGCCGCGGACCGTGGCAAGCTGCCGCTCGAGCGCTACGCGGCGGGAAGCGCAGGGCCTGCAGCGGCGGATGCGCTGCTCGTCGACGGCGCCCACTGGTCGCCGCTGTTCGCGAACGGCGCCGGGTGAAAACGCGCGCGGCGCGCGCGAGACTCCCGAGGGGTCTCGCGCGCGCCGCTGTCTCGCTTACTCGGCCGTCAGTCCCTGCCGCCGGAGCGCTTGCGGCGACGAGCTTCGGCGGCCTTGAGCTGGCGCGCCTCGCTCGGCTTCACGTAGTGCCGCTTGCGCCGGAGATCCTTCAGGATCCCCGACCGGAGCATCTTCTTCTTGAAGGCCTTGAGGGCCCAGTCGAGACGATCGCTGTCCTCGAGGACGACTTCGATCATGAACTCTCCGAGTAGGTGATTACGCGACCTTGTTGACGTTCTCGGCGGCAGGACCCTTTGCGCCCTGGACCAGGTCGAACTCCACGCGATCGCCTTCGGCGAGCGACTTGAAGCCGTTTCCCTGGATCGCCGAGTAGTGCACGAAGCAATCCTTCGCGCCCGACTCGGGGGTGATGAAGCCGAAGCCCTTCGCGTCGTTGAACCACTTCACGGTGCCGGCGGTGCGTGCCATCTGTACTGAATCTCCGAATACTGTGTTCTGTGCTCGGAGTCCGGTCCCACCGTCCCACCGATCACATGCGGGCGCAAGACCGTCTCGCGCCATCGCGGGCCGGAAGTAAAAAAGCCCCGGCTTCGCCAGGACTCGCTTCCTCCGCGAACGTCAAAATATAGGGGACGCCGGTAGGAAGCGTCAACCCCGCGGTCAGTCGGTGATTCCTTCCGCAACCCCTTTCACCACGATAGCTTGACCGCTCCCCGGGCCCGCCACTGGAGCCCGGGAAACCGCACGCTCGTCATCCGGCGCCGTCGTGGCTGAGACCTTCTTCAAGACCCCCCCGCTCTCGCGGGCCAAAGGGCACCGCGGGCCGCGTGTCTATGCACTCGCCGTCGCCCTCGGCTTCGTCGGCTTCGGCGCGGCGTGGGTCCTCCCCGTCATCTCTCAGCGCTCGCTCTTCATCCTGCCCGCAACGACCGCGGTAGTGGCGGCCTGGTACGGCGGGCGGCGCGCAGGGTTCCTGACCACCGTCGTCGCGGCCCTCCTCGTCAACTACTACCTCATCCCGCCCTTCCGGAACTTTCTCCCGCTTTCGACGGATGACGTGATCCGCCTCGGAGCATTCCTGTTCTTCGGTGCGCTGACGTCGATGCTCGCCGGCGGACTGCGCGACGCGCGCGACCGCGCCGAGGCGCAAACGATGCTCGCTGAACAGCAGGCGGCCCAGCTCCAGGACCAGGCGGTGGAGCTCGAGCAGCAGTTTGAGGAGTCGCAGGCGATGCAAGAGGAGCTGGAGCAGACGAACCAGCAGCTCGCCATCACGACCCGCGAGGCCGAGGAGACGGGACAGCGTCTCGCGCGAACGCTCGCGACGGTGAGCGACGCGATCGTGAGCCTCGATCGCGAGCTTCGCTTCCGCTACATGAACGAGGCCGCGCAACAGCTCCTGCGCGAGCTCGGGGTCGACCCCGCATCCCTCATCGGCGTCTCCGTGCTCGAGCAGACGATCGTTCCCGGCTCGCGCTTCGCGACGGTGGCGGACGAGTCGCTGCGCGACGGCAAGCCGCGCGAGTTCGAGGCTTTCATTCCCGTCGGCGAACGGTGGTTCGAGGTTCGCCTGCGCCCGGGGACGGACGGGCTGACGGCGGTCGCCACCGACATCACCATCCGCAAGCGCGCGGAGCAGCTCTCCCGCGAGGAGGCCGCGCTCGCGGCGACGGTGCAGAGCGTCGGCGGCGCGCTCGCCGCGGAGCTCGACCTCGAACGCGTCGTGCAATCCGTCACTGACGTCGCGACGCAGATCTCCGGCGCGCAGTTCGGCGCGTTCTTCTACAACCTCGTGGACGCGCGCGGCGAGTCCTACACGCTCTACACCATCTCGGGCGTGCCGCGCGAGGAGTTCTCGAAGTTTCCGATGCCGCGCAACACGCCCATTTTCGAGCCGACGTTCCATGGCACCGGCTTCATGCGCAGCGACGACATCACGAAGGACCCGCGCTACGGGACGATGCCGCCGCATTACGGCATGCCGAAGGGTCACCTTCCCGTGCGCAGCTACCTCGCCGTCCCGGTGGTCTCGCGTTCGGGTGAAGTGCTTGGCGGGCTGTTCTTCGGTCACGCCGAGCCGGCGATTTTCACCGAGCGCCACGAGCGGCTCGTCGCAGGTATCGCGTCGTGGGCGGCGGTCGCGATGGACAATGCGCGACTCTACGAGGCCGAGCGCCGCGCGCGCGCCGAAGCCGAGGAGGCCAACCGCGCGAAGAGCGAGTTCCTCGCCGTCATGTCGCACGAGCTGCGCACCCCGCTCAACGCGATCGGTGGCTACGCGCAGCTGCTGGCCATGGGGCTGCGCGGCGCGGTCACCGCCGAGCAGCGCGAGGATCTCGAGCGCATCGAACGCAGTCAGCGCCGACTGCTCGCGCTGATCAACGACATCCTCAATCTGTCCCGCATCGAGGCGGGTCAGGTCCAGTACCGCCTGGATACGATCGATATCGCCGAGACGGTCGCCGCGGTCGAGCAGTTCGTGTCGCCGCAGGTGCAGTCGAAGGGGCTCGAGTTCCGCATCCATCCCGCGACCTGCGACACGCAGGTCGTCGCGGACGCCGAGAAGGTGCAACAGATCCTCATGAACCTCCTCTCCAACGCGATCAAGTTCACGCCCACGGGCGGACGAGTCACGCTGGAGTGCGAGGACGTCGGCGACGACCGCATGTGCATCGTCGTCGCCGACACCGGCGTCGGCATCCCGGCCGACCGGTTCGAGTCGATCTTCGAGCCCTTCGTGCAGCTCGACACCTCCCTCACCCGTTCCTCGGACGGGACGGGACTCGGCCTCGCGATCTCGCGCGACCTCGCGCGCGGAATGAACGCCGAGCTTTCGGTGGAGAGCGAGCCGGGGAAGGGTGCGCGTTTCCGCCTCACCCTTCCCCGCCCCGAACCCTAGAACAGCACGCGGTAGACGAGCACCAGGCTCCGTCCCGGGCTCGCCGCGAATCGCTTCAGCCGGCTCGTCGCGTCGAAGTACTGCTCGTCGAGGGCGTTGTCGAGACGCAACGTCAGCGAGTGCACGCGCCCGTTCTCGATGCGCGATATCCCGGCGTTGAGGTTGAGCAGGTCATAGGCATCCGTTGCGGGCTCGGCGAGCTGCGGGGTGCGCGGCGGCGCCGGCGGCACGCGATCCTGCGCGAACGCGTGCCGGAGCTCGACGCCGGCCGAATAGCGGTTGTTGTCGAACCGCAGCTGCGCGCCGAGTCGTGCCGGCGGCATGTACGGCAGCGGCGACCCGTCCGCGAAGTTGCCGTTCGGATCATCCCGCGTGAACGTGCCCCGCACGAGATCGCCCATCACCCCGAGCACCACGTGCGGCACCACCTCGCCCTCGAGCTGGCCCTCGATACCGACGAGGCGCGCGTCGAGCTGCACGTAGCGCGCGACCGGAACCAGCTCGCCGTCGACGCGCGCCGTGTCCACGATCGCGGGCGCGATGTAGTTCGCGATGCCGTTGACGTAGCCGGCGAGCTGTCCGTTGAGACGGGCTGACTGCGCCCGCAGCACGAGATCGATGCCCTGATTGACCTCCGACACGAGTCCGGGATCTCCGACGTCGAAGGTCGCGTTCGCGGCGTGGAACGCATTCGAGAACAGCTCCTCGACCGTCGGCGCCCTGAACGCGCGCGAGCCGCTCACCGCGACCGTCATGTCGTCGCCGAGCGGCACGTTGAGCCCCACCGACCCCGAGAAGTTGGAGAACGATCGGTCGCGGGCATCCGCGAACTTCACGGGATCGGCGTTGCGCGGCTCGATCCCGAAGTAGTCGTAGCGCGCTCCAAACTCGATCTTCGGAACGCGAACATCCTCGTTCCCGACGACGACGAGCGGGATCTCCTCGAAGAGGAAGACGCCGAACCCGCGGCTGTCGGCCGACGGCGTGAGCGCCTCCTCGCCGGTCGGTGCGTAGTCGCGGAGCAGGACCTGGCCGCCGACCGCCCCCTTCACGCGGCCGAGCCGCGTCGTCGCCGTCGCGTCGGCGGTGTGCGTGCGGAGCTTGAAGGTCGTGCCGATCGCACCCGACGGCTCGATCTCGTCGTGGTGATACCACTGCGTCGTGCCCGTGAGCTTGAGTTGCGTTACCGGCGCCGCCTCGCTGAGGTCGAAGGTGCCGCGCGCCTCGAGCTGGCGGCGCGCACCCTCGATGTGGACCGCTTCGGCTGCCGGATCGGACGGGTCGAATGGGAGGCCGTAGTCCATGTGCTGCTCCCGGTACGACAGCCCGCCGTTCCTGCCGTCGCCGACGAACCCGATTCCCGCCGAGCCACCCTGGGTGCGGTTATAGCTGTTCGCGAGCCGCCCCGTCCCGCCGGTGCGAACGTCGCCGCCGCTCCGGAAGTTGCCCTTGACGTTGAACGCCACCGAGCCGCCTAACGGCGCCGTCAGCGAGCCCGAGGCGGCGCCGCCGCGCGTCCCGCTCTCCCCCTGCGTCGCCACGAGCCCCTCGACGTGGGTCGGCACCGACGTCGGCACGTCGTTGGTGATGACGTTGACGACGCCACCGAGCGCGCTGTTGCCGTAGAGCAGCGACGCCGGCCCGCGAACGACCTCGATCTGCGAGGCGCCGAGCGGGTCGATCGTGACCGCGTGGTCGGCGCTCGCGCCGGCGAGGTCGCCCGCGCGCGCGCCATCCTGGAGCATGAGGACGCGCTCGCCCGTCAGTCCGCGAATCACCGGCGCATTAGCCGCCGGACCGTTGTAGCGCATCGCCAGGCCGGGCTCGGCGGCGAGCGTCTGCGAGATGCTCGTCGCCACGGCGCGCTCGAACTCCTTGCCGGTGATCGCCGCGGTGGACCTCGTGATCTCGAGCGCGTCGGTTCCCGTCGGCGTCGCGGTGACCTGCACGGTCGAGAGCCGTACCGGGGTCGGCCGCATCCGCAGCCGCACCGAGATCTCCTGGCCCTCCTCCGGCACCGTGATCACCTGGTGCACCGGCGCGTAGCCGATGAGGATCGCGTCGATGTGGTGCGTTCCCGCCGGGAGGCCGCGGAACAGGAAGCGGCCGCTCTCGTCGGTGCTCATCCCCCGCCGGAGCGCGGTGATCGCGACCTGGACGTTGGGAAGTGGGTTCCCGGCGGTGTCGGTGACGACGCCCGTCACGGCCGGCGTCTGGATGGAATCCGCCCGTGTCGCGGGCGCGGCGGCCAGGGCCGCCGGAATGGCGCTCGTCGCGAGGGCGAGCGCGAGACTGAGTGTTCGTCGCATGGATCGGTGTCGAAGCACGTCGCGAGCGACGCGCCGGCACCGATGCGTGCCTAACGTCCGTCGCTCAGGTTGAGCGGGGGCGCGCCGCGCCCATGGGCGCGGCCGGCGGCGCGCGGGAGTCGGGCAGCCCGGCGACGAGCTCGGGAACGTGCTCGACGATGCGCGTCGCGACGGCGATGACCGCCCGGGGGCTGGCCGCGGGAAGCGACGGCGTCGTCGAGGGCGCGGCCGACATCCCGAGCGCGCGGCAGACCGCGCAGTCGGCGAGGTGCTGCCGGGCGCAGTTCGGGGAGCTCTTCGATTCGATGTGCGGCGCCGACGCCTCCGCCAGCGCGCGCGCCTCGATGCGGGCGTCGGCGACGGCGAACGCCGCCCCCAGGCTGACCTGGGCGACGGCGAAGAGCAGCGCGAAAAAGCGGTGGGCCGCGGACATCGTCACGATTGTACGATATCGGCGGCCCCCCGGTTCCCGGTACCCCCGTCGCGCATTCGTTACCGCCAGCACTCCACCAGCACCGTCACCTGGCGCCCGAGCTCGCCCACGTCAGCGTTGCTGCGCGGCGCTACCGACGCCCCCGTGCGGTACGGGATCGCCAGCGAGCGGAGGAATTCCCGCGCCACCTGGCCCTTGATCGCGAAGTTCACGTTCTGCGGGATGTCGCCGGTCTCCTCGGCGACGATCTTCGCGTTCAGCTTCGTCACGACCACGCCGACGACGTTTCCACTCACGTCGAAGAGGGGTCCGCCGCTGCTGCCGGGCTGCACCGGTGCGCTCATCTGGAGCAGGTGGACGTCGTTGTAGAGGCCCGCCAGCGCGTTCACGGAGCCGGTGGACACGTTCACCTGATCGGCGAGCAGCCCCGATAGCGGATAGCCGACGGCGACGATGTCGTCGCCCGGTCGGACCGGCGGATCGTCGCGGAAGGACGCGACCGGCCCCGGGGGCAGGATCGTCCGCAGCACCGCGAGGTCGTCGTCGGGGTCGGTGGCTCGGACCAGCGCCGCGCGCGCGATCCCGCCATCGACCCGCACCTTCACCTCCTGGCAGGCACGCACGACGTGCTTGTTGGTGAGCACGAGACCGTCGGCGCGCGAGATGACGAAGCCGGAGCCGGAGCTCGTTGGCCCGCGCAGCATCGACGGCCTGACCGCGGCCGCGGCGCGCGCCGAGTCGCTCGCCGTCTTGGGAACGGTCGTGGCGACGACGGGCGCAGCGCCGTCCTGCGGGAGTGGCGCGAGCGGCGCGAGCATCGCGACCTTTTCCCACCGCTTTCGCTCCGCCGGACGAGTGTCGAAGTATCCCGGGTCGCGGAGGAGTGCCTCGCTCCAGAAGTGCGACGCGTCGTGCGGCTGCTTCATGTCCATCGCCAGCGCCGCCAGGTAGCCCCAGATCTCGGCGTTGCGAGGATCGAGCCGGGCGGCGTCGCGGAGCGACCGATGCGCTTCCTCGCGGCGGCCCATCTCGCGCAGCATCAGCCCCGCCCCAAGGGCGGCCCCGGAAGAGCCGGGAGCCATTCGCTGCGCGACACGGAAGTTTCTGAGCGCTTCGTCGTTGCGCTTCAGCTCAGCGTTGATCCAGCCGAGCATCTCGTACGCGGCCGGGTCCTGCGGGGCGAGGCGGGCGTATCCCAGGTAGGCGTCGAGCGCCGCCTTGTTGCGCCCCATTCCGTCGCGCGAGCGCGCGATCCCGAGCATCGCGGCCGCGTAGGTCGGATCGGCGTCGCGAATCCCCTCGAACTCCTTCAGGGCCGCCTTGTACTGGCCGGCCATGAGCAGGGCTTCCCCTCGCGCCTCGGCCGCCGGATCCGGCGACTTTTCCTGGGCGGAAAGGGTCGATGCGGGGATCACGAGCGCGAGCAGGACTGCCAGCGCGCGCGTGCTGCGACGCGCAGAATCCATCACGGGACCTCTCTTCTCGGCGACTTCGGGCACTGTGTATCCCTTGACTGCTCGGGCACCCCCGGCGTTACGGCTGAGTCGCCTTCGAAATGGCTGATTTTCCGCCCCTGTGACCCCCCGCACCGGGGAATGGTGTTCGCTTGCCTTTCCTCGCCGGGCGCCGTTATCTTCTTTGGTCTCTGTCAGTTGCCACTCAACCGGGCGTCCACTCACGCCCCGGAGCTTCATATGCACCCCTTCATCGAAACTCAGAAAGAATGGCTGCGCTCGGACGTCCCGGCCTTCCGGCCCGGCGACACCCTGCGCGTGAACGTCCGGGTGCGCGAGGGTGAGAAGGAGCGCCTCCAGGCGTTCGAGGGGGTCTGCATCGCCCGCCGTGGCAGCGGCGTCAGCGAGACCTTCACCGTCAGGAAGATCTCCAACGGCGTGGGCGTCGAGCGCATCTTCCCGGTGCACAGCCCGATGCTCGCCGAGATCGCCGTCGTTCGCCGCGGCCGCGTTCGTCGCGCGAAGCTCTATTACCTGCGGCACCTCACCGGCAAGGCGACCCGCATCCGCGAGCGGAAGGCGAAGGTCGCCGTTCCCACGACCGGCACCGCCGAGTAAGGCCCGCCGCCCGCGATGGGCGCACGCAAGCGGGGCTCACGCAAGCGCTGGACGCCGCTCGAGCGCGAGGTACGCGCCGCGCACGGCCCACTGGTCGCCGGAGTAGACGAAGTCGGACGGGGCCCCCTCGCGGGCCCCGTCGTCGCTTGCGCCGTCATCATGCCTCCTGACGCGCGCGCCATCGGCGGCGTCGACGACTCGAAGGCGCTCACCGTCCGGCAGCGCCTCAAGCTCGCCGATCGCATTCGCGAGCGCGCGCTGGCCGTGGCGCTCGGCGCGGCGTCGGTGCGCGAGGTCGATCGCGTCAACATCTACCACGCGACCGTGCTCGCGATGCGCCGCGCGCTGCGCCGGCTCTCGGTCCGGCCCGACCATGTGCTCGTCGACGGCCGCCCGATCCGGACGCTCGACGTCCCGCACACGGCGATCGTGCACGGCGATGCACGCTGCTACAGCATCGCCTGCGCATCGATAGTCGCCAAGATCACCCGCGACCGCGTCATGCTCGCGCTCGCGCGGCGCTATCCCGACTACCTGTGGGACCGGAACGTCGGCTACGGCACGCCGGAGCACTGGGCACGGGTCAACGAGCGCGGGCTCTCGCCGCACCACCGCCGCACCTTCGTCAAGCCGCGCCAGCTCGAGCTCGGGCTCGAGATCGGGCTCGAGCTCTCCGCGGAAGAAGCCGATGCGATGTGCGACGAGCCGCTGAACGAGATGATCCTCGAGGAGTCGATTCTCCCTACGCCGGGGATCGTTCCCTCCCCCGCCATCGACGAAGCGAGCTTCCAGTGAGCGACACCATCTTCCGCGACGGGCTGCTGTCGGGCCGCGTCGCGCTCGTCACCGGCGGCGGGACCGGCATCGGCCTCGGAATCTCCGAGCTGCTCGCGTCGCTCGGCGTGCACGTCGTGATCGCGAGCCGGAAGCCGGAGAACGTCGAGCGCGGCGTGAAGCAGATCCAGGGCGCCGGCGGCTCGGCGGAGGCGGCGACGCTCGACGTCCGCGAGCCGGATCGCATCAAGGCGGTCGTGGACGCGATCGCCTCGTCGCACGGCCGGCTCGACCTCCTCGTCAACAACGCCGCCGGCAACTTCTACGCGCCGTCGGCGACGCTATCGCCTAACGCGTGGAAGTCGGTGGTCGAGATCGACCTCTACGGCACCTTCTTCTGCTCCCAGGCGGTGTATCCGCTGATGAAGACGGGCGGCGGCGGGCGGATCGTGAACATCTCGATGACGCTGCACTACCGCGGCTGGCCGTTGATGGCCCACGCCTCGGCGGCGAAGGCGGGCATCGACGCGCTGACGAAGACGCTCGCGCTGGAATGGGCGCGCGACGGCATCCGGGTCAATGCAGTCGCGCCGGGTCCGATTCCGACGGAGGGAGTGCGAAAGGCGTTCGCCCCGCCCGCGGCGCCTGGCGCTCAGGCGCCCGATGTCTTCGCGATCGACAAGGCGATGGAAGCATACGCGAAGAAGGCGATCCCGGCGGGACGCTGGGGCTCGCCGCGCGACATCGCGAATATGGTCGCCTTCCTCGCCTCGCCGGCGGGCGATTGGATTACCGGAGCGATTCTGGTGGTGGATGGTGGCGAGTGGCTTGCGAAGAATCCACCGCTTCAGGGTCCACCGTCCGGGGCGGGAGGTACGTGATCACCTCGATCACGCCCGCCGTCTTGTCCGGGCCAAAGCGGGTGACCGCCTCCGAAGCTCGGAAGAGCCGTATCTCGAGGATGTCGCGCGTGGGGATGGTGTAGAGCAGGTCGATCGTCCCGTAGTACTGCCGGTCGACGTAGACCGCGGGGAGGGTCTGCGTCCGCTGATAGACGCTCGTCTTTCCTCTGGCGTGGAGAAAGCTCCCGCGCAGCTCCTGGACTAGCTGCAGCGCGTCGCGCGCCCGCGACTTGACGATCTCTTCCTGGGTGATGCGCCCCGGGTCTTTCCCCTGTCGCGGCTTCGGTTGAGACGGAGATGACGACGCGGACGACGACGCGCACGCCGCGAGCGCGGCGAACGCGCAAATGGGGCCGAGTGATCTGCAGAGCATCTCGCACCTCCTGATAGCGCCACATGGGCGCCGACCGCAGACGCGCATTTTGCAGGCCGACGTGGCCCGCCCATAGGACAATGCGGGGTCCGCCGCTGGAACGCGTCGGACCCCGCATCGCCTACATCGTCATGTTCCCGGTCAGGTGCAGCTCGGAATTCCCGCCAGGCCCGGGATCTGGTTCAGGCGTGCCGCTGCTTCGTTGTTCGGGATGGGGAAGCGGGCGATCGGAGCGTTGTTACGCTCGACACCCAGGAGGAGCCGGATGCCGTGCATCCGGTAGTCGATCATGCGCGAAGGACTCTGGGCGAGCAGCGAAAAGCGCTTCTCCGTGAGAATCGCGATCAGGAAGTCGCGCCGGTTCGTTGCCGTGACGAAGCCGCCGAAATCCAGCGCTGTCTTGGCCGGAAGGCCGTTGAGCGTCCGGATGATGTTCATCAGCCGCAGCGCCTCCGCGTAGTTGCCGAGACCGTAGTTGATCTGGGCCCGCATCAGCGTCAGCTCCTCGAGGGTGAGGATGGCCAACGGCGACGACGGGGCCCCCGGGGTCCTGATCAGGAAACGCGAGCCGATCCCGCTGATCGTCTTGCGGGAGTTCGAGCTTGCCGTATCGACCTTCTCCTGGATGCGGAGGTCGCCCGGCTCGGCGCGCGTCACGAACATGAGCCGGAAGATCGTCGTGTCACGTCCCGCGATCGTGGTGTCCTTCCGCGCGCGCACCGAATCGATCAGCACCCGCTGGTTGACGCGGAAGACGTTGAGGTCCACGAGCGGATTGGACTGCTCGCCCGATCCCGAGGCATAGAAGTGATAGACGCCGGTTGCGAGCTGCAGCCGCGACGTGGGCTCGACGTAGAACGAGCTGTCGATGAGCGCCAGCGCCCGGTTGAGCTGCGCGACGTCCTCGGTCGCGGACGTCGGGTCCGCGGTGTCGGCGGCGATCCGGTTTGGCTCGAAGCCGCGATACATCGCGATCTTCGCCGCCATTCCACGGTTGAACTTCAGGAAGTTCGCGGGCGACGTGAAGCCGCGGAAGCCGCCAGGCAGGATGAACGGGAACGACCCGATGGTGCCGGCGGCGCGGAGATCCGTCGCCGCCGAGTCGTAGAGCGCCGCGATGTATGGAAGCGCCACGGCGGGGCAGACGAGCGGTACCGGAGCGGTGGAATTGGTCTGGATCGCGATTCCATTCCGCTCGCGCGCCTCCCACACACGCTGGTACTCCATGGCCTGGAGCGTCCGCGCGAAGCCCTTGACCGCCGACTTCTCCTGCGCGGTCAGGGGTGCTTCGGCGATGGTTCCCGCGTCGACCGCGCGGATCAGCGCTCCAGCCCCACGGATCGTGCGGTAGGGCGCGTTCCAGATCGAGTTGCCGATGAAGTCGCTGTTCGAGAGCGAGGCGCCCAGAAGGCGCGTCACGTACCGCGACTCGGCGGGATCGATGCGGACGAGGTCCCGTCCGATCGTCTCGAAGAACAGGATCTGGGTTCCGTTTGTCACACGGTCGCCGTCGAGCAGACCGGTCGCGGCCTGCTGCAACTGGCTCCGCGAGGTGATCGCGGTGAAGTAGTCGCCCTGCTCGGGCGCATTCGGATTGCGGAGGCTCGTCTCGGAGCACGCCCCCCCGACCAGCACCGCGGCGACGAGCGCCGCGCTCTTGAGTCTCTTGTGGTTGCTCATGGTGGAAATTGGGGTAGCGGCCATCAGAAGCCGAAGTTGAGCGAGACGAAGAAGCTCCGCGACGGCGGGAACGGCGCCAGATCCTGGTTACGCACGATGTTCTGGTTGCCGAAGTTCGAGACTTCGGGATCGAGCCCGTTGTACTTCGTCCACGTCGCGAGGTTCCGCCCGGCGAGCTCGATCTGGAGCGAGCGCGCGAGACCGTTCGTCACACGCGACGTCCAGTCTCCTGGAATCTCGTACGCCAGCGAGATCTCGCGCAGCTTCACGAAGCTGGCATCCTCGATGTAGGGCGAGATGCCGAGATCGCCCAGCTCGTGGCGCCGGTCCGCGCCGGCCTGATCGGCGTTCGTGCCGACGTCGTCGAAGACGCTCTCCGTCAGGTTCACGATCTTGCCGCCCTTGCGCCAATCGAGAAGCCCGTAGACGCGGAACCCGCGCCAGAGAAACTCGTTCGAGAAGCCCATCGTGTAGTCGGGCTCCGTGTCGCCGAACTTCCGGAGGTAGGTGAGGCCGCCGCCGTTCGGAATCGTATCCTGTCCGACGATCTGCGTCGGCGACGCACCTTCCTGGATGCGGCCCTGGCCGTAGAAGAAGCCGAAGGCTCCCGCGGTGAAGCCGCGTGGGCAGCGAAGCTGGTTCGTCGTCTCGATGCCCGTCCCCGCCGCGTTGAGGCACTGCACTCGGCCAACGATGTCGGGCAGCGAGATCACCTTGCCCCTGTTCCGGGCGAAGGTGGTGCGTGAGACCCACGTGAAGTCGCCGTACTGGACCGGCGTCGCCCCGAGCTCGATCTCGAGACCGCGGTTCTGCAGCTCACCGGCATTGATGTCCTGCGACAGAAATCCCGTCGACGGCGCGAGGCTGGGGCGCAGCAGCATGTCGGTGATCGTCTTCTGATAGCCGGTCACCGTCAGCGAGAGCCGCGAGTCGAGCGCCGTGATGTCGACGCCGCCCTCGATCTCCGTCTGCTTCTCGGGACGCACGTTCGGGTTACCCCGGCGCGTCGCGACCTGGACACCAACCTGACCATTGTAGACGCCGACGAGCGACGGCGTGAACTTCGAGTCGAACAGCGGCTGGTTGCCCGCCTGACCCCATGCCGTGCGCAGCTTGAACTCGTCGATCCGCGGCAGGAACGTCGTCGGAAGACGGTACGATGCGGCGAACTTCGGGAAGGTGTAGAACTTGTTCACGTCGCCGTTCACGGTGCTGCGCTGGCCGCGGATCGCGGCCGTGAGGAGCAGCCGCTCCTCGAGGGCGAGCACTTCCTCCTGACCGAAGAAGGCCAGATCGCGCGACTGCTGGCGGAAGTCGAAGGCTTCCACCGACGCACCCTGCTGCACGTTCGGGCCGAGCACGTCGCGCGTCACGATGTTCGCGACCTTCTGGTCCTTGAATTCGCGCTGCACGCCGGCGGACGTCGTCAGCGTGAAGAGCTTCGACGCCGGGAAAAACTGGTGCGTCGCCGACAGGTTCACGTTCGCGGTCAGGTTGTTGCCGTTCTGGAATGTCGCCGTGCCGGGGAGCAGATCCGCCGGCTCGAACTGGAGGTCGCGCGGCGAGAAGACATTGTCCGTCTGCGAGAAATGGTCGATGCCGCCGTCGAGGCGGAGCTGCAGCGACTGCGCCTGGCTGGCGAACACGCTGTACGTGGCGCTCGCCGAACCGATGAGGCGGTAGACGTCTTCCGGCGTCTTGACCTTGTCGAGCGTCTCGAGCGGGTTCGAGCTCGTGAACGGGTTCTGCGGGTAGCGCCCGTTCACCGGCCGCAGATCCATGAAGCTCGGCGTCGACGGGATGACGAAATACGGCGTGACGTTGACGTTGTCGTTGTTGCTGAGCGACCGCTTCGTCAGCGAGTGCACCATGTTCGCGCGCGCATCGAGCGTGAGCTTCGAGCCCACCAGCTGGCTGAGGTTCACGCGCAGCGACTGCTTGTCGTACCCCGCGTTGTTCTGGATGCTGCCGTCGTGCTTGGCGAGCCCCGAGATGAAGTACTTCGTCGCCTCAGTTCCGCCCTGAATGCTGAGCGTGGTCTCGTAGGACAGGTCCTTTCGCCCGTACAGCTGCTCCTGGATGTCGCAGAAGCCGCCGCAGCTGTTGTAGTTGCGGAGGACGGTCGCCGAATCCACGCCGTAGTCGTCCGCGAACGCGTACGCGTCGGCCAGCGAGAAGCGCTTCATCTCGAGCTTGTTCGCCAGCGAGTACGTGCCCAGCCGCTGCGTGGCCTCGATGCGTGGGCGGCCCGAGGTGCCGCGCTTCGTCGTGATGATCACGACGCCGTTGGACGCCTTCGAGCCATAGATGGCCGATGCCGACGCGCCCTTCAGGATTTCGATGTTCTCGATGTCGTTCGGATTGATGTCGGCGATGCGGTTGACGCCGTTGTCCTGGCTCGAGGCGTTCGAGCCCCCGGACGCGGCGAGCACCGCGTTCGTTCCCGGCTGGATGACGTCGTTGCTGACGACGACACCGTCGATGACGTAGAGCGGGTCGCTCGCGCCGAGGATCGACGTCACCCCGCGCATCCGGATCTGGACGCCGCCGCCGGGCGCGCCCGAGTTCTGCGTGATCGTCGCGCCGGCAACCTTGCCCTGGAGCGCGTTCTCGACCGTCGGGGTCGGCGCACGATTCAGCTCCTCGCCGCTCACCTGCGAGACCGCGTTCGCGGCGTTGAGTCGCGCAACGTTGGTGGTCTGGCCCGTGATGACCTGCGTCTCGAGCTGCAGGATGTCGCGCTCGAGCGCGACGTTCGCCTCGCCCTGGCCGGACGCCACTCGCGCGTTCGCGCGCTTGTAGCCGACGCGGCGGACGAGCAGCGTCACGTCGCCTTCCGGCGCGAGAAGCTGATACGAACCGTCCTCACCCGTATACGTGCCAAGCGTGGTGCCCACGACGCTGACGGCGACGTTGGACAGCGGCTCTCCGCTCCCAGTCGCCGTGACGCGTCCGGTGATTCGCCGCTGCTGCGCCGCTGCGTCGTTCGCGAAGAACGCGCTGGCGAGCAGGACGAGTACGACCGCACAGAATTTCCGCACGTCCCCCTCCAGGGTATGAAAGAAATGATGGCCGAGACGGGGGGACTGTCCCGTCGGAACGGCCGGGTGGAACCGCCCAGAATTACGGTCTCGTCAGCGAACTGTCAAGAAGTGCGAGGGGGCGAACTCACGCTTCCCCCTTGGCAGGAAGAGACCCCGGCCCGCGTCCAGGGCCGGGTCGCGCCATTGTCGCCCGCAGTGCATGGGACGTCGCCGCGGGGGTCGATCTGCACATCATCGACGTCAGCAAATGCGAGGGGCGGCTTCCTTATGAAGCCGCCCCATGCATACGACGCTTCCAGCCTGCTAGCTCATGAAGACGACTAGTAGCTCGTGAAGAGGAGCCGATTCGGCGAGCCCGAGCCTGGGCTCGTCACCTTTCCCGTCGTCGCGGCGGCGACGAGCGCGTCGCGCACCTGCTGCGGCGTCGCCGTCGGATTCGCCGCGGCGTAGAGCGCCGCGACGCCGACGACGTGCGGCGTCGCCATGGACGTGCCGCTGATGGTGTTCGTCGCCGTCGGCGACGTATACCACGCCGACGTGATGCTGACACCCGGCGCGAAGAGGTCGAGACAGGTGCCGTAATTCGACCACGACGCCTTCTTGTCGGTCTTGTCGGTTGCGCCGACGGTGATCGCTTCGGCGACGCGTGCCGGCGACGTGTTGCAGGCATTGACCGGCCACCCGAAGATGTTGCCATTCCCTGCCGCGATCCCGTACGTGACC
>DATAIS010000102.1:0-13678 GCA_036262535.1 Gemmatimonadaceae bacterium | reverse complement strand
CCTGTTCGGCCCGTCAGGCCTAATGGCCAATCAGCGGCACCGGCGACAGATTGGTGGGATGACGTCGACGATGGCCAAGGTGGAGCTGGTCGGGCTGGCGGAGCTGCGGGAGGCGGCGCGGACGATCGCGGGGGTCGCGGTGCGGACCCCGCTGCTTCCGGTCGATGAGCTGACCGAGCGCCTCGGCGTTCCCGTCTGGCTCAAGCCGGAGATGCTCCAGCGGAGCGGCGCCTTCAAGCTGCGTGGCGCCTACAACTTCCTCGCGAAGCTCTCCCCCGAGGAGCGGGGTCGGGGCGTCGTCGCGCCGTCGTCGGGTAATCATGCCCAGGCTGTGGCCATGGCGGCGAAGCTCTTCGGCGTCCCCGCGACCGTCGTCATGCCGACCACGGTCTCGCCGGCGAAGCGCGCCGGCGCCGAGCGGCTCGGCGCGCGGATCGAGCTCGCGGGGGCGACCACCGCCGACCGGATGGACCGGGCGATGGAGATCGTGCGCGACGAGGGGCAGACGCTGGTTCCGCCATACGATCATCCCTGGATCGTCGCCGGGCAGGGGACGGCGGGACTCGAGATCGCCGAGGACATGCCCGACGTCGGCACGGTGCTCGTGCCCGTCGGCGGCGGGGGGTTGAGCGCGGGAGTCGCCGCGGCGATCAAGCTCGCCGTGCCGGGCGCGCGCGTCGTCGGCGTCGAGCCGGCGGGCGCGGCCAAGCTCTCGCGGGCGCGCGCGGCGGGCCGCCCGGTCCGCCTCGAGAACACCCGGAGTCTCGCCGACGGGCTGATGGCGGTGGAGATCGGCGCGCTTCCCTTCGCCCACCATCAGGCCTACCTGGACGACGTCGTGACGGTCGAGGACGACGCGCTCGCCGGGGCGATGCGCTTCCTCCTCGACCGCATGAAGCTCGTCGTGGAGCCGAGCGGCGCGATCACGATCGCGGCGCTGCTGTCGGGGAAGGCGCGTGGACAGGGTAAGACGGTCGCGGTGCTGAGCGGCGGCAACATCGAGTACGCCGGCCTGCGCGCCATCCTCGGAGACGGCTGAGGGCGATGACGCTCGACACGCGCATCCTGATCGCGGACGACGACGCCGCTACGCGTGCCGCGGTCGCCTGGCTCCTCAAGGAGCACGGGTGGGACGTCACCGCGATTCCCGCATCGGGGATCGAGGGCGTCGTCGAGCAGCTTGCGCGCCGCCCTCACGACCTCCTCATCCTCGACGCGGGGCGAACCGCCGGCGATGGCGAGGCGCGGGGGCTCGACACGCTCCAGCGGATGCGCGCCGACGAGCGGTGGCGCGAGCTGCCGGTGGTCCTCCTCGCCGACTCGACGAGCGAGGAGCTGACCGCGCGCGGCCTGCGGCTCGGCGCCTCCGACGTCGTCGCCAGGCCGCTCCGGCTCAAGGAGCTGGTGGCGCGGGTCGAGGCGCAGCTTCGCACGCGCGAGTCGCTCGATCGCATCCGCGACTCGCTGACGGCGGCGAACCAGGCGCTGCTCGACGCGCGCGAGGAAGCGAAGAGCCGCCGCGAGCTGGTGGACATCCTGCACGAGGTCGCGGGCGAGGTGTCGCCGGAGGAGATCTTCCGCGTCCTCGCGCGCCGGGTGGCGCACGCGCTCGAGATCTCGCGCTGCTCGGTGATCCTCGCGCGTCCGGGGGACGAGGTCGGCGTCGTCGCGACGTCGTACGACAACCCGGGGCTGCGCAACTTCCCGATCCGTCTCGATCGCTACCCGGAGATCCGGGCCGCGCTCGAGCAGGGCAGCCCGGTGCTCGTCGAGCGCGGCGCGCCTAACGCGCTCTACGACGAGATCAGGGCGGTGTGGGACGCGGAAGGGCTCGACATCCCGCTCTCGTCGGCGATCGCGCTCCCCTTCACGCTCGACCGCACGCAGGTCGGCGTCTTCTTCCTCCGCACCTACGGCGACGAAGCGCCGCTCTCGGCGAACGACATCGAGTTCGCCGACACGGTCATCCGCGCCGCCGTCGCGGCGATCCAGCGTGCGCAGCTCCTCGAGACGACGCGCGCCGACAAGGCGCGCCTCGAGGCGCTGGCGACGACCGACTCGGTGACGCAGCTCCTCAACCGTCGCGCGCTCGTCGACCGACTGACGCACGAGCTCGAGCGCGCGCGGCGCTACGCAACGCCGCTCGCGCTGCTGATGGTGGACCTCGACCACTTCAAGGACATCAACGACAGCTACGGTCACCTCGTCGGCGACCAGGCGCTGCGCGAGGTCGGGCGGCTGCTGCAGGGCGCGGTGCGCGCGGTGGACGTGGTCGCGCGGTACGGGGGCGAGGAGTTCGTGATCGTCCTGCCGGAGACGGCGGGCGACGGCGCGATCGCGTTCGCCGAGCGTCTTCGCGAGCGTGTCGAGACCCACGACTTCGCCAACGAGCGGCTGCCGTCGCTGCGCCTGACGGCGAGCGTCGGCGTGGCGGCGTTCCCGTCGACGGGGATCGAGTCGGTCGAGGACTTCTTCAGCCGCGCCGACGAGGCGCTCTACCGCGCGAAGGCCGCGGGACGAAACAGGGTGCGAGCATAGGAAGATGAGCAGCCGCTGTCCGATGTGCGGCACCGTTTACGGCGACGACGCCCGCTTCTGCACGAAGGACGGCTCACGGCTCGTCGAGATGCCGGCGCCAGGCGCGCCG
The DNA here is from genome assembly GCA_036262535.1 of Gemmatimonadaceae bacterium. Classification (GTDB taxonomy): domain Bacteria; phylum Gemmatimonadota; class Gemmatimonadetes; order Gemmatimonadales; family Gemmatimonadaceae; genus JABFXC01. The sequence continues at coordinate 11,031 of DATAIS010000102.1, read as the reverse complement.
CGGCCACGTCCGCCGCGCGCCGACCCGATGGGACGCACCGGCGAGCGGCTGGTGCGGAACAGCCCTACGCACACGGCGGCGATGACGGCCGCGCACGAGCTGGTGGGCCAGACGCTCGACGGCCGCTATCGCATCGTGCGCAAGATCGGCGAGGGCGGGATGTCGTTCGTCTACCTCGCCGAGGACACGCGGGGCACCGGCGAGCGCTATGCGGTGAAGGTGCTCTCGCCGCAGCTCTCGAAGGACGAGAACGCGATGGCGCGGCTGCGCCGTGAGGCGGAGCTGGGAAGCCGGCTCGAGCACCCCAACATCTGCCACATCATCGGCCTCGGCGAGACGTCGCGCGGGCAGGTCTACATCACGATGCCCTTTCTCGAGGGGGAAGTGCTGTCGGACCACACGCACCGCGCGGGACACCTCCAGCCCGAGGAAGCCGCGCGCTGGGTGCGCGACATCGCAGCGGGGCTGCAGCGCGCGCACGAGCTGGAGATCGTCCACCGCGACCTCAAGCCGGAGAACGTGATGCTGACCGGCGAGGGCGAGGGGAAGCGCGCGGTAGTGATGGACTTCGGGCTCGCCAAGGAGCGCCGCGCGTCGCCCGAGCTGGTGAAGCTCACGGCGACCGGCATCGTGCTCGGCACGCCGGAGTTCATGAGTCCGGAGCAGCTCCGCGGCAAGCCGCTCGACGGTCGCAGCGACGTCTACTCGCTGGCGCTGATGACCTACGAGATGCTGACCGGGAAGCTTCCCTTCCAGGGCCGCACGCAGCAGGAGATGATGATCAACCGCCTGCGCAGCGAGCCGATCCCGGTCCGGCAGATGCGCCCCGAGCTGAAGCTGAGCGAGGGGATCGAGTACGTGCTCGGGAAGGGGATGTCGCGCGAGCTCGCCGGCAGGTACTCGACCGCGAACGAGTTCGCGGAAGCCTTCGCGGCGGCTGCCCGCGGCGAGTCGGTCGGCGGCGGGATGCTCGGGCGGCTCTTCGGACGCTGAGGCGCGGCACCACCCCTGTCCTGACGGGTACGGAACGCATGCACGACGAGACGACCGGACGGCCGCTGCTCCGGGCCTGCGCAGCGGGTCTGACATTCGCCATCGCGCTCGCCTGCTCGCGAGCAGGCGAGCCGCCGCGCGACACCGCCAGCGGCGACAGCCTCGCCGTCGGATCGACCGCGGTGGTCCGCGCGCGGGGCACGGAGCCCGAGTCCGTGCTCGCCGTGCAGCTCGGCGCCTTCTCCGATTCGAACAACGCGCGCAGGCTGCGCGACTCGCTCGAGCGCGTGGGGTGGCTCGCCTACGTGAAGGCGCCCGAGGCGGCCGGCTCGCCGTATCGCGTGCGCGTCTCGGCCTCGCGCGACACGATGCTGCCGCGGCTCGTCGCCGCATCGCTCGGGAACGCGAACCGTCAGGCGGTGGTGGTGCGGGACGTCGTTCCGCCGTCGTCGATCCTCGACGCGACCGCCCTGGCGGTGAACCGCGGGCCGCATGGCATGGCTGCGGTGACGCGCTGGGCCTTCTCGGGGGATCGGCGGGCGATGCTCGTCGTCGAGGATCCGACCGCCGTCGAGGCGGAGCCCGTGGCCGACGGCTTCGTCTTCGCCAGCGAGGGAGCAGAGACACTGCTCCAGCGCGACGGTGTATGGGACGTGTCGCCGTCGCCCGACTGGCGGCGGCTCGCGATCGGCATCGCGTACGTGATCCAGGGACGCGAGCGACCGTCGATTCCCGCCGCGGAGTGGACCGCGCTCGCGCGGCGAACCGGACTTCCCGCCGACTCGGTGCGCAAGGGCGCGTTCGAGGCGAGCGGGATGTCGACCGCGTACGGGCTCGCGCAGCCCGCGGTATACGACCTGGCGATCGCCGCCGACAGCGGCGCCGGCTACCAGCCGCTGATGCTGCCCATGGCCGGCGGTTGGCGAGTCGGCTGGAGCAGCGACGGCGCCGCGCTGCTCGTCGGCACCAACCCGCGGCGCGCGGGGGACGACGAGCCGTCGCCAGGGTGGATCGCCGTGGACCTGCGCGGCCGACGTCTCGCGCTCGAGGGCGCGTCGCCGGCGCCGGTGGCGTGGACCGAGGGGCCGACGCTCGACACGGGCGTCCCGGTGGACTTCGAGTCGGCGCACGAGATCGCCGCCGGCGCGCGCGGCATCGCGAGCGGCGCGGGCTGGATCCGCGTCCGCGCCGGAGGACGCGACCGGATCGTCGGCCCGGGAACGGCGCTCGCGGCGACCGCCGGCGGACGGTTCGTGGCGGCGCTCGTGCCTAACGTCGGGCGTCGCGAGGGCGAGCAGCCGGCGCGGCTCGTCGTTTATGATCTAGGGCGATGAAGTGCCATCGCGGCCTGCGGCCGCTGATCGCGAGGATTGCGAAGAACTCTTCTACCGTCGGGCGCGCCGCGATGGTAGCCGCCGCGCTCGTGCGGAGCACGAGCGCGTCTGCCCAACAGATGCGCGCGACGTCGGTCGTGCCGAACGGCATCGACGTCGTCAGCTACGAGTTCGCGCTCGAGCTTCCGGACAGCGGCTCGGAGATTCGGGGACGGGCGACGATCACGGCGGCGCGTCGCACGACCACGCGGGAGATGGCGCTCGACCTTCTGCTTCCCGCCGACAGCGTGCTCGTGAACGGTCGCGCGGTGCGCTTCACCCAGCGGAGCGGCGTGCTGCGCTTCCCCGTCGCGGGCGCCGGCGACGTCGTGCGCGCGACCGTGGTGTACCACGGCGCGCCGACGGACGGGCTGATCATCTCGCGCGACTCCGCGGGACGATGGCAGGCGTTCGGTGACAACTGGCCGAATCGCGGACGGCACTGGCTGCCGATCGTGGACCACCCGCGCGACAAGGCGACGGTGACCTGGCGGGTGACCGCACCCGTCTCTCTGACGGTTCTCGCGAACGGTGCGCTCGCCGATTCGACCACCACCGGCGGGCGACGCGAGTGGGTCTGGCAGGAGCGGCGTCCGCTCCCGGCGTACCTGATGGTGATCGCGGCGGCGCCGCTCGAGGGACACGCGGTGGAGTCGAAGGTCTGCCCACCGCGCGACGGCGCGGAGGGGTGCCTCGAGCAGACGGTGTGGACGTCGCCGGGGATCGAGGTTCCACCGGCATTCGAGGAGGCCGCGCCGATCGCGGCGCTCTTCGCCGAGCTCGTCGCGCCGTTCCCATACGAGAAGCTGGCGCACGTCCAGTCGAGCACCCGCTTCGGCGGGATGGAGAACGCCTCGGCGATCTTCTACGCCGACGGCGCGTTCCGCCGGGGAACGATGTCGGAGGGGCTGATCGCGCACGAGACCGCGCACCAGTGGTTCGGCGACGCGGTGACGGAGCGCGACTGGCCGCATCTCTGGCTCTCGGAGGGGTTCGCGACCTATTTCGCCGAGCTCTGGACCGAACGATCGAAGGGGCGGGACTCGTTCGTCGCGCACATGCGCGCGATGCGTGACGGGCTCCTCGCCGACAGCGCCGCGGTGCCGCGCCGCCCGGTGGTGGACACGCTCGAGCGCGACCTGCTCGCGCTGCTCAACGCGAACAGCTACGCCAAGGGCGCGTTCGTCCTGCACATGCTGCGCGGGGTCGTCGGCGACTCGACATTCTTCGCCGGCGTGCGCGACTACTATGCGCGGTTCAGGCACGGCAGCGCGACGACCGACGACTTTCGCGCGTCGATGGAACGGGCGTCGGGGCGCGACCTGCGCTGGTTCTTCGCGCAGTGGCTGCGGCGGCCCGGGTATCCCGAGGTCGCGGCGAGCTGGAGTTATGAACCGCGGGGGCGGCGCGTCTATCTCCAGGTCGTCCAGCGTGGCCGGTTCGGGGTCTTCCGGTTCCCACTCACCGTCGAGGTGAGGCGTGGCGACGGGACGACCGCACGGGCCACGATCGAGGTGCCCGCGGCACGGAGCACGCGCCTGGTCGTGCCGCTCGAGCTGTCGGAGCGGCCGGCGGGGGTGATCCTCGATCCGGAGGCGTCGCTGCTCGCGCGCCTCGGGCCGGTCGCGGAACGCCGCTGAGCCGGTCCATCCGCCGCACGCCGTCACACCGCCGCCCGATGTCGCTTCGCCGTCTCACACTCGCACTGCTCGCCGGCTCCGCCCTCGCGGTTCCTTCCATCGCGGAGGGACAGCGCTGGATCGCGCGCGCCGATTCGCTCTTCCGTCAGGGACGGGTCTTCGCCGCGGAGACGCTCTACTACTACGCGGCGCGCCGGTCGCCGCGGGACCCGGCGGCGCGGCTCGCGCTCGGGCGCTACCTCGCCGCGCGCGGGGCCCTGAAGGTGGGCGCGGTGCTGATGGAGGAGGCAGCGTATTTCGGCGGCGACCGCAAGGTGGTCGCGACCTACCTCGCGCCGGTCTACGCACGGCTCGGCAACTACAAGGCACTGGCGTCGCTGCCGGCGTCGCCGCTCCCCTACGCGCAGCGGGCACGCGCCGAGTGGCTGGCGGCGAACGCGCCGGCGACGTCCGGTCCGGATTCGACGGCGGTGCAGCTCGGCGCGGCCGACAGCAGCTCGATCGGCTCGATCCGGATCGTCATCGGCGACGAGACGCTCGAGGCGAAGGTGGACCCGCGGGCGCAGGGGCTGGTGCTCGACACGGCCTGGCTGAGCGCGAGCGGGGTGAAGCGCTTCGCGTCGACGTACGACGCCGACTGGCGCAACGCCGCCGGGGTCGTCCACACGTTAGGCATCGGCGAGCTGACGCTCGCCAACGTGCCGGCGGCGTTCACCGCCTCGGGGACGCGGCGCACGGCGCGGATCGGCCTCGACGTCCTCGCCGAGCTCGCGCCGACGATCGACCGCACGGCCGGGACGCTGACGCTGCGGCGCTCGGGGCGCATCTCCGACGCCCGACCCGGCGAGCGCATCCCGACGCTGACCTACCCCGGCGGCATCTGGCTCATCCAGCGCGACGGCCTCTGGCCGTTAGGCGGCACGAACGCGCGCGTGGTGCTGGGGACGGGACCGTGGACGATCAATCCGTGGCGGGGAGAGATCATACTCGGACCGTAGGGACGGTGGCTGTGAGCTATTAGCTGTTAGCGTAAAGCAACGGCGTCTGGCGGGGTATCCCTCGTCGGACGCCGTTCTCGCAGTTGCTCAACGCTAAGAGCTAACAGCTAATGGCCCGTATCACTTTCCCCGGTTCCGCAGCTCGACGAGAAGGCAGCGATCCTGCACCACATCGATCCCCGCCTCCGCCAGCTTCCTCGCGAACGAATCGTCGCGGATTCCCAGCTGCAGCCAGACCGATTTCGGCTTCTTGGCGAGGATGTCGTCGAGGTGCGGGGCGAGGTCCCTGGGGCGGCGGAAGACGTTGACCATGTCGATCGGGCCCGGGATCGCGGCGAGGGTACGGTAGACCTTCTCGCCGAGGATCTCGGTGACGTCCGGGAAGTAGACCGGGACCGGGACGATCTCGTAGCCGGAGCGCTGCGCGTACTCCGCGACGTAGAACGCGGGCTGCATCGTCTCCTCGGTCTTGATGCCGAGCACCGCGATGCGGTGCGTGCGCTCGAGGATCTCGCCGATCTCGTCGCCGCGCTCGAGGAGGCGGCCGGTGGCGGAAGCGGGCGTCGTCATGCCCGAGGATGATGCGAAGTTCGGGCCGTACGCAAGCGCGCCCCGCGTGGATGACAGCGGCGCAGGTCGCCCGTTAGCTTTCCCGTCACGGTCGGCGCCGCTCGACGACGCCGGCGCAACTTTCTGGAGAACGGACTGGAATGCGAATGCTCGTGCTCGGGGCGGGGCTGCAAGGGTCGGCCTGCGCCTATGATCTCCTGCAGAACCCGGAAGTGAAGGAAGTCAGGCTGGCCGACCTGCACGTCGATCACCTGCCGGAGTTCCTGGCGCCGTACTCGGGGAAGCGGCTCCTCCCGACGCGACTCGACGTCCGCGACGAAGACGCCGTGCGCGCCGTCATGCGGGAGAGCGACGCCGTCATGAGCGCGATTCCCTATTACTTCAACTACGACCTCGCGCGCCACGCCGCCGACGTCGGCGTCCATTTCTGCGACCTCGGCGGGAACACCGAGATCGTCTTCAAACAGAAGGAGCTCGACGCGCAGGCGCGGAAGAAGAACATCACGATCGTCCCCGACTGCGGCCTCGCGCCCGGGATGGTGAACATCCTCGCGCAGCACGGGATCGAGCGCTTCGACTCGGTGTCGGCGGTGCGGATCTACGTCGGCGGACTGCCGCAGCAACCCGAGCCGCCGCTCAACTACCAGATCGTCTACTCGCTCGAGGGCGTGCTCGACTACTACACGACGCTTTCGTGGGTCCTCCGCGATGGCAAGCGCCACCAGGTGACGGCGCTGTCGGAGCGCGGGCCGGTGAAGTTCCCCGCGCCCGTCGGAGAGCTCGAGGCGTTTCATACGGCGGGGGGGCTCTCCACCATGGCGTGGCGCTACGAGGGGAAGATCCCGACGATGGAGTACAAGACGCTGCGCTACCCGGGCCACGCCGCGCTGATGGAGTCGATCCGCGAGCTGGGGCTGCTCGACCTCGCCCCGGCGGACGTGAAGGGGCAGAAGGTGGTGCCGCGCGACGCCTTCATCTCGATCGTCGGTCCGAAGCTCACGAGGCCGAAGGGCAAGGACCTCGTCGCCCTCCGCGTCACCGTCGAGGGCAGGAAGAAGGGGAAGGAGGGGATGGTCAGCTTCGAGCTGATCGACAACTACGACGAGAAGCGGGGCATCAGCGCCATGATGCGCACGACCGGCTACTCGCTCTCGATCACCGGCCAGATGCAGGTCCGCGGCGAGATCGCACCGCCGGGGGTTCACACGCCGGACGAGTGCGTGCCGGCGGAGAAGTACATCCAAGAGCTGGCGAAGCGTGGAGTCATGATCCGCGAGACAGGCTCCTAGATCTTAGCTATTAGCTCTTAGCTATTAGCGTTGAGCAGGGGCGAAAAAAAACGGCGTCTGACGAGGAGATCCCGTCAGACGCCGTTGCTTTGCGCTAACAGCTCATCGCTAACAGCTAACAACCTCACGCACTTCTACTCTCGTACGAAGCCGGCGAGTGTGGCTCCCATCTGGTCGATCGTCGCGCGCGCGCGCGCGCGGTCGTTGCCGTTGTAGATGAAGGCGAAGGCGATGACTTCGCCGTCGAGGGCGGTGACGTAGCCGGCGAGGGAGATGACCGTGTTCGTGGTGCCCGTCTTCGCGTGCAGGTTGCCCTGGGCCGGTGTGGCGCGCATGCGGTGGCGCAGCAGCTCGCTCTCGCCGGCGACGGGAAGCGAGGCGTGGAAGCTCGCGCTCCAGGGCGCGCGGTGCGCGTAGTCGAGGAGATGCACCATCGCCCGCGGCGTGACGCGGTCGAGCACCGAGAGCCCGCTGCCGTCGGCGGCGTAGACGTCGGTCGAGTCCACGCCCAGCTTCTGCGCGGCGAAGTGGCGGAGGAGCCGGTTGCCGGCGACCGCCGATCCCTCGCCCGCGCCGGCGCGTGCCGCGTTGCGGAAGAGGAGCTCGCCGAAGTGGTTCACGCTCTCGCGGTTCATCACCGCGATGAGGCGTGAGAGCGGCGGCGAGGGAAGCCCGGCGATGCTGACCGCGTTCCCCGGCGTGGCGCCGAGCCGCACCGCGCCCTCGACGGTCACGCCCTGCGCCGTGAGGGCGTCGCGCAGCGCGCCGGCGGTGAAGAGCGCGGGCTCGTCCACCACCAGCTCGTAGCGACGCGCGCTCGAGCGCGAGCCGATCCAGCCGCGCGCCTCGACGGCGCCGTTGCCGGCGCGACGAATCGCGAGCGAGGCGCCGCGCGAGCCCTTCACCGTGCGGACCCTGTTGCCTAACGTGATGCCGCTCGACGATGGCTCGAAGCGGACGATCGCCGGCGCGCCGGCCATCCCCGGCTCGACGACCACCCAGACGGTGTTCTCGTTGAGCGAGAGCGCCGACACTGGCGCGGCGTAGCCGAGCCCGAGATAGCGCGACTGCCATCCTTCGGGGATCTTGCGCGGCTCGAAGGCGCTCGCGTCGGCGACGAGGTCGCCGCGCACGCGTTTCACTCCCGCCCCCCCTGCGACGAGCCGCGCGAGCAGGTCCACCGGCGCCTCGGGGTCGCCACGCAGGAAGCGGTTCGAGAATCCCGGGTCGCCGGCGCCGCGGAGATAGAGGCTGCCGTTCACCGCCCCCGAGGAGTCGAGGGCGCCGTCGCGGAAGACCTCGGTCGTGAACTGGTGCTCGGGACCGAAGTTCTCGAGCGCGAGCGCGGCCGTCATCAGCTTCATCGTCGACGCCGGCTGGAGGAGCTCGTCGGCCCCGCGCTGGTAGAGCGTGTCGCCGCGCGTCAGCGAGACGATCATCACCCCCCAGCGCCCGCTGCGCGTCCCGCCGCCGAGCATGACGCCGACGTCGTTCGAGAGCGCGCCAGCGCTCGTCGGCGTCGTCGCGCGCGGGATCGGCGGCTCGGCGACGCGGCGCCGCGACCGTCGCGTCGTCCGGCGGCGCCGGCGCCTGCTCTGCGGATCGGCGGTCGCGGCGGTGGCGGTCCCCGACGGGGCGCCCGCGGCCGGGGCCGGGATGGTGGCGTCCTGCGCCGGGAGGTCCTCCGCGAGGAGCAGGGCGCCGCCGGCGAGCAGCAGCGCGAAGCGGAGGGCAACGAATGTGCGTCGGCCCGGACGACGGGGTCCGGGCCCGCGAAGATCACGCGTCATACGATGTCGAAAGGCAACTCACGTTCCAGCCCACGGTGTCCGCGATCACCAGGAAGGGACCGCGAGCCCGGCTATACGCTCACACCTTGAGATAGATCCGCTTGCGGTGGAGCAGGGCGAGGACTGCGTACCAGAAGAGGACGAACGTGAGCGCGAAGCACAACGAGGCGAGCCGCGGCGGCAGCCACGAGGCGAAGACGGCCTGATGGAACGCCGCCTGTGCCGCGACCGGGCGCCCGTCCACCTGCACCTTCCAGATCGAGTAGATCATCCGCGCCATGAGGCCGGAGCCGAGGAAGGCGATGAGCGGGTTCATGCCGTAGACGACGAACGGCTTCGTCCAGCCGGTGACGCGGTGGACGTCCACGAGCCACATGATCGTCCCCAGCGTTAGGCACGCCACGCCCGCCGTGAAGACGACGTAGCTCGACGTCCAGAGCGACTTGTTGATCGGGAACGACCAGTGCCACATCATCCCGGCCACCGCCGCCAGCGCCCCGCCGGCGAAGAGCCCGTTGAGCCGCTCGGCGAGCGGCCGCGGCGAGCCGATCCAGCGCCCGGCGAGGACGCCAAGGATCACCGTCCCGGCGGCGGGAATCGTCGAGAGGATTCCCTCGGGATCGTAGACGACGCCCCCCGACCAGATGTGCTTGGCGCCGAGCACGGCGCGGTCCAGCCACGCCGCGAGAGTGCCTCCCTTGCTGTCGAGCATGAGCGCGCCGAGCGCACCCGTGTCGGGCACCGGGAGGAGCGCCATCGCGAACCAGTAGCCGTAGAGAAGGACGGCGAGGATGACGACCTGCTGCTTCAGCGTCGTGCGCAGCGTCAGCAGTCCGCCGATGATGTACGCGAGCCCGATACGCTGGAGCACGCCGAAGACGCGAACGTGGTCGATGCGCCAGAGGACGCGATCCCAGAATCCGGCGTCGGGGAGCGACTGGATCGTCCCCCACTGCCAGAAGGGGAACCAGTTGAGGAGGAAGCCGAGCAGGAAGATCAGTCCGCCGCGGCGCAGGATCGCGAGCGCGAGGTCACGGTCGCTCGCGCCGCGCGCCCGCCGTGCGCCGAGCGAAAGCTCGGTGGTGATGCCGACGATGAAGAGGAAGAAGGGGAAGATCAGGTCCGTCGGCGTCCAGCCGTGCCACGGCGCGTGCTCGAGCGGCGGGAAGATGTACGACCACGAGCCCGGATCGTTGACGAGCAGCATCCCGGCGACGGTGAGGCCGCGAAAGACGTCGAGCGCGAGCAGCCGTTCGCGCGTCGCGTCGCGAGTCGCGCCCATTCCGGGACCCGCGGGGGTCCCGGAATGCTGTCCTATGGGAGGCGCGAGGGGCGTGCGCTCGGCGACGGGAGCGACCGGCGGTGGCGTCATGCCTTCGATTCGATACGACCCGCGGAATCGCGCAGGACCCAGCGCGAGTTGGCGCAGTTGAAGCGGAAGGCCTTCATCGGTGCGACCGTGCCCTCGAACTTGCCGCCGACGTAGCGTCCGCTCAGGCGAACGACGAGCGCACTGTCGGCTTCGGCGGTCGCGCCGTGCCAGGCGACGAGCAGAGCGGTGTAAGGGCCCATGTTGTCCATGTGCTTGCGAACCTTCGCCCGCTGCGCAGTATCAGGGGGGAAGAAGTACGTCGGGCCCTTCTCCTGCAGCGCGGCGACACCGGCGTCGGGGAGCGCGGAGTCCGTGCCGGCGGCGCTCAGAAAGCGCTGCGGGTACGGGCTCGCGGACTTGGCATAGGCGATGACCGCCTGCCAGGTCGCGCTGTCGCGGCGCTGGTGGCAGGCGGCGAGAGAACGGCGGTCAGCTTGACTCGAGCCGCCGGAGCACGCGAACGCGGCGCCGGCGACGAACGTCAGCGCGAGGATGACCAATGAACGGCGGGCAGTTACGGCGTTCATGAGGCGGTAACCTGTCGTGGGGGCGAGGGCTTGTCGAGAGACTTCCCCGTGCGACGCATCCATCAACGAGGAGGTCACAAGATGCCCGTCGTCGCTGCCATGGTTCCGCGCACGGAGACCCGCGCTCACAGCGTGATCCGCGAGGGCATCATCGCCGGCGCCATCGGGGCGACGGGGGTGGCGGTGTGGTTCCTCCTCATCGACGTACTCGCCGGCCATCCCTTCCGTACACCGGAGATACTCGGCCGTGCACTGCTGAGCGTGCTCGGCCCGCGCGGGAGCGAGGGCGCGTTCACGTACATCGCGGCGTACACCCTGTTCCACTACGCGGCGTTCGCGGTGATCGGGATTCTCGCGACGCAGATCGTACACTGGGCCGACCGGATGCCGGCGATCCTGGCCGGCTTCCTCATCCTCTTCGTCGCCGTCGAGATCGGCTTCTACGGCCTCGTTGCGCTCCTCTCGGAGCCCGAGGTACT
>DATAIS010000101.1:0-10567 GCA_036262535.1 Gemmatimonadaceae bacterium | reverse complement strand
GAGTACGCCGAGCACAAGATGTCGTCGCTCGTCGCCCGCTACGGGTCGCCGGGGGCGGTCAACGGTGAGGTCTTCAACAACCTCGGCGCGAAGATCCGCGGCAAGTCGAAGCTCCCGCGCGGGCTGCGCACGATCTGCTTCTCGCCGCATCCCGACGACGACGTGATCTCGATGGGCGGGATCCTCCGCAAGTTCGTCGAGAACAAGAACGACGTCACCGTCGCGTACATGACGAGCGGCAACATCGCCGTCTTCGACCACGACGTGCGGCGCTACGTGGACTTCCTCGTCCGTCTCGCGCGCGAAGGCAAGGGTGACGCCGGGGCCGCGGGCGCCCTCGCCGACAAGGTCAACGACTTCTTCGCGCACAAGAAGCCGGGCGACGTCGACATCCCAGAGGTGCTCGACATCAAGCGTCTCATCCGCGAAGCGGAAGCGATCAGCGGTATCGAGACGGTAGGCCTTCCGGCCGAGAAGGGCCGCTTCCTCAACCTTCCCTTCTATCAGACGGGGAAGGTGCGCAAGGATCCGATCGGCCCCGCCGATGTCGAGATCGTGCGCGCCCTGCTCGAGGAGATCAAGCCGGAGCTGATCTTCGTCGCCGGCGACCTCTCCGATCCGCATGGCACGCACCGCATGTGCAAGGAAGCCATCGACCGCGCTCTCGACGAGCTGTATGGAATCGGCGCGGCGCGGCGCGAGGGACAGGCGTCGGAGCGTAGCGGAGACGCCTCCCATGAAACGCAGACTTCCGGACGCCAGGGGCGTCCGGAAGTCTGGCTGTATCGCGGGGCGTGGCAGGAGTGGCCGGTGACCGAGGCGACGTGGCTCGTGCCGATGTCGCAGGAAGAGCTGCGCCTCAAGATCCAGGCGATCTTCAAGCATCAGTCGCAGAAGGATTCGGCGCCCTTCCCCGGCACCGACGATCGCGAGTTCTGGCAGCGCGTCGAGGCGCGCAACAAGGACACTGCCGGATTCCTCGATCGCCTCGGCCTCGCCGAGTACTTCGCGATGGAAGCATACGTCGTCGAGTGATCGTCCCCGCGGCGCGGGCGCCCTGCGCCCGCGCCGCGTGCTTTTCTCCCTGACCCGACACGCATGACCCCGACCTTCACGGCGTTGGACTTCGCCGTGCTGCTCGCGTACCTCGTGGGCACCACTCTGCTCGGCATCTGGGTGGGCCGCCGCCAGCGGGATGCCCGCGACTACTTCGTCGCCGATCGCGCGATCCCCTGGCCGGCGGTGATGTTCTCGATCGTCGCCAGCGAGACCAGCGCGCTGACGTTCATCTCGATCCCGGGACTCGCCTGGGCGACCGACCTCGGCTTCCTCCAGGTGGCCGCCGGCTACATCCTCGGCCGCATTGCCGTCGCCTACACGCTCCTCCCGCGCTACTACGAGGGCGAGCTCGTGACGGCGTACACGCTGCTCGAGAAACGCTTCGGCAAGGAGACGCGGCGCTTCACGTCGATCGTGTTCATGGTGACGCGTGCGATGGCGGACGCGGTGCGCGTCTTCGCCACGGCCATCCCCGTCGCGTTGATCCTCGGCGGCACAATCCGGCGCGACCTCGTGATGCCGGTCGCGGTGCTCATCCTCGGCCTGCTGACCGTCGTCTACACCTATCGCGGCGGGATGAAGGCGGTCGTCTGGACGGAGATCGTCCAGGCATCGGTGTACATCTTCGGCGGCCTGAGCGCGATCGTGCTCATCGGCCGTGCGGTGCCCGGCGGCTGGAGCGCCATCTTCGACATGGCCGCCCCTGCGGGCAAGCTGCGCGCGATCGACACCGCGTTCGTGCTCTCCAGGCCGCACACGGTCTGGTCGGGACTCATCGGCGGCGCCTTCCTCTCGATGGCGTCGCACGGCGCCGACCAGCTGATCGTCCAGCGGCTGCTCACCGCGCGCAGCCTCCGCGACTCGCAGAAGGCGATCATCGGCAGCGGCATCGTCGTCTTCTTCCAGTTCGTGCTCTTCCTGATGATCGGCGTCGGACTGTGGGCGCTCTTCCAGGGCCGCACCTTCGCCGCCCCCGACGCGGTGTTCCCGACGTTCATCATCGAGTACATGCCGCACGGGCTGCTCGGCCTCATCCTCGCCGCGATCGTCGCCGCGACGATGAGCACCCACTCGGGTGCGATCAACTCGCTCGCGGCGGCGACGTTGCACGACATCTACCTCCCGCTGACCGGACACACGCCGGAGAGCCCGAAGGCGCTGAGGATGGGCAAGCTCTTCTCCGTCCTCTGGGGCGTCGGCCTGACCGGAGCGGCGCTGCTGTTCAAGGAGGGCGCGACGCCCGCGGTGATCGTCGCACTCGGCATCGCGTCGTTCACCTACGGCGCGCTGCTCGGCGGATTCTTCCTCGGCATCTTCGTGCACCGCGCGCGGCAGCGCGACGCGATTCTCGGCATGTCGGTCGCCCTCGTCGTCATGGCGTCGATCGTGTTCTCCAAGCAGCTGGTCGCGGCCAACCCGGGCCTGACGCCGATTCTCGGGTCGTTCCGCGGGATCGCCGTCTACTGGTACGTGTTCATCGGCACGATCATCACGGTGCTCGTCGGATCCATCTCGTCGCTCTTCGGTCGCCGCGAGCCCGCGCCGGTGCGCGCATGAGCGGCATCGTCGTCGGCATCGACGGGGGCGGCACGAAGACGCGCGTCGTCGTCGCGGACGAGAGTGGAAATCCGCTCGCCGACGTCGAGGGGCCGGGTTCCGCGGTTCGGCCTGGTCAGGCCGAGCGCTCGGCAGACGTCATCGCCGAGACCGTGCGCCGGGGACTTCATGAGGCGGGGATGGAGCACGTCCTGCCGCGCGTGGTATGCGTGGGCGTCGCCGGCGTCGGTCGCGAACCGGAGCGCCAGGCGCTCTGGCAGGCGCTCGTCGCGCGCGAGGTCGGCGAGGAGATCGTCGTCCATCCCGACGCGATCATCGCGCTCGACGACGCCTTCGGCGACGGCGCGGGCGTGCTGCTCATCGCGGGTACGGGCTCCGTGTGCTTCGGACGCGGGCCGACGGGGACGATCGCGCGCACCGGCGGCTGGGGGCCGTTCATCGGCGACGAGGGGAGCGGCGCATGGATCGGCCGGCGCGCGCTCTCGGTGGTGACGGCGTCCTCGGACGGGCGCGAGCCGGAGACCGCGCTCGTCGGAGCGGTGCTCACCGCGGCGCAGGTCAACGAGGTCAACGAGCTGATCGCCTGGGCGACCCAGGCCACCCCCGCCGCGCTGGCGACGCTCGCGCCGGCGGTGATGAGCGAGGCCGAAGCGGGTGACGTGCGCGCCAATGCCATCCTCAGCATGGCGGTCGAGGAGCTGGTGCTCCACGTCCGCGCGCTCGCGCGCCAGCTCTTCGTCGACGAGCGCGCGGCCGTCCCGGTCGCGCTCACCGGTGGACTGCTCCGGCGCGGTGCCCCGCTCCGCAAGCGGCTCGAGCACCGGATGAAGAGCGCCGTCCCGGGGGCCCAGGTCCACCCCGGCGACGTCGATCCGGCGCGAGGCGCGGTGCGTGGGGCGCTGCGCTATCTCGGGACGGCACGGACGGGGTGAGCATGGCTTGACAGCGGCGCCGACGAGCCGCACGCTGAACGGCAGCGTCGTTCGTCGGACCTTTCATCAGGAGAGCAGCAATGCCTCGTGCCGCGAAGCCGCTCGTTTCCCTCGCCTGCCTCGCCGTCGCAGTCTCGTGCGCCACGGTGCGCGCGAACATCCCACAGGAAGAGGCGACGCTCCGGGACCTCAACCGCCGCTGGGTCGCGACCGTCCCCGCACGCGACGCCGCGACGTGGGCCAACATGTTCACCCAGGACGGCGTCCAGATCTCGCCCAGTGGCGAGGTGATGCGCGGACCGGACGCGATCCGCCGCGCGATTGCGGAGCTGTTCGATGCGCCCAACCTCCAGCTCACCTTCTCGCCGACGCGCATCGACATCGCGTCGTCGGGGGATCTCGCGACGGAGCTCGGAACATATCGTTTCTCCTTCGACTCGCCGCAGGGCCACGTCGAGGACGAGGGCAGCTACGTGACGAGCTGGCGCAAGCGCGATGGTCAGTGGCGCGTCGTCTCGGACATCGCGACCAGCACGAAGCAGAACCCGATGGCGGCGCAGGCGCAGCCGTCGCAGCCCTCGCTCGCGACCCCGGTGTCGTTCGAAGGGGCGCGCGCGGAGATGGCCGGGGGCACGGGCCTCATCTGGTCGGCCTTCGCCATCCCGGGCTTTCCCCCGGGCGCGCGGCGCACGGTCATCCACGGGGATCCGACGAAGGAGGGCGACTTCACGATGCGCCTCAGCTTCCCCGACGGGTACCGCATCCCCCCCCACATCCACAGCGCGGGGGAGCACATCACGGTGCTTCAGGGAACATTCATGTTCGGGATGGGCGAGCGCTTCGACGAGAGCGCGCTGCGGGCGCATCCCGCCGGCGACTTCATCTACACGCCGGCGAAGATGCCGCACTTCGCGATCGCGCGCGGCGAGACGGTGGTCCAGCTCCACGGCAACGGCCCGTGGACGGTGAAGGTCGTGGACCAGCCTTGAGCTCCATGGGCGCGCAGGCCGCGCGCATGGCGGCCGTGGTGATCCTGTCCACCACGGCCGCCATCCGCGTCGGCGCTCAGTCGTCGGGGATCACGACGTACTGCAACCCGATCGACATCGACTACAAGTACAACTGGGAGCAGCAGAACCGGGGGATCTCGTATCGCTCGGGTGCCGATCCGGTGATCGTCACCCACAAGGGCGAGTACTACCTCTTCGAGACCGTTGCCGGCGGTTACTGGCACTCGAAGGACCTGATCACGTGGCGCTTCGTGACGCCGAGCAGGTGGCCGTTCGAGGACGTCGTCGCGCCGGCGGCGATCTCGACCGGCGACACGATTCTCCTCATGCAGTCGGCGACGGCGCCGCGGCCGATCCTCTCTTCGACCGCGCCGGAGAGCGGGCGCCTCGACTTCTACAATCGCATGCTGCCGCCGCTCCCGTGGGCGGTGCGTGAGGGCAGCGAGCGGCCCGGGGAGCTGGTGAGCAGCGACTCGATCCAGCCCGGCCCCTGGGATCCCGCACTCTTCCGCGACGACGACGGTCGCTGGTTCCTCTACTGGGGCTCGTCGAACGTCTATCCCATCTACGGCATCGCGCTCGACCCGGCGCGGCGGCTCGCCTACGAGCCGATGCGTCCGGCGAAGCTCATCTACCTCCATCCCGACCGCTACGGGTGGGAGCGCTTCGGCCGCGACCACCGCGACAGCATCCGCCCTTACACCGAGGGCGCGTGGATGACGAAGCACGGCGGCCGCTACTATCTCCAGTACGCCGCGCCCGGCACCGAGTACAACGTCTACGCCAACGGGACGTACGTCGGCGACTCGCCGTTAGGCCCCTTCACCTACGCACCGTACAACCCGGTCTCCTATCGCCCGGGCGGCTTCATGGCCGGCGCAGGCCATGGGAACACCTTCCAGGACCGATTCGGCAACTACTGGAACACGGGCACCCCGTGGATCGGCGTGAACTGGAACTTCGAGCGCCGCATCTCGATGTTCCCCGCCGGCTTCGATCGCGACGGGCAGATGTACTCGCGGACCCGCTTCGGCGACTTCCCGCACTTCGCTCCAACGAGCGAGCGACGATCGATGGACGAGACCTTCGCCGGCTGGATGCTGCTCTCGTATCGAAAGCCGGTCTGGGCGTCGTCCGCGCGCGACAGCTTTCCCGCCTCGACGCTCACCGACGAGAACCCGCGAACGTTCTGGGTCGCCGGCTCGAACTCACCGGAAGAATGGGTGCAGATCGACCTCGGCGGCGACTACTCCATTCGCGCGCTGCAGGTGAACTTCGCGGACTATCGGTCCGGCCGCTTCGCCACCGACTCCACCGTCTACACGCGCTTCCGCGTCCTCGGCTCCAGCGACGGCAGGACATGGCGGACGCTGGCCGATCTCTCGCGCGAGACCCGCGACAGGCCTAACGCGTACGTCGAGCTGCCGCAGCCGACGCGCGCGAGGTACGTCCGCTACGAGCACGGTTACGTCGGGGCGGCGAACCTCGCGATCAGCGACATCCGCGTCTTCGGCAGCCGCGGCGGGAAGCCGCCCGCGACGCCGCGCGGCCTGGCCGCGGTGCGCTCGAGCGACCCGCGGAACGCGATCATCCGCTGGCGGCCGGTCGCGGGCGCGGTCGGCTACAACGTCCTGTGGGGGATCGCGCGCGGCAAGCTCTACCAGAGCCATCAGCGCTTCGCGGACGAAGGAACCGAGCTCGAGCTTCGCGCGCTGACCATCGGCCAGGACTACTGGATCGCGATCGAGTCCTTCGACGAGAGCGGGGTTTCCCCGGCGAGCGCGCCGATACACATTCCGTGAAGTCGCGGATGGAACTCACGCCGACCGCGCGTGTATCCATCGCCACTGTTTCGCCCTCAGTATCCACCGCCAGATAAGGAGGTGATCCATTGTCTACTGACCAACGTACGGCGCGGATCGCCGTGGGCCGGTAACGGCTCCAGCCACACCGACCGAAGGCACCGCGCCACCGGTCACGAGAAAAGGGGGGGACTTCGCGTTAGGGCGCGGAGTCTCCCCCAATCTCTTTGCAGTTCTTTCTTGTCTCTGGTCGCCCTTCCCTTGCTCGTCCCTGCCGGCACGAAGCCGGTCACTTCCCCCGCAGGATCTCCTCGAAGACGTCGATCGCCCGCTTGTCCCCGCTCTGACCGAGCCAGAAGATCGCGTTGGCCCGCACGCGCGGGTCGCGGTTCGTGCGCACGACCTTGATCAGGTCGTCGACCCCTTGCTGGCCACGGAGCTGCGACATCACGAAGACCGCGTGCTCCTTGAGGTCCTCGTCGGGATCCTTGTCGTCGTCGAACTCGATGAACGGATCGTCGCTGCCCACCGTCTTCGCGGCGGCGTAGCGGCCAAGCCAGAACAGCGCCGCCTCGTGTCCCTTGCGGCCTTCCGTCCGCTGCCCCCGCGCGATGTCGAGCAGCGCCGGCCACGCGACCACACCCTCGCCCAGCACTGCTCCGAAGACGTAGTCGCCGCGCGCGCCGCGGTGGCTGTCGCGCCGGGCCAGGTCGAGCAGGTACTGCGACGCGTCGGCGGCACTCGTCTCCAGCACGTCGTCGAATGAATCGGGGACGGGCGGCCCGACGTACGCCTTCGCGCGCCTGACCTCGCCGTTCGACACGCTCAGCGCGACGCGCACCGGGCCGGCGACGCATGGGCGCTGCCTGCCGTCCGAGCTCCAGCTGCCGAAGCGCGTGTGCTCGCCCCACTGGATGTAACTCCTGCCGTCGCCGCAGATGCCCTCGCGTGACGGGAAGCGAAGCTCGAGGACTCCGTTGCGAAGCGAGGCGACACGCTCGGCGATCTGCCCGCGCTGCGCCTCGGCCGGTGCTGCGAGCGCGCAGGCGGCGGCGATCGCCAGAAACGCACCGCGGGCCATCATGGCTTGGTCACCATGTCGGCGATCATACGCGTCACTGCCGGATCGTCCTTCTGTCCGAGCCAGAAGAGCGCCTTCTTCCGCAGCTCGCGATCGCGGTCGTTTCGCGCGATCGAGACGAGCTTGTCGATCGCCGCGCGCTCGTCGCGCTGCGAGAGGACGAAGATCATGTGCTCCTTCACCTCGTCGTCGCGCACGTCGTCGTAGAGGCGGACGAGATCAGCGATGTCGGCGCCCCCCTGCCCGGCCCAGAAGACCGCCTTCTTGCGGACCTCGACCGGACGCTTCTCGTCGCGCGCGACTTCGATAAGCCAGCGGTCGTCGGCGGCGCTCCCACGCTGTGAAAGGCTGAGCAGGATCTTCTCCGCCACCTCCTCGCTGTTCGTGCGGTCGAACAGCGTGCGAAGGAAGCGGAAGTCGTCCTCGGTCGCTCCGTCGCCCTGCGCGAGGGAGAAGGCAGCGTGGGCGCGGACTTCCTCCGGCTGTCGCTCGTCGGCGGCGATGGTGCGGACCTCGCGCCGCGCGTCGGCGCTCTCCGACTGCCCCAACCAGAAGACCGCCTTGCGCCGATCCTCCGTGGCGGGGTTCGAGCGCGCGATCGCGATCAGGGAGGGAATGCCGGCGTCGTCCGGGAGGCGCGAGAGGGCGAACATCGAAGCTTCCGCGATCCCGTCGTCATCGTCGTCCGCACGCGCCAATCGCTCGAGGGGCTCGACCATCGATCGATCGCCGAGGATCCCCATCCAGTGGATCGCGCGCCGCCGCGCCTCGCGTGGGGTACTCGTGCGCTCCGCGAGTCGGCGCAGGTCGGGAAGCACGTCGACACTGTCGGCGATCACCGCGGGAAGGAGCGCGTTGCGCGTTTGCTTCCCGTCCAGCTGCTCGGCGAGCGCAACGAAGAAGCGCGCGGCCTCCGGTGCGGAAACGGTGCCGAGATCGACGATACGCGTCCTCCCTTCACGCCAGCTGCCGCCGACGCGGGTGCGGATCAGCTCGACCTCCCCATCGCGCACCGTGAGCGCGATTCGCGCGTCGCCATGGCGACATTCGACTCCCGACCATCGGCCGTACGCCTCCATCGAGGGATAGATGTAGAGCGCCTCGCCGAGTGCGACGCTGTTCGCGCCGTCGCCGCAGACGCCGCTTCGCGTCGCGTAGGTCATCCGGACCTCGGCGTCACCGGCGGAGCGGACGCGCTGGGCGATGCTCTGGGCGCCCGCCGTTCCCGACGCGAGCAGGGCTCCGACGAGCGGGAGCGCGCAGCGCGCCCCCGCGGAGAGATGACGGCTCATTGGTTGATGATCTTGAGGAGCAGTTCACGGACGCGGGGATCGTTCTTCTGGCCCAGCCAGAAGAGCGCCTTCTTGCGCATTTCGCGATCGGGGTCGTTCTGTGCGATGTCGAACAGCTTGTCTGTGGCCTCGCTCTCGCGCCGCTGCGCGAGGACGAAGATGAAGTGCTCCTTCACCTCGTCGTCCTTCAGTCGCGAGTACATGTTGACCAGCGCCGTGAGGTCGAGCCGATTGGACTGCGACGCCCAGAAGAGCGCGTTCTTGCGGACCTCGGTCTCGCGCTTCTCGTCGCTCGCGATGTCGAGCAGCCATTTCATGTCCTCCGGCGTGGCTGCCTGGGCGATCGCCTGCACCAGGGCGCCCTGGATCTCATCGTTCCGCTCGCGGTCGAAGTGGCGGCGCAGGAACTCGGCGTTCTCCGGATAACGGCGTCCGTTCTGCCCGATCCAGAAAATGGCCTTCGCGCGCAGCTCGTCCGGTGCGTTCGACTCGGCGTATGTGCGCAGGATCTGCATCGCACGCGGCGAGCCCGTGTTCGAGAGGGCGAAGATCGCCTTGTCCACGACCTCGTCATCCTGCGTGTTGTGAAGGATCGAGTCGAGCGCGGCGACGGCGACGTTCCCTCCGACCTGCGAGAGCCAGAAGACGGCGTCGGCGCGGACTTCGGACTCCGGGTCCTGGCGCGCCGTCGCGAGCAGGATGCTCGCCGCCTCGTCGCCGGCCTTCTGCGCGACGAGGAAGACGGCCTTCTTCCGCAGCTCGACCGAGCACTCGTCACGCTTCGCGAGCACCTGGCGCAGGATCGGCATCGCGCGTTCGGCATCCATCTGCATCAAGGCGTCGAGCGCCGCGATGCGCATGTCCGCATCCGCGTCGTTGCACCCGGACCCGGTGCTCTCGGCGCGCTCGATGATGCGTCGCGTTTCGTTCGGGTCGCCGCGCTTCGCGAGCCGGCCCTGGATCCTCGTCTCGAGCGCTCCCACGTCACCGTCGTTGGTCGCGCGGGGGAAGCGCTGGCGGCGCTCGTCGAGTGCGGCGAGCGCCGCACGCCAGTTACGCTCCCCTCCGAGCCGGTCGAGTGCGAACGCCTCGAAGTAGAGCGCGTCAGGCACGTACGAAGAGTCCGGGTACCGCTCGCGGACGCGCCGGAAGAGCGTCACGGCATCCCGGTACTTCCCGTCGGTGAGCGCCGTGCGCGCCGCCTTGTAGAGCGAGTCCGCCGGATCGTCCTCGTACCACTGCCGCTGCGCAGGGACGTCGCTCGTCAGATACCGCTCGATGCCCTGCGGGGCCGACTGGGCTGCGTACTGGCGCCCCGCACCACCCTGTACGCTCATCGCCGCTCCGGCCGCGAGCGCGGCCACGATCATGATCTTGCTCATCGTATCCTCACGCACCGGGCGCCATGGCCCGGAGTCTGGTCAGTACCTGTCTGCGCCGCATGGCTTCGTCGATGATCCGCAGCTCCGTCGTGTCCGCGTTCGTCGTCTGGAGCCGCGCGATCTGCACTAGTACGAGCTCCAGGTCCTCGAGCAGCCTTCTCATCTGCGGATCCTGGCTCGCTGGTGAATCCATCATCAGTCGCGTCGTGCCGAGCAGGCTCGTCGCCCACTTGCCGATCGTCGAATCCTGGCGGCCGGCCTGGAGGTCGGAGCGCAGGGTGACGAGCAGCGCCTCGGTCATCGCGAGGTGCTCCGCCGCCGCCACGCGATAGGCACGGTTCGACTCGCGCCCCGGCCGCTCGATCTCGCGCGACGGCTCCGGCCTTGTGCCCGTTCCGACCGCGCGACGCTGCTCGCGCGGCGCCGGCTGCGATGGTGCCGCCCGCGGGATG
>DATAIS010000100.1:0-23585 GCA_036262535.1 Gemmatimonadaceae bacterium | reverse complement strand
GGCGACCTCGTCGACGATCGCGCCGAGGATGTCGCACGCTACGCCGACGCACTGGGCGGCCTCGAGAAGACGTCGCGGGTGTTCGTCATCGCCGGCAACCACGATGTCTACGCCGGATGGGCCGCGGTCGAACGCGGGCTGAACGAGCGGTCGCTCGGTACGGTGCTCGTGAACGACGCCGTCGTGGTGCAGCAGGGCGGTGCGTCGCTCGCCATCGTGGGCGTCGGCGATCCGGCGGGACGCGCACGGATGTGGGCGAAGGACGACGGCAGCGACGTCGCACCGGACGTCGCGCGAGCGATGTCGCGCGTCCCGCCCGGACTCCCGGTCGTCGCGCTCGCGCACAACCCCGCGCTATGGCCCGAGCTCGCCCGCGCCGGCGCCGCGCTCACCCTCAGCGGCCACACGCACTGGGGCCAGCTCGCCTTCCCCGGCGCCGGCTGGAGCATGGCGACGCCCTTCCTCGAGTACTCGATGGGCGCCTATCAGGAGAACGGCGCCGTCCTCTACATCCACCCGGGTACGGGCTACTGGGGCATCCCCTTCCGCATCGGCGCGCTCCCCGAAGTCACCATCCTCACCCTTCGAGCCGCGAACGAAACCGCCATCGACGTCGGCCGCGCGCGCCGGCCCGTTTGACGGGGCCGTTCTCGCCTGGCGCGCCTCATCGCGGCGTCAGGCGCATGCAACAACTGGTTGGGATGACACGGATTCAACGGATGACGCGGATCGCTTCGTGAGGCGCCCCGGGCTCCTTCCACCCGATCGGCATCACACAGAAGTGCATTGGGGCAAGCGGGGCGAGACCATCTCTCCCCGCTTGCCCCGAGCTGTTTCGGCTGGCTGTGAGGAAGGGAGCACCTCCCGGGAGCGATCCGTTCATCCGCGTGATCCGCTTCATCCCACCCAGCTGTTGTCGTTGCAGTTGCCGTTGCGTCTGGAAGAGAAGTCACTTCAGCAATCGCAACGCAGACCGCCCCTCCTGCTCCACCTGGTCGATCGTGCACTGCCGCGGCGCCTTGTCGGGGCGCCAGCGGAGGAAGCTCGTGCCGTGACGGAAGCGTCCACCCGAGAAGTGGTCGTACTCCACCTCGACGACGAGCTTCGGCGCGAGCGGCTGCCATTCGCTCGAGCGCTCGGTACTCCACCGGCTCGGCCCACCGGGCGCCTGACCCGTGAAGCCGGGTGGCTTGATCAGTTTCTCGAGCTTCTTCGTGATCGCAGGCTTCTCGGCATTGGGGATGTTGGACGTGAAGCCGACGTGGTGGAGGAGTCCGCCCTCGTCGTAGAGCCCGAGCAGGAAGGAGCCGACGACCTTTCCCTTCGACGCGTAGCGAAAGCCGCCGATCACACACTCCGCGGTCCGGAGCTGTTTCATCTTCTGCATCCCGGTGCGGTCGCCGCTGCGATAGGGACAGTCGCGGCGCTTCGCCATCACGCCGTCGAGCCCACCGCCGACGGACCGCATCCACTGCTCCACCTTCGAGATCGTCGTCGTCGTGGGCGAGAGCCGCACGCGTGATCCCTTGGGGATGGCGTGCTTCGCGAACCCCTCGAGCGCCTCGCGCCGCTCGTCGAGCGGGAGCTTCACCAGCGAGCGGCCGCGCGCGTCCACCAGCAGGTCGAAGGCGATGAACGACGCCGGATGCTCGCGCGCGAGGAGGTCGACGCGGGACTTCGCGGGATGGATGCGCAGCAGGAGGTCGTCAAAGGAGAGCGCGCCGTCGACCGGGATCACGATCTCGCCGTCGAGTACGAATCTGCTCGGCTTGAGCGCGAGCAACGTCGCCACGAGATCGGGGAAGTAGCGCGCCAGCGGCTTCCCCGCCTTCGACATCAGGTCCACCTTGTCGCCGTCGCGGAAGGCGAGGCACCGGAACCCGTCCCACTTCGGCTCGTAGCGCCACTCGTCGCCGAGCGGCAGGTCCTCGACGAGCTTCGCCTCCATCGGCGGGTAGTTCCGCTTGAGCGGCAGCGTCATGCGCGTGCCTCGCCGTCGACCGGCCGGGGGACGCGCGGCAGCCGCTCGAGCTTCGGTGGACGCGATCCACGTCGCACCGCGCCGAACACCGGGGCGTAGTCCAGCTCCACGCCGCTCCGCGCATGGCGGAGCATCAGCCCACCGCGGCTCATGTCGCCGCGTCCCACGAAGGCGGAGGGAAAGAGGACGCGCTCACCCAGTGCACCGAGGAGGACGTCGGCGTACTTGCCGGTCGCGATGCTGCCGAGGAGGACGACGCGCGTCGAGGGCGACATCCTGGTGGTGAGGTCGGCGACGTCGCGCCGCAGCGGCGCGCGATAGCGCTCGTCGCCGCCGGCGATGTCGACGCGGGCGAAGGCGACGAGGTCGTCGCGGGTGATGCGCGTCTCCGGCGGCACGAGTCCGCGCTCGGTGGTGATGACGAGGATCGGGGGTACCCGGCGCAGCCGGCTCGCGAACCGTCGCGAGTAGGCCAGCTTTCCCCGGAAATAGAGACCGCTCAGAAACGAGAAGACGTCGCCGATGGCGACGCCTTCGTCACGCAGCTTCACCGCGAGGGGAAAGGTCGCCGCGGGATTCAGCAGGAGCTTCGCGCGCTCGCCGTCGCAGCGCGCGGGGGACAGCAGGAAGACGCGGGGACGGCGAGGGGCGCTCACCCCGCCCGAATCAGATGCGCCCGAGTGGGGCGATGCGCGCGAGCATCTCACGCGCCTCGCGACGCTCGCTCTCCGGCAGGACGTCGGCTCCGCGGGCGAGCCGGTACGACGCGAGCACCTCGTCGCAGAGGTCGCGAAGGCGGTGACGGGTACGGCGGTCCTGGCGCACGGGGCCCGGCGCGGTGCGGGACGTCTGAGCAGGGATTCCCTTGGGCGTCATCTATCGTTCTCCGATGATCGGGTTGGCTTTCGCCCCCCTCCTAAAGCACCCCCTGTGCCAGCGCTTCCTCGTCGATCGCTCGTCGATCGCTCGTCGATCGCTCGTCGATCCCTTGTCGATCCCTCGTCGACCAGGGACCAGCGTCGAGAGAAGTCGTCGCTTCGCTCGACAACGGGGGACGGGAGTCGGGAGAGGAGCCGATGAGGAACCAGGAACGGGAGAGCGACCGGCGTCAGGTACCTCGCTCCCTCGTTGTTGCTACACGCGGGTAGCGCCGTGACGAGGGGGTTAGGACGAGGGATACCTGAGGCAGGTCGCTTCCTCGTCCCCCGTCTCTCTTCGCAGTCTTTCCCGTCTCCCGTCCCCCGTCGCCGAGCGCCAGCGAAGGCCTCTCTCGTCATCTAGTCCCTCGTCCCTGAGCACCAGCGAAGGCCTCCCCCGTCATCTAGTCCCACGTGCCAGGAGCAGGCACGCAGATCGCGTACGGTAGCCGACATGAATGTCACTCACAACGAAGGTGCCAACCGCTTCGAGATCGAGACGGCGGCCGGGATCGCGGTGCTGGAGTACATGCGCGACGGGGACAAGGTCGTGATGACCCACACCGCGGTACCGGAAGCCGCCGAGGGACGTGGTGTCGGATCCGAGCTCGCGAGGACCGCGCTCGCGTGGGCGCGCGAACAGGGGCTGCGCGTGCATCCCGTCTGCCCGTTCGTCCATGGCTACGTGCGAAAGCACGCCGCCGAGTACCGCGATCTCGTCGGTGCGGTCTGACAGGACGCCTTGGCCGCCCCGCCTAACGCGGGGAGCGCGGCGGGAAGGATCGAGAGAGTACGAGGGCGTACGAGCGCATGCGCGCGCAGTGCGTGATGAAAGACGACGGAAGATACGAGTCGCGGACCGCTGACGCTGACGTCGCACGGGCACTTCGCGGCCGTGCGCGCGCGGTGTACGCTTCTTGCCCTCGGTGACGCAACCCACACCCACCTTCCAGGAGGCACCATGCAACACCGTCGGATTCTTCCTTTCGTCGCAGTCGCCTGCATTGCGTTGGGCGCCTGCACCGGCGGCGGAGATGAGGGCAACAATGCGGGCACCACGGATCAGAGTGCCGCGGGCTCCGTCAGCGGCACGACGACGACCGACTCGATCGGTGCGAGGCGTGACTCGATGCGCGACTCGACCCGCGACACCACCAATCGTACGGGGACGGGGACGGGAACCGGCACCGGCGGCAGCACGACGCGTCCGCGCAACCCATAGGCTCGCGTTAGGCACCACCGGACCGGCCATGTCGCTTCGCGACATGGCCGGTTGCGTTCGCGGGGTGAATGAAGCCCGAATCCGGCGAGCCCATCCGCAGCGGCCGTGGGCGGTCGTGTACGGTTCTTGCCCGAACTTCCACCGCACTCAACCGCATGAGCGGAGGAAACGATGACCCGGATTGCCACACTGTTCCTCGCCGCCGCCGCGCTCGCCGCCTGCGCTCGCGGGAACGACGCCGACTCGGACAGGAACCAGAACACGACGACGGACACGGCGGGCGGGGCCGTCACCGCGACGCCGCTGCCGACGCAGATGAACGACGCCAACATCGTCGCCGTGCTCGACGCCGCCAACGCGTCCGACAGCGCATCGGGCCAGCTCGCGTCGACCAAGGGGACGAGCAGCGAGGTCAGGAACTACGGCAAGATGATGGTCGGCGAGCACCACCTGCTGCGCGAGCAGGGTCAGGCGCTGGCGAAGAAGGAGAACATCACGCCGATGGCGCCGACCGGCGACCCGACGCAGTCCAAGGGCGAGCAGAGCCTGAAGATGCTCCAGGACATGCAGAAGGGCGCGGCGTGGGACAAGATGTACATCGACAACGAAGTGCAGGTGCACGAGCAGGTGCTGCAGACGGCGAAGCAGGCGCACGACCAGGCGCAGAACGCCGAGCTGAAGGCGCTGATCGAGAAGGCGCAGCCGGTGATCGAGAAGCACCTCGAGCGGGCGCGCGAGATCCAGAAGAACCTGACGCCATCGACGTGACGCAGCCGCAGCACCAGCATCAGGAACGTTCCGAGCCGTCGGCCGAGCGCACCATCGCGCTCGTCGACGGCTCGAACGTCGCGCACTCCAGCGAGGGCGAGAGGGCGCGGCTCGCCAACATCATCCTCGTCGCGGACAAGATGCGCGAGGACGGCTTCGAGCCGGTGATCGTCGCCGACGCCGCGCTCCGCCACCAGATCGACGACCGCGCCGGCTACGAGCGGCTCGTGGACGAGGGGAAGGTGAAGCAGGCGCCGGCGGGCACCGACGCCGACTACTTCATCCTCTCCTTTGCCCGCGAGCTGGACGCCGCCATCGTCTCCAACGACCGCTTCCGCGACCGGATCGCGAAGTACCCCGAGGTCGAGGAGCGCATCATCCGCTACATGATCGTCGCGGATGAGGTCGTACTCGAGCGTCGGACGAAGCGGCGGAAGGACTGACGTGCCGGAAATTTACGGGCTGCGTGCCATCCTCATCGACATCGACGGCACGCTCATCGACAGCAACGAGGCGCACGCCCGCGCCTGGGCGGACATCCTGCGCCCGCTGGGATTCGACGACGTCACCTGGCAGCGCGTCGTCCCGCTCGTCGGGATGGGCGGCGACAAGCTGCTCCCCGAGCTGACGGGGATCGATCCGGAGTCGAAGCGGGCGAAGAAGCTCTTCGAGGAGCGCAACGCGCACTTCATGAGCAGCTACGCACCGGCATTGCGTGCCTTCCCGAAGGCGCGCGAGCTCTTCGAGGCGCTGCGCGAGCGCGGCCTCATGCGCGTCATCGCGACGTCGGCGGGGGAGCAGGAGCTGGGGATGCTGCTCGAGGCCGCGGGCGTCGCCGATCTCGTGACCGAGGTGGCGGGCAAGGACGACGCGGGCGGCAACTCGAAGCCCGATCCCGACATCGTCCGGGCCGCGCTCGACAAGGCCGGCGTCGCGCCTTACGAGGCGGTCATGCTCGGGGACACGCCCTACGACATCGAAGCGGCGGCGCGCGCCGGGGTGCCGACGATCGCGGTGCGTTCCGGCGGGTGGGGGGACGGACCGTTAGGCGGGGCGATCGCCGTCTACGCCGATGTGGCGGAGCTGCTCGGGAACCTCGACGGGGCGCTCGGCCTCGCCTTGCTCGCGACGAGAAACGAGTAAGGCTCGCCGCGGCCGTGCCGCGGCTGATTCGGAGATTCGGAAAGGACCCGTTGCGGTGATGCGAGGGTGCGGAGAGCCAGGCGTCGTAATCCCTCGTGCGCGTAGCGCCTGCGGGATGACATGCCGGGCGAGAGCGGCCACTGGACCCGGGTAGCGGCCCGAGATGCGACGAGGGTGCGGAAGTGTTTTTCGCACCTCCGCACCCTCGCAACGGCTCCTCTTCGAATCTCCGCATCAGCGGCCGCACGGCGGCCGCGCATTCACTCGTTTCTCGTCGCGGTCGGCTTGGCTGGCTTCACATACGTATCCAGCCACGTGACCATCTCCCACAGCGTGTGCCCGATCGACTCGCGGGCGCGGTAGCCGTGGGCTTCCCCGGGGAGCTGGACGTAGCGCACCGTCTTGCCGTGTCCCTTGAGGGCGGCGTAGAAGCGCTCGGTCTGTATCGGGAAGGTGCCCGAGTTGTCGTCCGCCATGCCGTGGATGAGCAGGATCGGCGCGCTCACGCTATCCGCGTAATTGAACGGCGACATCCGGCCGTAGATCTGCGGCACCTGCCAGTAGCTGCGCTCCTCGGCCTGGAAGCCGAAGGGGGTGAGCGTCCGGTTGTAGGCGCCGCTGCGCGCGACCCCGGCGCGGAAGATCCGCGAGTGGGCGAGCAGGTTCGCCGTCATGAACGCGCCGTAGGAGTGGCCGCCGATGCCGATGCGGTCGCGATCGGCGACGCCCATCGCGACGATCTTGTCCACCGCCGCCTGCGCGCTCGCGACGAGCTGCTCGACGTAATGATCGTTAGGCTCCCGATCGCCTTCGCCGACGATCGGCATCGTCGGGCCGTCGAGCACGCCGTAGCCCTGCGTCAGCAGGAGGAGGTGCGACGCCCCCGTCGGCCGCGTGAACCGGTACGGCGAGCCTCGCACCTGCGCCGCCGCGGCGGCCGTCTTGAACTCCTGCGGGTACGCCCAGAGGAAGAAGGGGAGCCGGCCGTCGCGCTTCGCGTCGTAGCCGGCCGGCAGGTACAGCGTCGCCGAGAGCTGGACGCCGTCGTCGCGCGCGTAGGTGACGAGCTGTGACGTCACGCCGGCGAACTGCGGCGCGGGATCGGCGAAGCGCGTCAGCGCGGTGAGCTTCGCGGCGCGGACGTCGCGCAGGAAGTAGTTCGGTACGTCGCGCACCGACTCCCGGCGCGTGACCACCCGACGCGCGTCCGGATCGAGCACCGCCACGACCTCCTCGTAGTTCGGCGCCGCCGAGCGCCAGAGGCGGGT
This sequence comes from Gemmatimonadaceae bacterium, assembly GCA_036262535.1. Lineage (GTDB taxonomy): Bacteria > Gemmatimonadota > Gemmatimonadetes > Gemmatimonadales > Gemmatimonadaceae > JABFXC01. Next base: position 16,286 of record DATAIS010000100.1, on the reverse strand, counting down.
CGTCTTTCCCGTCGCGAGCTCCAGCCGGTCGAGGAAGGGACGGTCGCCCTCGGGCGAGGCGCCCTCGCCGACCAGGTATGCATAACGGCCGTCGGCGGTGGTCAGCGGTACGCGCAGTCCCGATGCGTTGGGCACCGTCACGAATTTGCCCGGCGCGGCGTAGCGATCCTCGCTCGAGTAGTCGAAGAGGAGGCGCGGCTGCGCGCTGCCGGCGGTCGGGACGAGCCAGCTCTTCACGCGCCGGGTCTTCCACCACTCCTCGTCGACGACGGCGACGTCGCCGATCCAGCTCACGCCGGCGGCGCGCGTCTCGAGCTCGGCGAGCGTCGTCGGCTCGCCGGTGAACGGCGCGGCGAGCATCAGCACGCGGTCGCGCTTCGCCGCGCTGGTCGCCGGGTTGCCGCCGTCGAGCGCGAGCGCCCAGGTCAGCGTCGCCGGCGCCGTCGCGCGCCACTCGACGTCGCGGGGGCCGCTCGAGACGGCGTCGAACGCGATCGAGCGTGTCTCGTCGAGCCCGACGTCGGCGAGCTCGCGCACGACGCGGCCGTCGATGTCCCAGACGGCGATGCGGCGGGGGAAGCGCGAGCGCGGCACGACGTACGAGAAGGGGCGGTGCAGCGTCTCGACGACGACGTAGCGGCCATCGGGCGACGGCTCGGCGCGGACGTGGATCCCCGGCGCGCCTAACGTCCTCGTCTGTCCGTCGGTGGCGACGATCGCGAGCTGGCTCGTGTAGTAGTACTCGAACTTCCGCTCGTCGCCCGGGCTGCCGAGGAGGTCCTCGTAGGTGCGGTTGGGCGACGCCTTGCCGGTCGTCTGCTGGACGATCGGTCCCGCCGGGACCTCATCGTCCGGCGGCGGGGCGCCGCGGCCGCGCGGGATCGTCCTGCAGACGAGCCGCGCGTTGTCGGACATCCATTGGCAGGGCGCGCCGGTGGTGCCGTTGAGCACGGGGCCGGTGAGCGCGCGCGCCTTCCCCGTCGTCGCGTCGGCCACCCAGAGCGCGATCCCGCTGTCGCCGGTAAGGGTGAAGGCGATCGCGCGCCCGTCGGGCGACCACGATGGCGACCCGATCCGCGCCCCCGCCGGCGTCTCGATCTTCCGCTCGGTACCGCCATCGATCGCCTTCACCGCGAGTTCCGCGTAGGAGAGCTCGCGTGCGGTCCCGTTCGTCTTCGGGTTCACCCGATCGCCACCCAGCCCGAGGAAGGGCGCCGCGACCTCGGCGATCGGTGGCAGGCCGCGCCGCTCGAGAAGCAGCATCAGCCTGCGCCCGGGATGGATGCTCGCCGCGGGTAGCGGCTGGGCATCGAGGATCTGCGCGATCGGCGCCGGCGGCTGCCTGTAGCCGTCCTGGGCGCGAAGCGGAAGCGCGAAGGCGAGGAGCGCTAGGAGAATGGCGCGGCGATACATGGCTCGATGTCGGAAGGAGAAACGAAGAATCTACGCGGCCGCCGTGCGGCCTGCTGGTGCGCGGTACGAGAGACTACGATGCGAGGGTTCGGGGTGCGAGAGCAGTTCCGCACCCTCCGCGCATCTGGCCACATACTCTGGTTCTTGCGACCGCTCTCGCCCGGTGCGAGCGGAGTAAGGGCAGCTCGACGAGGGTGACGCGGCGCGCCTCACGACGCCCCCGCTCACCGCACCACCGCATCACCGCACCGGTTCCTCTCCGAACCTCCGCACCAGGCGCGGCATGGCCGCGGCGCGCCGCGGGCACTCCGAATCAGCTCGCGCCACGGGCGCGGCGCAGTAATCCGGGGGGCCTGAAACCTTTCGCGGCGCCCACCCGTTCAGGACGATGCAAGCAAGTGCTTGCATCGTATGCCCGTCGGCGCTAGGTTCTTCCGCCCCCCTATGGAAAGCAAGGACAGAATTCTCGCCGCGGCCGCTCGCGTGTACGCCGAGCACGGCTTCCGCGGCTCGACGACGCGACGCATCGCCAACGCGGCCGGCGTCAACGAGGTCACCCTCTTCCGACACTTCAAGTCGAAGGAGGCGCTCCTCGCGCAGGCGCTCGATCCCCACTACGGCGGCGACGGCGCCGTCCTGCCCGACGACCCGGTGGATCCGCCGCACGAGATCCACGCCTGGGTCGTCGCCCACCATCGCATGCTCTGCGATCGACGCGCGATGATGCGCAAGGCGCTCGGCGAGCTGGAGGAGCGGCCGGGCTTCTGCGCTGGCCCGCGGCAGGGCGCGGTCATCGCCGCCGCCGCGCTCGAGAAGTACATCGCGCGCCTCGCCGAGGATGGCTGGATCGACGGAAACGACCGCGATCTCGCCGCCGCGCCGATGATGCTCCTCGGGACCCTCTTCGGCGACGCGATGGGACGAGACTTCATGTCGGAGCTCTATCGCCCCGTCGCCTCCGCGCGCGAGTCGTATGCGCGGCTCTTCCTGCGCGCGATCGGATACCAGGAGCGCAGGCACAAGACCGGGAGCGGGCGCGTCGCCGCCCCCGCCGGTCGCGGCAACTCTCGAACGAGCTCTTCTCGATGATACATGGAATGTCCCCGACAGGGCGCGGACCGTTCGCCGCCGCGCTCCTGCTCGTCTCCGCGAGCGCAACCTCCGTTCACGCGCAGACGCCGGCGCAGCGGCCGGCGAGTGGCGCGATCGTGCTCACGCTCAACGACGCGCTCCAGCGCGCCGAGGCGAGCAGCGAGGGCGTCCGCATCGCGCGCGCGGGGGTGCTCCGCGCCCGCGGCCAGCAGTATCAGGCGCGCGCGCAGCTCCTGCCGCAGCTCGCCGGCTCGCTCCAGTACCAGAAGACGCTCCAGTCGCAGTTCAAGGAGATCGGAAAGCGCGCCGCGTCGCTCAGCGCCGCCAATCCCGCCGCCGACACGCTCCGTCCCGTCTGCACGCTGAACGCGCGGATCCCGAAGGGCGCGACCGCCGCCGAGCGGAACGCCGCGCTCGCCACCGCCGTCACCGAGGGATGTGGCGGCGGTGGTCTCGAGGATTCTCCGATCGCGCGCATCTTCGCCGCCGAGCAGACGATCACCGTCGGGCTCCAGGGCTCGTGGACGCTCTTCGCGGGCGGCCGCATCAGCGCCGCGAACCGCATCGCGTCGGCCTCACGCCGCTCGGCGGAGATCGGTCTCGCCAGCGCACGCGCGACGCTCCAGCTCGACGTGACGCAGGCGTACTACGACGCCGCACTCGCTGCGCGCCTCTCGGAGATCGCCGACTCGTCGCTCCAGCAGAGCGAGCGCACGCTCTCGCAGGTCACGCTCGCGCGTAACGTCGGCAACACGTCGGAGTTCGAGCGCCTTCGCGCGCAGGTGACGCGCGACAACCAGCGGCCGGTCGCGATCCAGCGTCACACCCAGCGCGACATCGCACTGCTGCGCCTCAAGCAGCTCCTCGACCTGCCCGCGAACCAGGACGTCGTGCTCTCGACGACGGCGACCGAGGCGGTGACCGCCGCGATCATGACTTCCGACGACCGCAGCGCCGACTCCGCGCTGGTGCGCGAGGTGACGCTGCGTTCCGCGGACACCACCGTCGAGTCGCGAGCGCAGGTGCGACAGCTCGCGGAAAACGTTCGCATCCAGGAGAGCGCCTTCCGCATCGCGCGGGCGCAGCGGCTACCAGCCGTCGTCCTCAGCACGCAGTACGGACGCACCGGCTATCCGAAGACGATGGGCAACATCCCGCGCTGGAACGACTTCTTTCCCAACTGGACGGTGACGGCGGCCGTCTCGGTGCCGGTCTTCACCGGGGGCCGCATCACTGGCGAGGAGATGGAAGCGCGCGCGAACCTCGAGGAGGCGCGCGAGAGCCATCAGCAGATCAGGGAGCTCGCCGAGCTCGACGCCCGCTCCGCGATCGCCGAGCTCGAGCAGGCGCAGGCGGCGTGGCTCGCGAGCCAGGGAACGTCGGAGCAGGCGGCGCGCGCTTACACCATCGCCGAGGTGCGCTACCGCGAGGGGATCTCGACGCAGCTCGAGCTCTCGCAGTCGCGGCTCCTCCTCCAGGAGGCCGAGGCGAACCGCGCCTACGCGGCGCGCAACCTGCTCGTCGCCCGCGCGCGGCTCTCGCTCCTCCGCGATTTGCCGTTAGGCGGCTCGTCGCAGCAGGGCGGGGCGAGCGCGGCCAGCTTCACGCAGCAGCAGATGCAGACACCGTCGGCCCAACAGGGCCAGAGCGCTTTCACGACGACCTCGTTCGGGGGACAGCAGCCATGACCGATACATCGATGCCCAACCTCCCGGCCCGACGGGTCGCGCCATCGCTCGCGGTGCTGCTGGCCGCGCTCGCCGTCGCCGCCTGCGGCCGGGGCGAGGCCAACGCCGAGCCGGCGTCGGGGAAGACGGTCGAGGTCGGGCCGCAGGATCTCGCGGTCGTCGCCGAGCGCAGGATCGAGAGCGGCCCGCAGATGTCGGGCTCTCTCCAGCCTGACCGTGAGGCGACGGTGCGCGCCGAGGTCGCCGGCACGGTACTCCAGACCTTCGTCGACCAGGGGAACCGCGTCGGCGCGGGGACGATGCTCGCGCGCATCGACGACACGTCGATCCGCGACGCGTTTCTCTCGGCACGGAGCGGCCTGACCGCGGCGCAGACCAGCGCGGACGTCGCGAAGCGTGATCTCGAGCGGTCGGAGAAGCTCGCCGCCGCCGGCGCGATCGCCGACCGCGACGTGGAGAACGCGCGCCGCGCGAACCTCGCCTCGCAGTCGCAGCTCGCCGATGCCAAGGCTCGCTTCACGGCGATGGAGGAGCAGCTCGCGAAGACGACGGTGAAGGCACCCTTCGCAGGCGTGGTCAGCGTGCGCTCCGTGAACGCGGGCGACCTCGCCTCCCCGGGCGCGGCGCTCTTCACGATCGTCGATCCGACGAGCATGCGCCTCGAGGGCGCGGTGCCGAGCGAGCAGCTCGCGTCGGTGCGACTTGGAATGCCCGTCACCTTCACGGTGCAGGGGTACCCGGGGAAGACTTTCACCGGGCGCATCACGCGCATCAACCCCGTCGCCGATCCGGTGACGCGTCAGGTGCGCATCCTCGCGTCGATCCCGAACGACGCCGGCACCCTGGTCGGCGGGCTGTTCGCGGAAGGGCGAGTGTCGAGCGAGGCGCGCACGGGAATCGTGGTGCCGATCGGCGCCGTCAACCAGCGCGACTTCGTGCCGACGGTGACGCGGGTGAAGAACGGCAGGACGGAGAAGGTCGCGGTCGAGACCGGGATCCAGGATTCCGGCGCCGACGTCGTCGAGATCCGGAAGGGGCTCGCCCCGGGCGACACCGTCCTCACCGGCGGTGCGCAGGGACTCGAGCCCGGCACGACGATCCGCGTCCAGGTCGTCCGCGACAGAGTCGTGTCCTCCAACCGCTAGCGCGACTACTCAGCCTCGCTCTCGCACTTCGCACCCCCCGAGAGGGATTCATGTTCATCAGTGATTTCGCGATCAAGCGGCCGCTCGTCACGATCGTGTCGATGCTGGCGCTGGTCGCGTTCGGTCTCGTCGCGTTCTTCAGCCTGAAGACCGACGAGTTCCCCGAAGTCACGCCGCCGTACGCGTCGGTCGGGCTCATCTACCCAGGCGCGTCGCCTGATGGCGTGGAGAAGGAAGTGCTCGACCCCGTGGAGGAGCAGATCGCCGCCATCAGCGGCGTGAAGCAGATCCAGGGCAAGGCGTACGACGGCTATGGCGTCGTCATCATCGAATTCAACTACGGCGTCGACATGTCGGACGCGACGCAGGAGATTCGCGACAAGATCTCGGCGATCCGCTCCGACCTTCCGCAGGAGCTGAAGGAGCCGGTCATCCGGAAGCTCAACGACACCGACCAGCCGATCGTCTCGCTGGCGCTGACGTCGAGCAACCTCTCCCAGGCCGACCTGACGCGACTCGCCGACCCGAAGATCACGCGGGAGCTGCGCACGATCAGCGGCGTCGCCGAGGTGCTGATCTTCGGCAAGGTGGAGCGCGAGCTCACCGTCGAGCTGCATCCCGACCGCCTCCAGGCGGCCGGCGTCAGCGTCGGCGAGGTCGTGCAGGCGCTCCAGCTCCAGAACCTCGCCGCGCCGGTCGGCCGCGTCACGGGCACCACCGACGAGAGATCGATCCGGCTCAAGGGGCGCCTCGAGGGGCCGCAGGACTTCGCGCAGATGGTGGTCGCACAGCGCGGCGGGCAGCTCATCCGGCTCGGCCAGCTCGCGACGGTGCGCGACGGTACCGAGGAGCCGCGCACTCTCGCCCTCTTCAACGGGAAGGAGGCGATCGGCATCGACGTCAAGAAGTCGCAGGGCTACAGCACGACCGACGTCAGCAACAAGATCCGCGCGAAGGTCGCCGAGCTGCAGAAGCAGCTGCCGCAGGGGACGAAGATCGAGACGGTGCGCGACGCGGGCACCCGCGTCGACGTCGCGGTCGGCAACGTCAAGATGGCGCTGATCGAGGGCGCGCTGCTCACGATCCTCGTCGTCTTCCTCTTCCTCAACTCGTGGCGCTCGACGGTCATCACCGGCGTCGCGCTGCCGATCTCGGTGCTGGCGAGCTTCATCGCCGTCTGGGTGCTCGGCTTCCGGCTCGAGACGATGTCGCTGCTCGGCCTCTCGCTCGCGATCGGCATCCTCATCGACGACGCGATCGTCGTGCGCGAGAACATCGTCAGGCACGTCGAGATGGGGAAGGACCACATGCGCGCCGCGCACGAGGGTACCGACGAGATCGGGCTCGCGGTCGCGGCGACGACCTTCTCGATCCTCGCCGTGTTCGTGCCGATCGGCTTCATGCCGGGAATCGGCGGGCAGTGGTTCAAGCCCTTCGCGCTGACGATCGCCTGCGCGGTGCTCGTCTCGCTCTTCGTGTCGTTCTCGCTCGACCCGATGCTCTCGGCGTACTGGCCCGACCCGCACCGGCCCGAGGACCAGAAGTGGTGGATCACGAAGAAGCTCGACCGCTTCAACGCCTGGTTCAACCGCCGCGCGCAGGACTACAAGAAGGTGATCGCCTGGGCGCTCGACCACCGGGCGGCGATGGTGGTGATCGCGCTCGGCACCTTCTTCGCCGCGTTCACGATTCCCATGAAGGGCCTCACTGCTCTCGGCGGGGCGCTCGTCGGCATCGTCGTCGCGGTCTGGCTGATCACCCGGCAGCCCAACATGGTGCTGCACATCCTCGGGATGATTCTTCTGGTGCTCCTCGCGCTCGGCGGCATCGCCGGTGCCGCGGGGCAGCTCAAGGGAGGGGCGATCACCTTCGGCGTGGTCCTCAAGACAGTCGTCCTGCTCGCGATCGCCGGCGCGGCTGGCTGGGCGTTGTGGAAGGCGTTCAGGGCAATGCTCGACGCCCGCCCGCAGGACAGCACGTCGGAGCTGGGTGGGGTGCTCGTCGGTCTCGTCGTTGCGGCAACGCTCGTCTACTTCGTCCCGCCGTGGCGGAACGTCGGCGGCGACTTCCTGCCCGAGGACGACTGGGCCGAGTTCACGATCAACGTCGAGACGCCGCCGGGATCGAACCTCGAGTACACGCGTGGCAAGATGGCCGAGGTCGACCGCATCGTGCACGCGCAGAAGGAGACGCGCTACACATACATGACGCTCGGCAACTCGACGACGGGCGGCGTGGATGAGGGCGGGATGTACGTCCGGCTCGTCGACAAGGACAAGCGCGACAAGAGCGTCGAGGAAGTCGGCGCGACGCTGCGCGAGCAGCTCTCGCGCGTCGCTGGAGCGACGACGACGGTGTTCACGAAGGGCTTCGGCGGTGGACGCAAGCAGCAGGCAATCCAGCTCCGCGGCGGCGATCTCGCGACGCTCACGCGCGCGGCGGAGATGGTCTACAACGAGGTGAAGGCGACGCCGGGCGCGGTGGACGTAAGCATCTCGACCAAGGGGCAGAAGCCGGAGCTCACGGTCGAGCTGAACAGGGGTGTCGCCGGCGCGCTCGGCGTCACCGCCGGCCAGGTCGCGCAGTCGCTGCGTCCGGCATTCGCCGGCATCGACGCGGGCGACTGGGTCGACCCGGCGGGGGAGACACGCGACGTCGAGGTCCGTCTCGCTCCCGAAGCGCGTCGCAGCACGGGGAACCTGGAACAGCTGCCGCTCGTGATCCAGAACCCCGGTGGGCCGCCGAGCACCGTGCCGTTAGGCCAGGTCGCGACGATAACCCGCGGCACCGGTCCCGCGATCATCGACCACCTCGATCGCGAGCTGGTGGTGAGCGTCGAGGCCAACACGTCCGGGCGCGCCAGTGGTGACGTCGTCGCCGAGATCAACCAGCGCCTGTCGAAGCTCCAACTGCCGGCGGGCGTGCGCGTCTCGTTCGGTGGCGACGCGAAGGACCAGGGGGAGGTGTTCGGGCAGATCTATCTCGCGCTCGGTACCGCCGTGATGCTCATGTACCTGATTCTCGTTCTCCAGTTCGGCTCGTTCGTCGATCCGCTGGCGATCCTCGTCTCGCTGCCGCTGTCGCTGATCGGCGTGATGCTCGCGCTGGCGATCACGAAGCAGACGCTCAACATCATGAGCATGATCGGCATCATCCTCCTCGCCGGCATCGTGGCGAAGAACGCGATCCTGCTCATCGATTTCGCGAAGTGGGCGCGCGAGAAGGCAGGGCTGCCGCTGCGCGAGGCGCTGATCGAGGCCGGCGCGATCCGTCTGCGGCCGATCCTGATGACGACGTTCGCGCTGATCGCGGGCATGATCCCGGTCGCGCTCGGGCGCGGCATGGGCGCGCAGTTCCGCGCCCCGATGGGGATCGCGGTCATCGGCGGCGTGGTGACGTCGACGCTGCTCACGCTGCTCGTGATCCCGACCTTCTACGAGATCATGGACGGCTGGCGCACCCGGGTCGCCCGCGCCTTCGGCCGGCAGCCGGCGCAGAAGACCGCGGAGCACCGGATCCCGATCGGGGAGATCGGAAGCGCCGAAACCGCAGACTGAACCTCACTTCCGCCCGTCGTCGGGACGAGGGACTAGAGGACGAGAGAGGCCTTCGGCTGGTGCCTCGGCGACGGGCGACGGGAGACGGGAGAGACCGCGAAGAGAGACGGGAGACGAGGGAGCGACCTGCCTCAGGTATCCCTCGTCGCAGCCTCCCTCGTCACGGAGCCAACCGCGGGAAGAACGCCGATGACGAGCGATACCTTATGCGGGTCGCTCTCCCGTTCCTGGTCCCTCATCGGCTCCTCTCCCGTCTCCCGTCCCCCGTTGTCGAGCGCCGCGACGACTTCGCTCGATTCTGGTCCCCCGTCGACGAGGGACCGACGAGAGACCCGTCATCGAGCCGAAGGCGACGACTTCTCTCGTCCCTGGTCCCTCGTCGCGCGGAGCAACGGTGACGGCACAAAGGGTGTATCAGGAGGAACCACCTGAACCCTGATTCCATGCTGCCCGGCTCCCGTCTCGCCAGGCAGGCAGCTGTCGTCACGCTGGTGACGACCGCCGCCTGCAGCACGTTGAAGTCCACCTTTCCCTCGCATGAGGACGTCTTCACGCCTATCGCCCCCGCGATCGGGACGATGCGGCTGACGGGGGCCGATACCTCCTGGGCGCTGACCGGGCCGGGGTACGAGGTGACATCGACCAACCGCGCCCTGCTCGAGCCGGCGAAGCGTGAGCTCGACGAGGCCGCGGCGGCGTGGGAGCGGTACTTCGGCGGGCCGCCGCCTACCGTGACCGGCGTCGTCCGGCAGTACAGCCGCGCGCGGGGCGATCGCGAACGGCGTACGCCCGACAGCACCCTTGCCACGGGGACGCCCGTCGTCTTCGTCGCCATCGCCGACCGGAGGGCGCGGCCGGGAATGATGCCCTTCGAGGACGTCGCCATCATCCACCCCGTCGTTCGCGCCTGGGCGCGGGCGGCGATCGATTCGGGCCACGCCGCGCGCGCCGAGACCCAATGGCTGCGAACCGGAGTTACCGCCCTCGTGGGAGGGATGCCGGAACCCGACATCGTGACGCTGCAGCTCGCGCGGGACACGACGAAGCTGCTCCCGCTCCGCGACATCCTGCGTGGCGATCGCCCCGGCGGACCGGCGGACGAGGCGGGGTCCGCCGGGGCGGCGAGGCGGGATCAGAGGCGCGAAATGCAGCGCGGCCGGCGCGGCGCGGTCGCCCGCGAGCTGCCCGCGCTGGAGGGTGCACGGCTCTGGGACTCGCAGGCGATCAGCTTCACGCACTATCTCGCCTCGCGCGAGGGACGCCCCTTCATCGGCCGCGTCGCCGCGACGCTGGCGGCCGGGGCCCCGCTCGACGACGCGCTCGCGAGCGCGTACAGTCTCCCGCATGATGTCGCCAGCGTCGAGCGCGCGTGGCGCCAGTGGGTGGGGGAGCAGGGGATCGGCTCCGATGGGCGTCCGCTCGACCGGTAGCATCCAACGCCACGCATGACCCGGTTGTAGATGACACGAACGGCGGTGGCGCGGAGTCGTCGGGTCGCGTGACACCCGCCGACGCCGGTGAGAGTGACGCCGTACTGGTCGCGCGGATCCGCGCCGGGGACACGGGTGCGTACGACACCCTCGTCCGCCGGCACCTTCGCGGGGCATACACCGTCGCCCGCCGGCTGCTTGGCAACAAGGAGGATGCGGAGGACCTGGTGCAGGACGCGTTCATCCAGGCGCTCGACCGGCTCGACCGCTTCGATGCCTCGCGGCCCTTCGCGCCCTGGTTCTACCGCATCCTCACCAACCGGGGGCTGAACGCGAAGAAGTCGATCAGGCTGCGCACGACGGCGGGCCTGCACGAGGAGATGGTGGGTGGGGGAGAGTCGCCCCAGCGGGCGGCGGAACGGGGGGAGCTGCGCGACGCGCTCCGAGAGGCGGTGTCGACGCTGCCCGAGCGGCAACAGACGATCGTCCAGCTCGCCGAGATCGACGGCTGGACGAGCGCCGAGATCGCCGGAGCGTTAGGCATGGCCGACGGGACGGTGCGGTGGCACCTCCACGAGGCGCGAAAGGCGTTGCGGACGGTGCTGGCGCCGCTACGGCCGGAGGAGGGACGATGATGGAGCACGACGACAAGGACCGGGACCCGATGCTCGCCGGCGCGTTGCGCGAGGCGATGGGCGGCACGCGTCTCGACGAGGCGGCGGAGGACGCGCTCGCGCGGCGGATCGTGGCGGCGAGCGCCTTCCGGCTCGCCGTACTCCGTCGTGCGCGTCCCTTCACGTGGTGGGAGCAGACGGCGCGCTGGTCGCGCGTCGCCGGCCCCATCGGGGTGGTCGCGGCCGCGGCCGGGATCGCGCTGGCGATGCTCGCGCCGACCGAGGCGTCGGCCGACGAGGCACCGCTTCCGCTCGCCGAAGCGGTCGTGTCGGCGATTCCGGGGCACGACGCGCTCGGCGCGCTGGCGTCGGACACCATCTGGACCGTCGCCGGCACCGCCGGAGTGTCGCGGTGAGCGAGATGGAGCGCACCCCTGCCGACGCGCCGGCCGTGCGCGTGAGCCGGAACCGCGCGATGTGGGTCGCGGCGCTCGTCCTGCTGCTCGTCGGCGCCGCGGGCGTCGCCACCGGCATCGCGCTCGAGCGGCGCGTGCTGTCGCGTCACGGCGAGATGCGTCGCGGGCCCCGCGGCGAGTTCGGCCGCGGCGGCCGTGGTGGCCGTCCCGCCGACACCCTCGAGGCCCGGAAGCGCTTCCGCGAGCGCATGATCGCGGACCTCGACCTCACGCCGCAGCAGGCCGCCAGGATCGACACGATCATGGAGCGGCAGCGCCCGCACATGGATTCGCTGCGCGCCGTGCTCGAGCCGCAGCTCCGCGCCGCCGCCGAGGCGACGCGGAGGCAGATCGAGGCCGTGCTCACGCCGGAGCAGGTACAGAAGTTCCGCGCTCGCGCGCCGGGGGGACCGGGCGATCGTCGCGGCCGGAGGGGCGGTCCGCCCTTCTGACGCCTAACGGTCCGCGCGCGCGAGCCCGCGCCGCGGGCCGCGATTGCGAATCGCCTCGAGGTTCCTGTCGAAGACCGGCCGCTGCTCGGGGGTGAGCAGGGCACGCACCTCGTCGAGCTGGGAGCGCATCAGCTGCATCGCCAGCTCCTGGTTTTCGGCGCTGGTGTGGGGGTCGAGCGACTGGACCCTGATCCGGTACTTTTCGCGGATCTGGTCGAGCCGGCTCCACTGCTTCGGCGTGAGGGCGATCCCCTCGAGCGCGGTGAGATACGCGCGGCGACTGGCCGTGGTGCCGCGCGGCACGTCCGGGCGCACCGAACTGGCCTGAGAAGCGCTTTCCGGTGCGAGGGTCTCGAATGACTGTGGCCGGTGCGCGCAGGCTACCAGCGTTGGCACGGCGACGAGCGCCGCAAAAAATGTCCGGTACATCGGTCCCGCCTCCTGCTACTCTGTTCTGCCTCCAGTTGTCTGGGCCATGATCGGCCCCGTACCGAGAATTGGCCCACAAGAGTAGAAAAGGGCATCGGGTACCTCCTTGTCCTCACCACCTTCCAGTCGCACGGCGTCAAAGCGCATGAGTCGCGCCGCAACGCGGGCCGCATAGCGGACATCGTCATCAGCCTGCTGCGATGGTGATCCGCCTTACACGAACGCGAAGATGCGCGAGATCGCAGATCTCCCGCCGTTGGCGGCCGCACGTACCCAGCGTTCGCGCGGGGTCAGGAGTAGAAGGTTCATGAAGCGAATCACAGCCATTGCCTTCGCGTTGTTCGCCGCCGCGCCCCTCGAGGCGCAGGTCGCCGCCGACTCCGCCATTCCGATCTCGCTCGACGAAGCGATCGACCTCGCCCGCCGGAACTCGCCCGCGGCCATCCAGGCACGCGGGACCGAGAGAACGAGCCGCGCGGCGGTCCGTTCCGCGTACGGTGCGTTCATTCCCAACCTCACGATCACTGCAGGGCGGACGCGTCAGTGGAATGATCAGCCGACGACGAGTTTCGATCCGCGGACCGGCGAGCAACTCACCGGACCGACCACATACAACGCCGGGCTGACGTTCAATGCGACGCTCTTCGAAGGGCGCAGGCTCTACGACCTGAGCAGCGCTCGTGCGACTGTGAGTGCCGCCGAGGCATTGCAGGTGACTCAGGAGTTTCAGGTGGCGCTCAACGTGAGCCAGCAGTACTTCAATGCGCTCGCCGCGCGCGAATCCGAAGCAGCCGCACGAGCGCAGCTCGAGCAGGCGCAGCAGCAGCTCCGTTTCTCGGCGACGCGCGTGCGCGCGGGCGTCGCGACGAAATCGGACTCCCTGCGGTCGCTCATTCAGGTCGGGAACGCGCAGCTCGCGCTGCTTCAGGCACAGACCGCGCTCCGCGGAGCCGACGCCACCCTGTCGCGACTGATCGGCTCCGATCGCACCGTCACCGCTGCACCCGGCGACTCTACCCTGGCGCCGCTCGGCGAGGCGATGCTCGACACCGGTCGCCTCTCGCGCCTCGCCCTGGAGGGGCCAGCCGTAAGGCAGGCTCGCGCAAATCTCGAGGCGGCACGCGCGACACGTCGCGCTGCAACAGGTGCCTACCTCCCCACCCTCACAGCGACGTACTCGCGCAACGGGTCCGGGATCGACCAGCGATTCGGTCTCGGTGACCAGCAGTACCGCTACAGGGGCCAGCTCGACTTCCGCGTCTCCTACCCGCTCTTCAACGGCTTCCAGCGCGAGCAGACGGTGGTTCAAGCCGACGTCGCCGAGGACAACGCCCAGGCGGCGCTTCGCGACGCGGAGCTGCTCGCGCGCCAGACGCTGGTCCAGAACCTCGACCAGCTGCGCACCGCGCAGACGCGCGTCGAGGTGGGGCAGCTCTCCGTGTTCGCGGGCCGCGAAGACCTGCGCGTGCAGCAGCAGCGCTATCAGGCGGGCGCGTCGACCCTGCTCGACGTGCTGACGTCGCAGACGCAGCTCCGCGAGGCGGAGAGCGCGCTCATCCAGGCACGCCTCGACGCCCGCGTCGCGCGCGCGCAGCTCGAGGCACTCATCGGCCGTCCGCTGGCGGAGGTGTCGCGATGAGCGCGCTCCGCATCAACTCCATCGATTCCTCCGCCATGGTATTCCGTCGTCGTTTCGCGCTCGCCGCAGCGCTCGTGATCTCCGTCGCTGCCTGCGGCAAGAAGAACGATCAAACCGTCCCGATCGAGACGGCGAAGGTCGAGCGCCGCGACATCACCGTGAACGCCGAGGCGACGGGCACCGTCGAGCCGATCGACATCGTCGAGGTGAAGTCGAAGGCGTCGGGTCAGGTGACGTCGATGCCCGTCGACGTCGGCTCGATGGTCACCGCCGGCCAGCTCCTCGTGCAGATCGACACGCGCGACGTGAAGAACAACTACGACCAGACGGTCGCCGCGCTCCGCGCCGCGCAGGCCAAGCTCGACGTCTCGGCCGCGCAGAAGAAGCGCGCCGACGAGCTCTTCGCGCAGGAGGTCATCACCGCGCAGGAGCACGAGACGGCGGTGCTCGACTACGCGAACTCGCAGGCCTCGGTCGTGAAGGCGCGCACCGACGCCGACCTCGCGCGCCAGCGTCTCGAGGACGCGACCGTGCGTGCCCCGATCGCGGGGACGATCATCGAGAAGCCGATCTCCCGGGGCATGGTCATCACCTCGGCGACGTCGGGGCCGAGCGGCGGCACGACGATCCTCAGGATGGCGGACCTGAGCCGCGTGCGGATGCGCACGCTCGTGAACGAGACCGACATCGGCAACGTGCATCCCGGCCAGCCGGCGACGGTGGTCGTGGACGCGTTCCCGAATCAGCGCTTTCGCGGGACCGTCGAGAAGGTGGAGCCACAGGCGGTAGTGCAGCAGAGCGTGACGATGTTCCCGGTGCTGATCTCGCTCGACAACAGCAACCGTGAGCTCATGCCGGGGATGAACGGCCAGGTGACGATGCTCGTCGAGCAGCGCGACGGCGTGCTCGCGGTTCCGGCCGACGCGATCCGGACGATGCGCGAGGTGCCGACGGTGGCGCGCGCGCTGGGACTCGATCCGGACGCCGTGCAGACCGAGGTCCGGAACCAGATCGCGGCCGCTCGCGGCGGTGCGACCGGCGCGCGCCGCACCGACAGCGCTGCCGGCGAGGTCGCCAACGGGAGCGCGCAGAACGGTGCGATGCCTGGCACCAACGGCCAGGGCGCGTCGCCGAGCGGACGGACCGGCCGCCGCTCGCGCGACGGCACTACCGGCGGCAACGGCGTCCCGGCGGCGCCGCGGCAGGGCGACGCCGGCGTCCAGCTGCCGTTAGGCGGTGGTGGCGCGGCGGGGGGAGCGGCGGGGCGGAACGCGAGCGTCGTCTTCGTGAAGAACGGCGACAGCTTCGCGCCGCGCGCGATCCGCGCGGGAGTGACGGACTTCGACTACACCGAAGTCGTGGACGGCCTGAAGGAGGGAGACGAGGTCGCGCTCCTCGGCTCGGCGGTCCTCCAGCAGCAGCGCGCTGACCAGAACAGCCGCATCCGCAGCATGCAGTCGGGGCCGCTCACCGGCGGCACGGGCACGCCCGGCGGCGGCGGAGCGGGGAGGCGCCCATAAGATGCTACTCGGCGAGACGATCCAGGTCGCGCTCGGCGCGCTGCGCGCCAACAAGCTGCGCTCCATCCTCACGATGCTCGGCGTCGTCATCGGCGTCGCGGCGGTGGTGGCGATGGTGGCGCTCGGACGAGGCGCCCAGGAATCGGTGAACCGCCGCATCTCGGCGTTAGGCACGACGCTCCTCACCGTCATTCCCGGGCAGGTCTTCAACCGCGGCGTCGCCGGCGACGCCGACCGCGCCCGCCTGACGATGGACGACGCCGACGCGCTCGCCAACCGCAGCAGCGACTACATCACGGCCGTGCAGCCGGAGATGCAGCGCCAGATGCAGGTGCAGTACGCGAACCGGAACACCAACACCTCGATCATAGGCACGACGTCGAACTACCCCGAGGTCCGCAAGTACACGATGTCGTCGGGGCGGATGTTCACCGAGGCCGAGGATCGCGCGCATGAGCGGGTCGCGGTGTTGGGAGCGGCGGTGCCGGCGAACCTCGGTCTCACCGACGCCGAGGCCGCGGTCGGCGCGCCGATCCGCATCGGCGGCATGCAGTACACGGTGGTCGGCGTTCTCGCGTCGAAGGGACAAACGGGCGGCTTCCAGAATCCCGACGACCAGGTGCTCATCCCGCTCAGCACGGCGCGCTTCCGCTCCTTCGGCAGCGACCGGCTGCGCAGCATCAACGTCCTCGCGCGGACGGAGGCGGAGATCCCCCAGGCGATGGCCGAGATCCAGCGCGTAATCCGCCGCGAGCACAAGCTGCGTCCCGGCCGCGACGACGACTTCACGATCCGCAACCAGTCCGACTTCCTCTCGACGCTCGGCGAGACGACGCAGGTCTTCACCTACCT
>DATAIS010000099.1:0-2838 GCA_036262535.1 Gemmatimonadaceae bacterium | reverse complement strand
CGTCGGACGTCTTGCGGCCGGACGATCCGCGCCTGACCACGTCCGCCCGGGCGAGCATGTCCTCGAGCTCCGCGGTCGAGAACTCCGACCAGCCAGACGGCGGGGGACAGAGTCGCCGCCGGTCCTGCCCGTCGGTCGACTCGAACACGACCCACCCGTCGCGGTAGCAGTCGTCGAGGTAGTCCTCGGCGCGCGTCAGCGGATGAATCGACTCCGGGGTGATGTCCCATGCGCGCCAGTCGACGCCCTTCGAATCCCGGAACTCCCGCACCGCCATGGCAACCTCCGTAGTGTTCCCGACCCAGTGTCGCAACCGGCGGGCCACGGCTCAGCCCGTGCGCTCCCTGTCATCCCGCGGGCGCGCAGTCGCGCATACTCTCCTCCCACCTCCCGATTCCGATCCCCCTCGGAGCCTCCCTGTCCAGCTCCCGATTGCGGTTCTCTTCAGCTCCCCGCTCCCCATCCCTAGCCCAGTGAGATTAGGTCCCGCTCGCTGCGCTCGCGAGGGATGACGGGCTAGCACAGCCTCACGGCGGTTGCTTTCCAGCTGGCGTGGATCTCGTCGCCCTCGCGGAGCGCGAGCTCGCGCGCGGAGCTGGCGGTGATCGACGCGACGAGCGGGGTGCCTGACGCTTCCATCTCGATGCGCGCGAGCGCGCCATTCGATGTCACCGACGAGACGCGCGCGACGACCGCGTTCCTCGCCGAGCTGCGCGCGGCTTCGCGGGCGATCACGATCTCCCCGGCGTGGACGACGGCGTGGGTCGGTTCGGCGGGGGATTCGTCGGCGAGCGCGTGCAGGATGAGCGACCCGGTACGGAACTCGACCAGTCCGTCGCCGCGCGCGACCACCGTACCGGCGAAGACGTTCTCCGCGCCGAGCAGCTCGGCGGCGCGCGCAGACACGGGGTGCGCGAAGACGTCGGGCGCCAGTCCCGTCTGGAGGAGCGCGCCCTCGTCGAGAAGGGCGATGCGATCGGCGAGGAGGGCCGCTTCGGCGACGTCGTGGGTGACGTGCACCACGGTGAGCTTCTCGCGGCGCTGGATGTCGCGCAGCGTGCGCCGCATCGAGGCGCGGCGTGGCGGGTCGAGCGCACCGAAGGGCTCGTCGAGGAGGAGGACGCCCGCGCGCGTTGCGAGCGCGCGGGCGAGGGCGACGAGCTGGCGCTCGCCGCCGCTCAGCGAGCGGACGTCGCGCGCGAGAAGGTGCGTCGTGCCGGTCATCTCCGCCGCGACGCGGGCGTCGTCCGGGCTCCGCGCTCCGTAGGCGACGTTGGCGCCGGCGTCGAGGTGAGGGAAGAGGTAATCGTGCTGGTACACCATCGCGACGCCGCGTGTCTCGGGCGGATGCCAGGTGATGTCGCGCCCGCCGATCGCGATCGTGCCGCCCGTGGCGCGGCGGATCCCGGCGATCGCCTCGAGCAGCGTGGTCTTCCCTGCCCCGGCGGCGCCGAGCACCACGGCGTACTCGCCCTCGTCCACGTCGAGCGAGACGTAGCGCAGCATGAAATCGCCGGCGCCCGCGTGGAGCGCGCGCACCCGGATCACGCGGCGCGCTCCACGCGCAGCGCGCGCAGCACGACGAGCGGCACGAGCGCGACGATCACGAGCGCCGCGGCCACGGGCAGCGCCTCGGCGATTCCGAACGACGTGAATCGGTCGTAGGCGAGCACGCTCGCAACGCGCGGGTGGTAGGCGATGATGACGATCGCGCCGAACTCGCTCACCGCGCGCGCCCACGTCACCACCGCGCCGGCGAGCATCCCGCGGCCCGCGAGCGGAAGCGTCACGCGCCGGAAGGCACGCCAGCCGTTGTCGCCGAGCGTTCGTGCGACATGCTCGTAGCGGACGTCGACGCGTGCGATCGCCTCGCGCGCCGCGCTCACGAAGAGGGGCGCGGCGACGAACGCCATCGCGGCGACGATTCCCACCGGCGTGCCGATGACGCGCAGCCCGATCGCGAAGAGGGCCCCGCCGAGCGGCGCGTCGCGCGCGAAGAGGAGGAGGAGCGCGAGGCCGGCGACGGGATGCGGGATGAGCAGCGGCAGGTCGAGGACCGCCTCGACCAGTGCGCGGCCACGAAAGCGGCGACGCGCGAGAAGCCACGCGAGGGGCGTCCCGAGGAGCGCGACGATGGCTGTCGCGATCGTGGCGGCGATGGCACTGAGCGCGATCGCACCGCGAAGCTCGCGGTCGTGCAGCAGTCCGGACGCGCCCGCGGCACCGCCGGATGCCACGAGCGATCCGGTCGGGAGGGCGAGAAAGAGCAGGAGGATCGAAGCGGCGAGCGCAGCGACGATCGACGCGAAGGAGGCGCGGCGCGCCCGACCCGCCTCAGTGCGCGGTGTCGGCACGGACGGTCCGCGCGACGAGCGCGTCGCGCACTTCCCGCGGCGCCCCTTCGCCGACGACGAGCGGCGCGACGTCGACGTCGAGCCCCGACGCCCTGAGAATGGCGCGCCCGCGTCGAGTGATGAGGAAGACGACCAGCGCCTCGGCGCTCGTGGCGTTCTCCGCCGCAACGGGGATGGAGAGCGCGTAGCGGATCGGCGTGCCGGTGACCACGACCGTGTCGCCGCGCGTGCGCCCCGGGATGCGCACCGACGCGGTCGCGTAGATCGCGGCGCTGGAATCGTCGCCGAGGTTCATCGCCGCGGGCAGCTCGAGCCAGCGCAGCCCCGCGTTGCGCGCGCTCGACTGGTAGACCAACGCGTAGTCGAGCGCACCCGTCTGGAGCAGCGCCACGAGATCCGCGGACTTGGGGCGCACGTTGCGCGGCGGCGAGCGTGCGAGCACGCTGTCGGCGAGACCCGGGACGGCGTAGGTGCGCTCGGCGAG
>DATAIS010000098.1:0-1542 GCA_036262535.1 Gemmatimonadaceae bacterium | reverse complement strand
GCACGAGGCGTCGACGTCGAAGATCGGCGAGGACCAGATCTTCTACCTGAAGCAGCGCGGCATGAGCGCCGAGCAGGCGGTCTCGATGATCGTGAGCGGCTTCTGCAAGGAGGTCTTCAAGGAGCTGCCGATGGAGTTCGCGCTGGAAGCGCAGCAACTGCTGGGGATCACGTTGGAAGGAAGTGTCGGATAAGACGGCTATTAGCTCTTAGCTGTTAGCGTCGAGCAACTGCGGTTGACGCCGTTGCTGAACGCTAAGAGCTAATCGCTAACAGCCAAACGATAGGAATGGAGTAATGCTCGAAATCAGAGAACTGCGCGCCAAGGCTGGCGATAAGGAAATCCTGAAGGGAATCGACCTGACAGTGAACCCCGGTGAGGTGCATGCCGTCATGGGGCCCAACGGGTCGGGGAAGAGCACGCTCGCCCAGGTGCTCGCGGGGCATCCGGCGTACGAGGTGACGGGCGGGACGATCACCTTCAACGGTGAGGACGTGCTGGAGATGGATCCGGAGGAGCGGGCGCAGAAGGGGCTCTTCCTCGCCTTCCAGTATCCGGTCGAGATCCCGGGCGTCTCGAACGCCTACTTCCTCCGCACCGCGTACAACGAGATCCGCAAGGCGCGCGGCGAGGAGGAGGTCGATCCGATGGACTTCCTCGACGTGATGGAGCAGAAGCTCAAGCTCGTGGACATGGATCCGGCGATGCTCAATCGCTCGGTGAACGCGGGCTTCTCGGGCGGCGAGAAGAAGCGCAACGAGATCCTCCAGATGGCGGTGCTCGAGCCGAAGCTCGCGATCCTCGACGAGACCGACTCCGGGCTCGACATCGACGCGCTGCGCGTCGTCGCCGACGGCGTCAACACGCTCCGCCGCAAGGACAACGCGACGATCCTCGTCACGCATTACCAGCGGCTGCTCAACTACATCGTCCCCGACTTCGTCCACGTCCTGGCCGGCGGCCGGATCGTGAAGTCCGGGACGAAGGACCTCGCCCTCGAGCTCGAGGCGAAGGGCTACGATTGGGTGCAGGGAGCCGCGGCGTGACGGGTTCGGCGTTCCTGGAAGACGTTCGCGCCGCCGCCTCCCGCGACGGCGAGCCGCGCTGGCTGCGCAAGCTCCGCGAGCAGGGTGCCGACCGCTTCGAGGCGGTCGGCTTCCCGTCGACGCGCGACGAGGACTGGAAGTATACGAGCACTGCCCCGATCGCCGAGCTCGACGTCCGCGCGCTCAGCGAGCCGGGAGGCGAGGTGGAGGCGGCCGCGATCGCGCCCTTCACCTTCGGCCAGCAGGCGTGGACGACGCTCGTCTTCGTGAACGGCCGGTATGACGAGTCGCTCTCCAGCGCCGGCGCCCAGTCGGCCGGGGTCACCGTTCTCCCCTTCGCGCGCGCGGTCGACGAGCTGGAAGACGTCGTCAAGGCGCACCTCGGGAAGATCGTGCCGCCCGAGCGCAACGCGTTCGCGGCGCTCAACATGGCGCTCCACGTCGACGGCGCGGTGGTCCACGTCGAGCGCGACGCGGTCGCGTCGGCGCCGATCCA
>DATAIS010000097.1:0-2257 GCA_036262535.1 Gemmatimonadaceae bacterium | reverse complement strand
ACGTTGCTGTAGGACGCACGGTCGACGTCGATCGAGAAGGTCGAGCGCGGGGCGCTGCGCACCGAGAGGAAGGGATTCTCGGCGATCGGGTCATAGGCTTCGGTGTTGCCGGGGCACGTGGCTGCCGCGATGCATGCGTCGTCGACTGCGCTCGTATCGAGAGTCGCGTAGCCGTCGTGGCGACGTTCGACGCGCGCGAGCGCGTCGCGCGAGGCCAGTCCGCGCAGCACGATCGTCGGGATGGGTGCGGTCGTTGCGCCGACCACCTCGCTCCGCTTGAGAGCCTGGCCGGCGACGACGACCTGTTCCTGAAGCATCGTCGGCGCCGGTGACATCGAGATCGTCACGTGCACCGTGTCGCTCATCGCCACGACCTTGCGGTCCACCGGCTGGTAGCCGATGCGGCGCGCCCGGACGAGAAGCGTCTCGGGGAGCAGCTTGACCGATGTCGTGAAGCTGAATCGTCCGTCGGCGTCGGTGGGCGCCCCGGACCCATTGGCGTTGACGGCGACGAGGCCGATCGCTGCCCCGCTCGTCGAGTCGGTGACCCGTCCGACGACGACGACCTGATGGCGCGGCTGCGTCAGCGGCGCGCGAGCCGGGAGCGCCGCGAGGAGAAGCAGCGGCAGCGTGAGATGAACCGCGGTGGTGCGCATCGAATCCTCCGTGAGTGATGCCGGCCCTTTTGCCGGCGCTGGACTCGGGACGCACTTGCACACGCGGTCTTGCACAGGAGGAGGCATCGGCGAATGGATTCGCCCTCGATGTTCGGCTAGCTTTCGGCGATTCGTCCTTCCCCACCGGAGCATCACGTGGCTGCATCCACCGCCTCTCCCGCGCGCGCGACCGCACGGTCCGCCGACGCGCTCGACCTCCTTGCGATCAACACCATCCGCACCCTCTCCATGGATGCGGTGCAGAAGGCGGAGTCCGGACATCCCGGCACGCCGATGGCCCTCGCGCCGCTCGCCTACGCGCTCTTCACGCGGCACATGCGCCACAACCCCGCGAATCCGCGCTGGGCCAACCGCGACCGCTTCGTCCTCTCCTGCGGCCACGCGTCGATGCTGCTCTACAGCACGCTCTACCTGACGGGCTACGACGTCTCGCTCGACGACCTGAAGCAGTTCCGCCAGTGGGAGAGCCGGACGCCGGGCCACCCCGAGTTCGGCTATACCCCCGGCGTCGAGACGACGACCGGACCGTTAGGCCAGGGCGTCGGCAACGCGGTCGGCATGGCGGTCGCCGAGGCGCACCTCGCCTCGCGCTACAACCGGCAGGGTCATCCGGTCGTCGACCACTACACGTACTTCATCTGCAGCGACGGCGACCTGATGGAGGGCGTGTCGCACGAGGCGGCGTCGTTCGCGGGACACTTCCGGCTCGGGAAGCTGATCGGCTTCTACGACGACAACCGCATCACCATCGACGGCTCGACCGACCTCACCTTCACCGACGACACGGCGAAGCGCTTCGAGGGCTACGGCTGGCACGTCCTCCACATCGCCGACATCAACGACCTGGGCGCGATCGACCATGCCGTCGCCGAGGCGAAGCGCGTCACCGACCGCCCGACGCTCGTCGTCTGCCGCACGCACATCGGCTACGGCTCGCCGAATCGCGTCGACACGGCCAAGGCGCACGGCGAGCCGCTCGGCGAAGAAGAAGTCCGGCTGACGAAGCAGAACCTCGGCTGGCCGTCGCTCGAGCCGTTCTGGGTGCCGCAGGAAGCGATCGACCACTGCCGCGTCACGCGTGAGAAGGGCGAAGCGCTCCAGGCGACGTGGGAGCACGCGTTCGCCGACTACCGCTCGGCGTTCCCCGCCGAGGCGTCGGAGCTCGAGCGTCGGCTCGCCGGCCGGCTTCCCGACGGATGGGAGAAGGCACTGCCCAACTTCACCGCCGAGAACGGCGCCGTCGCCAGCCGCGCCGCGTCCGGGACGGTGCTCAATGCGCTCGCCGCGGTGATCCCGGAGCTGATCGGTGGCTCGGCGGACCTCGCACCCTCGAACAACACGCTGCTGAAGAAGGAAGAGACCTTTGCTCCCGGCACGCCCGGTGGCCGCAACTTCCACTTCGGGATCCGCGAGCACGGGATGGGCGCGATCATGAACGGGATGGCGCTGCACGGTGGCATCATCCCGTACGGCGGGACGTTCCTCGTCTTCTCCGACTACATGCGCCCGCCGATCCGGCTCGCCGCATTCATGGAGCAGCAGGTGATCTACGTCTACACCCACGATTCGATCGGACTCGG
>DATAIS010000096.1:0-1800 GCA_036262535.1 Gemmatimonadaceae bacterium | reverse complement strand
GCGCGAGACGTCACCCGGCTACTCGATCGAGGGCACCATCGCGACGCTCCGGCTTCCGCGACCGATGCTTCCCGGCGACAGCCTCGACATCGAGGCGGCGTGGAGCTTCGAGGTGCCGCCTGACGGTGCGCCGCGGATGGGGCAGGACGGGCAGATCTATTACCTGGCCTACTGGTATCCGCAGGTCGCCGTCTACGACGACGTCAATGGCTGGCAGATGGATCAGTACCTCGGGAACGCCGAGTTCTACATGGGCTACGGTGACTACGACGTCAGCATCACCGCGCCAACGGGCTGGCTCGTTGCGGCGACGGGCGCGTTGCAGAACGAGGGGTTGGTGCTGAGCACGCGCAGTCGCGAACGGCTCGCCCGCGCGCGCCGATCACGCGATCCGGTGCGCATCGTGGGCTTCGACGAGCGTGGCTTCCTGGGCCAGGCGACCGCGGGCACGGCGAATGGTACACTCACCTGGCGGTTTACCGCGCAGAATGTCCGGGATTTCGCGTTCGGCGCGAGCGAGAAATACCTCTGGGATGCTGCCGCCGCCGTCGTCGGCGACCGCGATGGCGACGGCCGCGCCGACACCGCGCTCGTCCAGACGTTCTGGCGCCCCGAGCGCGCGGTCTGGGCGTGGGACAAGTCCATTCGCTACGCCCAGCACTCGGTCGAGTTCCTCTCCCGCTACCTCTGGCCGTATCCGTACCCGCACATGACGGCGGTGGACGGCCTAGTCAGCTGCAGCGGAATGGAATACCCGATGATGACCTGCATCGGCGGACGCCGGGACACGCTCTCGCTCTACTCGGTGACCGTGCACGAGATCGCGCACATGTGGTTCCCGATGCAGGTTGGCTCGGATGAGAAGCGCTTCGCCTGGCAGGACGAAGGGCTGACGCGCTTCAACCAGGCGCAGGCCATGCGCGAGTTCTTCCGCGGCTACGATCTCGAGTCGCTGGTGCGGACGTCGTACCTCAACCTCGCGCGCGCGGGCGGCGAGGTCGAGCTGATGCGACACGGCGACCTCTATCCCGCGGGGACGCCGGCGTACGGCGTCGCCAGCTACCAGAAGATGGCGACGAACATGGTCTCCCTCCGCGCGCTGCTCGGCGACACGCTCTTCATGCGCGCCTATCGCGAGTACGGGCGGCGGTGGCTCTACAGGCACCCGCAGCCGCAGGACTTCTTCAACACCTTCGAGAACGTGAGCGGCCGGGATCTTTCGTGGTTCTGGCGTACGTGGTGGTACGAGACGACGACGCTCGATCAGGCCATCGGCGCGGTGACTCGCGAAGGCGACGCGCTCGCGGTCAGGATCGAGAATCGCGGGCCCGCGCCGATGCCGGTGCGCCTCTCCGTGCGGCGCAGCGACGGCACCGTCGACCGGGTCGAGCTGCCAGCGGAGGCATGGCTCTCCGGCGCGACCTCGGCGTCGGTGCGCGTCCCCAACGCCGCCGGCGTCGCCGAGATCACTATCGATGCGGAGTCGAGCTTCCCGGACATCGATCGCTCGAACAACGTGTGGCGCCCGTGAGGGGCTGGCGCCGCGTGGAGCTGCCGACGCGCACCGACGAGCGCGGCAGCCTGACGTTCGTCGAGAACGCCACCGAGATCCCCTTCGACGTGAGGCGCGTGCGCTGGATCCACGGTGCGCCTTCCTCCGCGAAGCGCGGCGGCCATGGGCATCATCGCACCGCGCAGCTCTTCGTCGCCGTGGCGGGGGCCCTCACCGTCAGCGTCGACGACGGCCGCTCGCGCGAGCGCGTGCGACTCGCGTCGCCGTCCGAGGGATTGCTGATCGGC
>DATAIS010000095.1:0-18811 GCA_036262535.1 Gemmatimonadaceae bacterium | reverse complement strand
CGGGCGGCTCGTCTCGCTCGTGGACGGGCGCGAGTATACCGTCGGCCCGACCGGCTTGACGTTAGGCCGCGATGCCGGCTGTGACGTCGTGGTGGCGTCGCCCGAGGTTTCGCGGCGGCATGCCGAGCTCGCGGCCGGCGCTGAGGGCTACCTGATCTCCGATCTGAGCACCAACGGCGTCTTCGTGAACGGGCAGCGGATCAACAAGACGCAGCGGCTCGCGCGAGGGGACGTCCTCCGCATCGGCACCGAGGAGTTCCGGTTCTACGCCGACACCGCGGCTCCGGCCGCGCCGGCGTCAGCTTCCGCGCCGGCCGCCGGAGCGAGTGCCCCCGCCGAGCCCCCTGCCCCCGCCGCCCCGCCGGTCGCCCGGGCACCCGCGGCACCCGCCGCCCCTACCCCGGCGAAGGCGCCCGCCGCGGTTCCCGAGCCGTCGGGTGGAGTTCCCGCCAGCGCCCCTCCGGCGCCCGATACGCGTCCCCTGCTCGCGACCCTCGAGGTGATGAACGAGGGGCCGAACAAGGGAAAGCGCTTCGAGATTCGCGCGCCCCTCGTCCACATCGGCCGCGGCGCGCACAATGACGTCGCGCTGAACGACGACAGCGTCTCCGACTCGCATGCGAAGATCCAGAAACGCGAGGCGGGCTGGTTCGTAGTGGACATGGGATCGACGAATGGCACCTGGTGCGGTGGGGAACGAATCGCCGGTGAGGCATCGTTGAAGGGTCACGCATCGCTGCGCTTCGGCGCGATGCGCCTGACCTTCGCTGCCGCGGACGAGGGGCGCGAAGGCCAGAGCGGGACGCGCGTCATGCGCGGGCTCAGCGCCGACCAGGCGGCGCGTCCGGTGTCGGGTCCCGCGCGCGTGGCCGAGCCGCCGGAAGGGCCGGCGAAGTCGGGGGTGCCGGGATGGGTGTGGGTCGTCGTCCTCCTTCTCATCGCCGCGGCGATCTTCTTCTTCCTCGGGAGTCGTCGCTGATGGAGCTCGCCGTCGCAGCGCGCTCGGACGTCGGGATGATCCGCGCCGGGAACGAGGACAATTTCTACGCGACCGCCGACGAGCGCGGCGGGATCTTCGTCGTCGCCGACGGGATGGGCGGCCATGCCGCCGGCGAAGTCGCATCGGAGATGGCGGTCAAGCTCCTCCGCGACCAGCTCGCCGCCCTGCGCGACCTCCACGACCGCCGCGCCGGCGATCGCGTACTCGACGCCCTGCGCGCCGCGAACCTCGCGATCTACAACCGGACGGTCACCGAGATCGACAAGCAGGGGATGGGAACGACGGCTTCGGTGCTCATCATCGCCGGACGCCGCTACCTCATCGGCCAGGTCGGCGACTCGCGCGTGTATCTGCTCCGTGACGGCGCGCTCCGCCAGCTCACCAAGGACCACTCCTACGTGCAGGAACAGGTGGACGCCGGGTTCCTCACGCCGGAGCAGGCGCGCTATCACCCCTACAGCAACGTCATCACGCGCTGCGTGGGGGCGAGCGACGACGTCGAGCCGGATACCTTCGCCGGCGAGACGAAGGTCGGCGACATCTTCCTCGTCGCGAGCGACGGCCTGACGGGAATGGTGGACGACCGGCGCCTCCAGCAGCTGCTGCAGGCGCGCGTCGAGCCGGCACGGATCGTGGACTCGCTCATCGCCGAGGCGAATGGCCGCGGTGGGCTCGACAACATCACCGCCATCGTCGTCAGCGTGCGCGTGCTCGACGCCGACCCGCACCTGGACGCGCAGACGGTCGAGGCGCCAGCCTACCGACCGCACGATGAGTGAGGAGACGGTCGCCGCGCTGGCCGAGCTCTACCTCGGCAACATTCTCTACGCGATCGAAGTCGCGGCGGTGACGATGGAGCAGGAGGGGAAGGCGGAGCATGCCGTCTTCTACCGCGGCATCGCGCGCAAGCTCGCCGAAGCGCACGGTCGAGCGAAGGACGCTCCCGGGCGTTAGGCAGGCTCAGCGCAGCAGGCTGCGTCCCGACGAAAGCCGGGCGCGGATCTCCTCTGCGCCGAGGGAGGCCAGCCTCGTCACCGCGTCGCGCGGCACCCGCGCCTCGTCGCCGAGCACGAACACCCGGAGCCACCTCGCCGACGCGTAGAGCTGCCGGCTGAGCGCGGGCAGGTGGATCGCTCCCTCGAGCCCCGCCGACGTCAGCCGCACGACTTCGCCGTTCCGGCGCACGACCGGCAGATCGAGACCGAGCATCTGGGTCTTCTCCGGATAGTCGAGGAGAAGCTGGCCCTTGCCGAGCTCGAGCTCCTCGGTGAGCCGGTTCTCCACCGCGACGACGAGCGCGCGCTCGCTCGCGATCCATTCGCCCGCACCGTCCGGGAGCTCAGCCGCCGGGCACTGGATCGTGCGCTTCGGCAGCCGCCTCGCGACGAGAGCGTCGAGCAGTGGGGACGGCGCCCGTCGCCGGAGCTCCGAGAGCAGCCCTTCGTCGCCGAAGGTCGCGAGCTCCTCGGGGCGCAGGGCGCCGCGTTCCAGCGCGTCGGAGACGATCCGCTTGTAGAGCGCGGTCGCGGCGCGAACCGTATGGTGCCAGTAGACGTTGCGGTACATCTGGTACTTCGCGAACAGAAGCGACTCGAGCGCGGAGAGCGCCTTCTCGGCGACGCCGATGGTGGGCCTCTTCGTGTCGGGGTCGGTCACGACGGTGAGCGCGTGGAGCAGCCGGTCGACGTCGATCTCGCCGTACGGGACTCCGCACATGAAGCCGTCGCGGCGCAGGTAGTCGAGCTTGTCGAGGTCGAGCGACCCCGAGATGAGCCCCTGGAGGGGGCTCAGGCTCTCGCCGCGGACGAGGGCGATGATGCGCTGCGGGGCGTCGTCGCCGAGCGTCGCGCGCAAAGCGGCGGCGATCTCGCCGCCGGTGATGAGCGGCCGCGCCACCTCCTCGTGATTCGGCGCGCCGATCTCCTCGAGCGCGTGGGAGAACGGATAGTGTCCGACGTCGTGCAGCAGCGCGGCCGCGCGCACCAGCGCCGGCTCGAGCGGGTCCACCTCACGGAGGGCGCCCCGCTCGCCGAGCATGTCGAGCGCGACCCGCGCCAGATGGTGGGTGCCGAGCGCATGCTCGAAGCGGGTGTGCGTCGCTCCGGGGTAGACGAGGTGCGCGAGCCCGAGCTGCCGCACGTAGCGCAGCCGCTGGAAGGGCGCCGAGTCGACGAGCCGCATCGCGCTCTCGTCGAGCCGGACGTTGTTCCAGAGCGGGTCGCGGATGATCGTCGCGGTCGCGCGGGCCATGGTATCCCGAAAGCTACCGACCCGAGGGACCCCCGAGAACGCGCCGCCCCGCCTGCCGGCGCAGAACCGCGCTGGATACGCGGCACGCGCCCGGTCGTCTTCATTAGAAGCCGTTCAGGATCGCAAACCCGAGGGTGCCCCATGATCTGGCGGATCGTTGCGCTGACAATGACGCTGCAGGCCGAGGCGCCGGCCGCCGGAATCCCCGCGGCCCCGCCACAGAATCGCTACGTCGTCGATCAAGCGGGGGTCCTGGACAGCGGTGAGCTGCACCTCGTCGATTCGATCGCGCGGAGCCGGGCGGCAATCAGGATGCCGATCTACGTGCTGACGATTCGCGCGCTCGACGACGCTGACGACTCGGACATCGGCTTCGAGGAGTTTTCGCGGCGGACGTTCCACGCGTGGCGTGCCGGTCGCCCGGGCGCGGATCGCGCGGCCATGATCGTCATCTCGGTCGATGACCGGCTGGCGCGAATCGAGATCGCACCGGGGTGGGGGCCTCAGTACGACGCCGCGCTCAGGACCGTGGTGGCGGACGCGATCGAGCCCGCGATGAGCCGGAGCACGCTCCACACCGGGATCGTGCTCGCAGCCCACGAGATTACCTGGGCACTCGAGCCGCCCGCGGCATCCACCCGCCTGCGCGACGCGCTGATCGCGGTGGGGGTCATCTTCGCCGGCGGCGCAACGCTGACCGTCCTGCGGCGCCGTCGTGGGACCGCGGCGCGGCGCCAGGCGGCGCCCACGCCGAGACCAACGGCCGCCATCGACCCGACTCTCCGGGTGTCGCAGCGCATGCAGGCGATCGGCGAAGCGCGGAAGCACAGCGAGAAGACCGCGTCGACGATCACCTGGCTCGACACGGGCGAGATGCCGAAGTTCGACCCCGAGCGACCGCCGGAAGCCGGGAAGTCGGGCGACGCGGACGAGAAATAGGCGGGGCGCAACGGGGGCGATGTCGGCCCCCGTGCACGCTCAGCCCCTCGGGCCTGCGTTCCGGATCGCCTCCGGGACGTTGGCGCCGAACTTCTCGAAGTTCTTCGCGAACATTTCGGCGAGTTTCTTCGCCTGGGCGTCGTAGGCCGCGGGATCCCGCCACGTCGAGCGCGGCTTCATGACTTCCTTTGGAACGCCCGGTACCTCCACCGGCACGGCGAGGCCGAACAGCGGATCGCTCTCGTAGCGCGCACCATCGAGCGCGCCGGCGAGAGCGGCGCGCACCATCGCGCGAGTGTGCGGAAGCTTCATGCGGTGGCCGGTCCCATACGGTCCGCCCGTCCACCCCGTGTTCACCAGCCAGACGCGCGATCCGTGCTCGTCGATGAGCCGGCCGAGCATCTCGGCGTACTTCGTCGGGTGCCAGACGAGGAAGACACCGCCGAAGCACGACGAGAAGGTCGCCTGCGGCTCGGTCACACCGCGCTCGGTGCCCGCCACCTTCGCCGTGTAGCCGGAGAGGAAGTAGTACATCGCCTGTTCGCGCGTGAGCTTCGCGATCGGAGGCAGCACGCCGAACGCGTCCGCGGTGAGGAAGACGACGTTCTTCGGATGCCCGCCGCGGCCCCCCTTCACGTGATTGCGGATGTAGTGCAGGGGATACGACGCGCGCGTGTTCTCCGTGATCGACTGATCCTCGAAGCGGACCTTTCGCGTCACCGGGTCGAGGACGACGTTCTCGAGCACGGTGCCGAACATCTGCGTCGTGGCGTAGATGTCGGGCTCGCCCTCCGCGCTGAGGTTGATGACCTTCGCGTAGCAGCCCCCCTCGTAGTTGAAGATCCCGTCCTTCGACCAGCCGTGCTCGTCGTCGCCGATGAGCGCGCGCTCGGGATCCGCGGACAGCGTCGTCTTGCCCGTGCCCGAGAGCCCGAAGAAGAGCGCCGTGTCGCCGCCGTTGCCGACGTTGGCGGAGCAGTGCATCGAGAGCACCCCCGCCTTCGGCATCAGGTAGTTCATCACGGTGAAGATCGCCTTCTTGAGCTCCCCGGCGTAGCGCGTTCCGCCGATGAGGATCATCCGCCGCGCGAAGTTGAGGACGATGAACGTCCCCGTTCGCGTGCCGTGGCGAGCGGGATCGGCCTGCATCTCCGGCGCATGCAGGACGGTGAAGTTCGGCTCGAAGGCCGCGAGCTCGGCGAAGTCGGGGCGGATGAACATGTTCCGCACGAACAGGCCGTGCCACGCGTTAGGCGTGACGTAGCGGACGCGCAGCCGGTGGGCGGCCTCGGCGCCGGCGTACAGGTCCTGGACGAACAGCTCGTCGAGGCCGTTCAGGTACTGCTGCACGTCCGCGAGGAGGGCGTCGAACTTCGCCGGCTCCATCGCGACGTTGACCTTGCCCCAATCGACGTCCTTTTCCGAGCCCGGCTCGCGGACGGTGAACTTGTCGTTCGGCGACCGTCCGGTGTGGGGGGCGGTCACGGCCACGAATGGGCCCATGTCGGCGAGCGTCCCCTCGCCGCGCCGGACCGCCTGCTCCACCAGCTCCGGGGGCAGGAGATTCCAGTGCACGCGCCCCGTCGGGGCGAGTCCCTGCGTCTCCAGCCCTTTCCTGCTCTGCCGCTCCACCATTTCGGCGTTCGGCCTCGTCTGCGTAGCCATTGCTAGAATCTCGCGAAGATCATCTGGGCGGGGTCGCCGCGAAAGCCGCGCCCCTCGCCTGGTTGGGTTCGTTCCTGCGCGTCCACCACGGCCACCGCGGCCATGTTGACGATGTCCTGGACATCCGCCCCGCGCTCCAGCACGTGCACCGGGCGCTTCATCCCGACGAGAATCGGCCCGATGGCCGTCGCGCCGCCGAGATGCATCAGCAGCTTGTAGGCGATGTTGCCAGCGGCGAGGTTCGGGAAGATGAGGACATTCGCCTCCTCCTTGAGGAAGGAGTGCGGGTAGTCCTCTCGCAGCATTCGTTCCGAGAGCGCGGTGTCCGCCTGCATCTCCCCGTCCACCATCATCGAGGGGTCGCGCTGCCGGAGCAGCTCCGCCGCACGGGCTACCTTCTCGGTGTCCGGCTGGCGCACCGCCCCGAAGTTCGAGTACGAGAGCATCGCGCTCTTCGGCTCGATGCCGAAGGTTCGGACGATCCGGCTCGCGGCGTAGGCGATCTGTGCGAGCTGCTCGGCGCTCGGGTCGATGTTGACCGTCGTGTCGGCGCAGAAGACGACCTTCTTGTCGAAGACGAGCATGTACATGCCGCTCACCGTCTCCGCCTTCGGGTGCGCGCCGATGACCTGGAGCGCGGGCCGCACGGTCTCCGGGTAGTGCATACCCACGCCCGAGACGAGTGCGTCGGCGTCGCCGCAGGCGACCATGCAGCTCCCGAAGTAGTTCGCGTTGAAGAGGAGCTGGTGCGCCTCGGCGCGCGAGAGACCCTTCCGTTGGCGGCGGTCGAACAGGTAGCGCGCATAAGTCTCGCGCTGCGCCGACGTGGACGGATCCTCGACCGCGATCTCGTCGAGGGGGATGCCGTACTGCGCGGCGCACTCCTCGATCGCGGTGCGCTTGCCGAGCAGGATCGGGCGGGCGATCCCTTCGTCGACGCAGATCTGCGCCGCGCGGATGATGCGCGGGTTCTCACCCTCGGGAAAGACGATGCTCTTCGGATCGGCGACGGCGCGATTGATGAGACCGCGCATGATCCCCCGCGCGCGGCCGAGCCGCGCCTCGAGCTGCTCGCGATAGGCGTCGAGGTCGATGAACTCGCGCGCGACGTCGCTCGCCACCGCCGCCCAGGCGACCGCGGGCGCCACCCAGAGCAGCACGCGCGGATCGAAGGGGAAGGGAATCAGGTAGTCGCGTCCGAACTTCACGCTGCGCGTCCCATAGAGCGCGGCGAGCGAGTCGGGGACGTCCTGCTTGGCGAGGAGCGCGAGGGCGCGCGTCGCCGCCATCTTCATCTCCTCGTTCACCGTCGTCGCGCGGACGTCGAGCGCGCCGCGGAAGATGAATGGAAATCCGAGGACGTTGTTGACCTGGTTCGGGTAGTCGCTGCGTCCGGTGGCGATGATGGCGTCGTCGCGTACCGCACGGACCTCGTCGGGGAGGATCTCGGGGACGGGGTTGGCGAGGGCGAAGATGATGGGATTGGGCGCCATCATCTTCACCATCGCGCCGTCGATCGCGCCGGCGACCGAGAGACCGACGAAGACATCGGCGCCGACGAGCGCGTCGGCGATGGTGCGCGCCTTCGTGCGCCCGGCGAAGCGCGCCTTGTAGGGATCCATGTCCCCGCCGCGCCCCTCGTAGATGACGCCGGCGCGATCGCACATGATGATGTTCTCGCGCTTGACCCCGAGCCGGACGTAGTGCTCGCCGGTCGCGATCGCCGCCGCCCCTGCCCCGGAGAAGACGATGCGGATGTCGCTGATGTCCTTGCCGACGATCTCGAGCGCGTTGAGCAGTGCCGCGCCGGAGATGATCGCCGTGCCGTGCTGGTCGTCGTGGAAGACGGGGATCTTCATCGTCCTCCGCAGCGTCTCCTCGATGTAGAAGCAGTCGGGAGACTTGATGTCCTCGAGGTTGATCCCGCCGACCGTCGGCTCGAGCAGCTGACAGAACTTGATGACGTCGTCGGGATTCTCGGATCCGACCTCGAGGTCGAAGACGTCGAGGTCTGCGAACTGCTTGAAGAGGTTGCCCTTGCCTTCCATCACCGGCTTGCCCGCCGCAGCGCCGATGTTGCCGAGCCCCAGCACGGCGGTGCCGTTGGTGACGACGGCGACGAGGTTGCCCTTCGCCGTGTACTTGTAGACGTCCTCGGGATTGTTCTTGATCTCGAGGCAGGGCTCAGCGACTCCGGGGGAGTACGCGAGCGAGAGATCGCGCTGGTTGGTGAGCGGCTTGGTGGGGACGACGGCGATCTTTCCGGGCCGTCCGCGCGCGTGGTAATCGAGGGCGTCTTCGCGTTTCATCTGGCGAAAAATGCGAAGCCGGTCCCGAAAGCTGCAGTCCCCGGAGGGTCCGTTGGCCTCGAGCGCCGGCTCCGACGCTACCGCGGCGCCCGGAGGCGCCGCACGATGCAACTAGCTGTCCCGGCTAAGGTTAGCCGCCCCGACGGAGGGCGTCAATCACCACGGCGCGCGGGCGTCGAGCCGCACGACGCCGCGGAGCACGATGCGGTCGCGTGCGTCGCGCTCGGCGGTCGCGAGCAGCATGCGTGCACTGTCGCTCGCGAAGCGGTGCTCCCAGCTGGCGTAGACGCTGGCGGCGCTGCCGGCCGACCACTCGAGCAGGCCGCCCGCCCATCCGTCGCCATAGCCGCGCACCGCTGGGTTCTGCAGCCACTCGCCGCGGCCGGCGACGGCGAAGCCGCGCACGAGACGCGCCCGCAGCAACGCGTAGCCGCCGTCGTAGGTGCCGGATACACCGGCGTAGATCGGGGCGAAGCGCGAGTTCTCGAAGGTTGGAAGGTCCGTCGCGCCGACGATGAGCCGCATGACCTCGGCGCGGGCGTCGACGCGTGCCACGCTGAAGTGGCCGTCGAGCCCGACGACGGTGAGGCGCGTGTTCGCGGCGTTGATCCCGAACGGGCAGGGCACTGGTCCGATCGTGCCCTGGTAGACGCAGACGATCGGCTGCTCGCGCTTGCCCGTCGACGACGAGAAGCCGAACCCACCGCGCCCGACCGGCCCCGACATCCAGGCCCACGTCACGCGGCCCATCGCCGTCAGGCCCGCGAGCCCCTGGTCGACCGGCTCCGGCGGCGAGAGCGTGTCTACCCGCTCGCCGGCTCGATCCGTGATCGCACCGCTCACGCCTAACGGCAGTCCGGGAATGCGCGCGATCGCCGCCGAGAGGCCGGTGCCCCGCGCCCCATTTCGGCCGAAGAACTCCTCGACGACGCGCGGATACTCCGGGAACTCGAGCATGTAGCGCTCGCGTCCGGCGTCGAGTCCGAAGGCGATCGGTTGGCGGCCGGCACGGAGCGTGGCGCCGAGGAAGCCGACCGGCGCCTCGAGGTACGCCGCCGGGACGTCGAGGTCGCGCCCATCGCGGGCGCGGAGCTCGACCAGTGCCGTGGCACGCTCGCCGACGCGGCTCCGCGCGCCGACGACGACGTCGCGCAGCGCGATCCGCGACTGGGTCCGTCGGGCCGCGGCTTCGGGCGAAAGGTCGGCCGCGAAGTCGCCGACGAGCGTGACCCCCTCGATGCGCACGCGGGGTGCGGGCGTGGAGTCCTGCTGCTGCGCGGCGAGGGGATGCGCCGCGAGGAGGGTGGCGGCGACGAGCGTCAGGCGGCGGGGCATGTGCCCGCCACGTTAGCGCGGATCGGCCCCCGCCGCCAGATACGACCGCAGCCGCTCGAGCATGCGGCGATCGGTGGCCTCCGCATCGTCCAGCTTCGGCGTCTCGATCACCTTCGGGATCGTGGCGAGCCGCTCGTCGGTCATGAGCCGCTGGAAAGGCACCTGGCCGAGCGATCCTTCGCCGATCAGCTCGTGCCGGTCGCGCCGCGAGGCAAAGGGCGTCTTCGAGTCGTTGAGATGCAGGACGCGCAGCGCGTCGCGCCCCAGCGAATCGTCGAATCGCCCCCAGACGCCATCGTAGTCGCCGGCCAGGTCGTAGCCCGCGGAGTAGACGTGACAGGTGTCGACGCAGACGCCGACACGCCCGCGGACCCGCGGGTCGATGCGCGCGATGATCGCAGCCAGCTCCTCGAAGCTCGACCCGAGCGACGTCCCCGAGCCGGCGGTGGTCTCGAGGCAAAGCACCGTGTTACCGGGAACGCGGATCAGCGCTTCGCTGATCGCGTCGGCGTTGCGCCCGATTCCAGCCTCGCGGTCGTCCATGTAGTTCCCCGGATGCGACACGAGGTACTGGAGGCCGAGGGCCTCGCATCGCCGCAGTTCGGCGACGAACGACTCGATCGACCGTGCACGCAGCACCGGGTCGGGCGAGGCGAGGTTGATCAGGTAGCTGTCGTGGGCGATGGTGGCGCGAAGCGGCGTGCTGCCGACTGCGGCACGGAAGCGCTCGCGCTCGTCGTCGGCGCATTCCCGCTCGGCCCAACGGCTGGCCATCTTCGTGAAGAGCTGCATCGCCGTCGCGGCGATGGCGCTCGCGCGAGGTGGCGCTTCCGGAGTGCCGCCTGCGCTGGAGACGTGCGCGCCGAGCAGATCGGCCGGCGGCGCCGCGCGAGGCGGCGCTGCGTCAGGCCGTGAACTCTTCGCTCCGCCCGCGGAGCGACCGCCCGCAGCGCGGGCAGAAGAGGTCGACTTCTTCGCGCTCTTCGAGCGCGAAGTCGTACGCGCGCCCGCAGCCGCACTCCGCTTCGAGCGCTTCGCTGCCGCAGACGAGGCAGAACGAGTCTTCCGTTTCATACGACCGGAAGCGTCCGCAGATCGCGCACCGCTTCGGCACCCGCTCCGCGCTCACGGTGTCGCCTTGAGGAAGTCGAGCGGATCGGCCGCGCGCCCCTCGGGGCGGAACTCGAAGTGGAGGTGCGCGGGAAGCTCCGGATCGGCCGTGCCGACCGTCCCGACGACCTGACCGCGACTGACGATCTGGCCCTTCCGCACGCCGAGGCTCGCCAGCGAGCCGTACACCGAGTAGTCACCACCCGCATGCTGAATGATGACGGTGAGGCCGTACGTTCCGAAAGTCTCGGCGACCATGACCTCGCCCGCACCCACGGCCTTCACCGCCGTGCCGGCGGCCGCGCCGATGCCGATCCCGTTCCAGCGCGTGGTCGTGTTGTTCGGGTTGACGACACGGCCGAAGCGGTAGAGCAGGTTCCCCTCGACCGGCCACTCGAGGCCGGCGCCGCGGCGCGTCGCTGGCGCGCTCGGCCGGGCGGCGCCACGGGCGCGCGCCGCTTCCTCGGCGCGCCGCCGCGCTGCCTCGAGCGAGGCGAGGAGCCCGGTGATGCGAGTCTCGTCGCGCTCGATCTGCTTGAGTCGCGCCTCGGTGCGCCGCGCGCTGCGGCGCGCGACCGTCAGGCTGCGCGTCCGCTGCTGCTCGAGCGCGCGAAGCCGCTGCTCTTCCTGCGCCTTCTCCGCACGGCTCATCTCGAGATCGCCGCGCAGCCGGACGAGCAGCCCGCGCTGCTTCTCGATCTGGTTGCGCAGCTCCTCGACGCGGCGCACGAGCGCACGATCGCGGAGCGCGAGCAGGTGGAGATACTTGTACCGCGCGACGAGCTCGGCGAACGACTCGGCTGAAAGCAGCGCCTCGTAGGTGTAGAGCGGACCGCGCTTGTAGATGTCGGCGAGCCGGCGACGCAGCACGGCGCGCTTGACCGCGAGCTCGTCTTCGGCGCGCACCAGGTCGGCGGTCGTGCCGGTGACCTCCTCGCCGATTCCGTCGAGCTGCGCATCGAGCGAGCGAACCGCGCGTGCCGTCGCGTCGGCCTGACTGTCGAGGTTCGCGACTTCCTCGGAGAGGTCGTGCAGCGTCCCCTGGAGCTCGGCCATCTGTGCCTCGAGACGCGTGCGCTCGCGGCGGATGCGATCGAGCTCTTCGCGCTGGGTGCGGACCTTCTGCTCCGCGGCCTGCGCACCCTGCGGCCACGCCGTCGCCGGGACGAGCAGGGCCGCGGCGACCACCGCGACGACGATCGACCCGCGCATCAGATCCGACGCAGGTGCCTGCCGACCGACACGAGACTGCCGAGCAGACCGATGATCGCGCCACCCACGACGCCGATCGTCGCCAGCGACGGATCGAAGAACGTCGTGCGCACGATGTAGCGCGAGATGAGCAGGCTCGCCAGCCAGGTGAGCAGCAGGGCGAACCCGCCACCGAGGATGCCCTTGACGAATCCTTCGATGAGGAAGGGGCGGCGAATGAAGCTGTCGGTCGCGCCGACGAGGCGCATGATCGAGATCTCGCGGCTCCGCGCGAGCACCGCCATTCGGATCGTCGTGCCGATGATCATGATCGCGACGACCGCGAAGGCGAGTCCGAGGGCGAGCCCGGCGAGACCCGCGATGTTGCGGATGCGCGCGAGCTTCTCGACCCACTCCTCCCCGTACTGGAGGTCGTCAACGAACGGGTAGGTCCGGATCCGCGCCGCGACCGAACGCACCTGAGCGGGATCGCGGTAGCCGGGACGCATGCGGACGTCGATCGACGCCGGCAGGAACGTTCCTTCGTAGACGTCGCGAAACTCCGGCAGCTCGCGCCGCGCGCGGCTCAGCGCCGCCTCCTGCGAGACGAAGTCCACTCGCGCCACTTCCGGGAAGTCGCCGATGTCGCCGACCGCGGCGGCGATCGCTTCCGCCGCCGTGCCTTCCGCGACATACGCGCGAATCTCGACGCGCTCCTCGACGCGCGAGAGCGTCTCGCGGATGTTCGTCGCGACGAGCCCGAAGAGTCCAACCGCGAAGAGCGAGAAGGCGATGGTCACGATGCCGAGAACGCTGAGGAGGGGCGCTCGCCGGAAGGCGATCAACGCCTCGCGCAGCGCGCGCATCAGACCACTTCCTCGGTGGGAAGGCCGCGCTGCTCGGCGGAGTCGAACACGATCTGGCCACGATTGATCTCGATCGTCCGGTAGTCGGAGCGCCGGATGACGTCGAGGTTGTGGGTGGCCATCACCACGGCCGTGCCGGACGCGTTGATCTCGCGCAGGAGCTGGAAGATTCCGCGCGTCGCGCGGTCGTCGAGATTGCCCGTCGGCTCGTCGGCGATGAGGACGAAGGGGTCATTCACGAGCGCGCGCGCGATGGCGACGCGCTGCTGCTCGCCGCCGGACAGCTCGCGCGGGAACGCGGTCGCCTTCGACGCGAGCCCGACCTGGGCCAGCAGTCGACTGACGCGGGCCGGGATCTGCGCGCGCGGCGCGCCGGTGACCTCGAGGGCGAAGGCGACGTTCGCTTCGGCGGAGCGGTCCTCGAGCAGGCGGAAGTCCTGGAAGACGATGCCGAGCTTGCGCCGGAGCTTCGCCACGTCGCCGCGCTTGAGCGCCGACGTGGTCGAGCCGCTCACGCGCACCTCGCCCGCCGTCGGAAGCTCCTCCATGTACACGAGCTTGAGGATCGTGCTCTTCCCGCTGCCGCTCGGACCGGTGAGGAACACGAACTCGCCCTTGGCGACGTCGAGGCTGACGTCGTTGAGCGCGAGCCCGGTGCGCGGATACTCCTTCACGACGTGCGTGAAGCGGATCACGACGTCACTCCCGCGGCCGCCGTGTCCGCGTCCTCGTCGAGGACGCGCCAGCCGGTGTTCGCCGAGACGGTGTCGATGATCGCCTTGAGCATGCCGATGAGCACCGGTCCGATGAGGATGCCGGCGAGTCCGAAGGTGTAGACGCCGGTGACGAGCGCGACGAGCATCCAGTAGAAGTTCAGGACGCGCGAGCGATCGGCGGCGAGCTTGGGGCGCAGGTACATCGAGATGAACAGCGTGTTGACGAGGAATCCCACTGTCAGCATGACGACCGCGGGGACCGCTGCGCCACGGAATACGAGGAGCCAGAGCGCTACCGGTACATACACGCTCCACGAGCCGACGATCGGGAAGAAGCCGATGATGAAGGAGAGGATGGCGAGCACAGCCGCCAGCGGGACGCCAAAGGCGAGGTTCATCACGAGGATGATGGCCGACTTCAGCGCCTGGGTGACCAGCGTCGAGTAGATCGCGCCATACAGCACCCCGCGAACGGCCCGCTCGAGCGCGGCGCGGAGCTCGGCGTAGCGCGGCGGGATGCGCGCCTGGATCCACTGCGTGAGCTCGACGCCGCGCGTCAGCACGTAGATGACGGTGAAGATGAAGATCGTCGCCGCGATCGAGAACTCGACGACGGCCTCGCGGAGGGCGCCCGGAAGCCGCGTCCCGTAGTTGGAGGCGGCCGCGACGTAGCGCCCGATGGACGCGGTGAGGTCGGCGTTGGCCGCGAAGGGCAGCCGACGCACCGCCCGCTCGATCTGCGCCGTGATCTCCGCCTGATGGGTGTTCACGTACGCCGCCACGTCCCGGATCTCCAGATAGCTGTAGAGCAGTGCCCCGAGGACGGGCAGGATCACGAGCGTCACGGTAAGGATGGCCGCCAGCGACGGCTGACCGACGCCGCGCAGCAGTCGCCCGTAGAGCGGCCGGAGATAGACGCCGATGATCGCACCGAGCACCCCGGCGACGATCACGTCGCGCACCATCCAGAGGAAGAGCAGGACGACGATCGACGAGAGCAGCGTCGTGACGAGCAGACGCCGCATCTCCGGGATCGTCAGGTCGGCGACGCGGGCGTTGATGCGCCGCTCGCGGCGGCGCCGCTCGGGCTCGAGGAGCGGCCCGGTCACGTCGATCAGGCCCGCGCGCTGCGGCGGTCGTCGAGGTCGGGCTTCACGACACGCACGATCTCCGCGACCGCGACGCCAGCGACGTCGCGCACGCCGACGTCGCCTCGGGTGAGGGCTTCGTCGAGCACGACCTTCGCGAGGTCATGGCGTCGCGGGCCGTAGACCCAGGCCAGCTCGCCGTCGGTGAGGAGACGCGCCCGCGCATCGTCCGGATGCAGCCGTATCGCGGGGCCGCGATCGGCGTCGCCGGCGCGGGTGGCGTGATAGTCGACGACCCGGAGCGGACGGTTGCGGACGTCGGTCGCGCGCGCGCCGCTCAGAGGGGGGTTCCCACCGCTACCCATTGATCCTCGAGCTCCATCATGAGTCGCCGGCGCACGAGCGAGCCGAGCGCACGTTCGGCCTCGTCCTCGGGGCGTTCCATGCGCGCGGCGATCTCGGCGCGCGTGCCGCTTCCCAGCTCGACCGCCGCCTCCCACGCTCGGCGTTCGGCGTCGGACACCGCGCCGACGAGCGTCGGCGTCCCGTCGCCGCGCTGCAGCACGAGCGCGAGGCGGTGCCGCTCGAGCACGTGCTCGAGCGCGTCGAGGTGCGTCTCCGTCATGCCACGGAAGATGAAGTACGCGTCGCGCGGCGGACAGTCGTCGCAGTAGGGAAGGAGCAGCTTCGCGACGACCTCGTCGGCGCAGGAGAAGTCGAGCAACCCGACGTTGCTGAAGTCGATGACGGTGATCGTGCGCCCGCCGAGCTCGGCGAGCTGCGTCTCGATCGCCGTGCGGACGGCGCGGCCCGTCGGGCGCGTGACGAGGTTGGAGTACAAGTCGCACACCGTGCGGCGGAGAACGGTGCTCAGGTCGATGTGGTTGATCATCGCCCGTTCACTCGCTCGGGAATGGTGATCTGCATCTGCGCGCCTGGAAACGCGGCGAGGCCCTCGTGCAGCGGCACGTCGTCGTCCCACGAGGGGACGATCGCGATCCGTGCGGTGCCGCTGCGCACCGACAGCTTGCCGTCCCAGCGTCCGACGTAGCGGCGCACGCCGGCGAGGCCCTGACCGCGCCCCGGATCGCGAAAGCGGCTCACGCCGCGCACCACCGCCTCCTCCAGTGCCATCGCGTCGTCCCAGCGGTCGTTGCGCGCGCGGTTAGGCGCGCTCTCGAGCGACTGACGGAAGCCGATGCCCGCGTCGCAGACCGCGATCACGACGACGCGACGCCCGAGCCGCTTCGTCCAGCGATAGGTCTGCACCGCGACCCAGCCGCCACGGCCCGCGTGCTCGACGATGTTCTGGCACGCCTCGGAGAGCGTCATCGCGAAGCCCATCGTGGCCTTCGCGTCGAGGTTCAGCTCGCGCGTGAGGATGTGCTGCGCTTTCTGCTGGATGCGGCCCACCACTTCGTGCACGTCGTCGCTCTTCGCGATCGGCGTGATCTCGAGGAGGACGTCCGACTCGCCGGCCTGCCTCTGACGGGGCAGGGTGCCGACGATGTCGAACAGCTCGGCGGCATGACGGAAGAACCCCGTGCGCGACCAGTACGAGAGCGTCTCATCCGCTTCCGGCGGCGCGAACGCCGCGCGCTCGCCGCGCGACTGTGCGAGCGTGAGCAATGCGGTCAGTCCGAAAGGCGACGCCCACCGCGCATGGCGTGCGTCGACGAGGACCTTCTCGTCCGTCGGAAGGGGGGCGATCTGCTCCAGCACCTGCTCGAAGGTGACGTCGTCGAGGGAAGGGGGGACGTTGATGACGGTCGTCACGTGCCGGACAGCTCTCCTCGCAGATAGTTGGCGAGACCCGATGCGCCGCGATGCTCGAAGTTGCGCGCGGCCGCGACCTGCGCGGCGGCGATGGCGTCGCCAAACATATCACCGGCCAGCAGTCTGGAGAAATAGGTCGCGCCCCAAACGTCGCCGCATCCCGTTGGATCGCCGTTTGCATCGCGCGTCGGCGCCGCGGGCGCGAGCGCGGTTCGAATCGCGCCTCGCGTGATCCCAAGTGGCGCGCGCGCATCGACATCCGCGATCGAGTTGAAGTCGGGTGCGACGAAGTAGACGACGCCGCGCGGACCGAGCGTCACGCACAGACACCGAACGCCCTCGCCGAGCGCGGTGGCCGCGAGCGCGAGCGGATCGCTGGCCATCAGCGCCATCTCGTCCTCGTTCACCTGCACGAAATCGAAGGCGCGGCACCATTCGGCGGCGTTGGCGAGCGGCCGCGGCGTCCGCAGTCCGTCCTCGCGGAGCGCGAGCGTCACCGAGTGCAGGTCGCAGTAGATCGGCCCGCGGAACGCCTGGCGCACCAGTCGCGAGGTCTCGAGGTCGAGCTCCCACCCGCTGATCAGGTTCACGTAGAGCGCGTCGAGGCCGCGCAGCAGCGGCTGGAGCGCGATCCAGCTCCAACCGGGGACGCCACCGGTGAGCACCTCGCTGCGCCGCTGGTCGCTGAAGTAGCGGAGCTCGACGCGATTGTTCGCGACCGGCACTTCATAGAGCGCGGCATCGGGCGCGATCCGTCGCAGCGTTCGCAGGTACGCGCGAGCACGCTCCGCGAGGTCGCTGCCGACCTTCATCACCGGGACGATCTCCCAGTCTTCCGGCAGCGCAGCGTCGAGGGCGCCAAGCGCGTAGGTGATCCCGCCCCACTCCTCGACCGGCGCGTTGCGCGGGTCGCGACCGTGGATGACGTCCCAGACGAAGCTGCCGATCACCCCGAGCCGCTTCTTCCGGGGCACCGCGCCGCTCACTCGCCCTTGAGGTGGCTCGCGCGGAAGGTGGCGACGGCGCCGACGACGCCCGCGGCGCCATCGAGCTCGCCGGGCACGATGCGGCAGGCGTCGTACGCCGGCTTGAAGGCGCGCCGCCGCGCCTCGGCGCGGAGCGGCTCGAAAAGCGCGTCGCCCGCCTGGGTCACGCCCCCCGCGATCACGACGACGTCCGGATTGAAGACGTTGAGGATGTTCGCGACGCCGGCGCCGAGGAACGCGGCCGTCTCCTTCACCACGTCGAGCGCGAGCTCGTCGCCCGCATTCGCGGCCTGGTACACCGTGGCGGCCGTGATCCGCTCGAGCTGTCCGCCCGCGAGCTTGAGCATGGTGGACTCGCCGTCGCCGCTCAGCCGCTCGCGCGCGCGTTCGGCGATGTTCGTCCCCGACGCGTAGGCCTCGAGGCAGCCATAGTTGCCGCACTTGCAGCGGCGGCCGTGCAGGTCGATGGTCGTATGGCCGATCTCGCCCGCGACGTCGGAGACGCCGTGGTAAAGCTCTCCGTCGAAGACGAGGCCACCGCCGATTCCCGTACCGATCGTGAGGCCGACGACGGCGCGTCCGCCGCGCGCCGCACCGATCCACCACTCGCCGTACGTTGCGCAGTTCGCGTCGTTGTCGAGCGTCGCCGGGAGTCCGACGCCAGCGCTGACGCGGTCGCGCAGGGGGAAATCCCGCCAGCCCAGGTTCGGCGCGACGACGACGATGCCGTTCTCGCGATCGAGCGGTCCCGGCGCGCCGATGCCGATGCCGATGAACTGGTCGCGCTTCGCCCCCGTCTCGACCATCGTGATCTCGATGACGTCGCGCACCATCTGCACGATCCGCTCGACCACGGCGTCGGCGCCCAGCTCGGCGTGCGTCGGCTGCGAGCGGAGTGCGTGGCGCGTGCTCCCGTCCTCCGGCATCGCGCCGACGACGATGTTGGTCCCGCCGACGTCGACACCGACGATGTAGCGCGGCTTCCTGTGGCTCATGCGAGGCTTGGCAGGGGGAGAAAACCTCTGACGATCGTCGCGACCGATCCGGGCAGCGTCTCGCGCATGCAGCGCCAGTGACCGAGCGGACAGCGCTGCGGCCCATGGCTGCTGCACGGCCGGCAGGCGAGCAGCTCCTCGCCCACGATCGCCGAGCGCGCGGCGAGCGGCCCGAACCCGAACGCCGGCACCGTCGGCCCGAAGATAGCGACCGTCGGCGTTCCCGTCGCCGACGCGAGGTGCAGCGGGGCGGAGTCGTTCGTCACGAGCACCGCCGCGCGGCGGATCAGCTCCGCCGACGCGAGCAGCGACAGCTTCCCCGTCGCATCGATCACGTCGCCGGCGCTCGAGGCGATCTCTCTCGCCAGCGGCGCATCCGCGGCGCTTCCGACGACGGTGACGCGGGCGTCCTGCGCAAGGGCGGCTGCGAGCTGGGGATAGTACGGCCAGCGCTTCGTCGCCCAGACGCTGCCGGGTGCGAGCGCCACGAGCGGGCGGTCATCGTCGCCGAGGAGCGCCGACACCGCGCGTTTCTCGGCATCGCCCGGAAAGAGCCGCGGCTGCAGCGCCGAGCGCGGTGCGTCG
>DATAIS010000094.1:0-6873 GCA_036262535.1 Gemmatimonadaceae bacterium | reverse complement strand
CCCTTGCCGAAGGTGGTGATGTCGGCGCAGAGCGCCTCGATCTCGAGCCCGGTGACATAACGCGCGAGGTTGTGGGCGTGGACGCCGATGTCCCC
Organism: Gemmatimonadaceae bacterium; assembly: GCA_036262535.1. Lineage (GTDB taxonomy): Bacteria > Gemmatimonadota > Gemmatimonadetes > Gemmatimonadales > Gemmatimonadaceae > JABFXC01. The sequence goes on along the minus strand of DATAIS010000094.1, from coordinate 6,778 downwards.
TACGGCCGACGAGATCCCCGCCTGCTTCGGGTCGAGCCGCCACATGTTGATCCCGCTCGCCCCCGCGAGCCACCCCTGCGGGTACTCGGCGACGATCTTGTTGATCTCGCCGAGCTTCCCCTGGCGCACGAGCTCGCGCGCCTGCTTCACCATCGGGTAGCCGGTGTAGTTGTGCGTCAGGGCGAAGACCGCCTTGCGCTTCTTCACGATCCGGCAGAGCTCCTCGGCGTCGGCGAGCGTCGTCGTCATCGGCTTGTCGCAGACGACGTGGAACCCGGCCTCGAGAAACCCCTTCGCGATCTCGAAGTGCGATGCGTTGGGGGTGACGATGCTGACGAAGTCGATCCGCTCGCCCTCGGGGAGCTTCGCCTCGCGCTCGGCCATCTCGCGCCAGGAGCCGTAGGCGCGGCGCTCATCGAGGAAGAGCGTCTTCCCGTGCGCGCGGGACTTCTCGGCGCTCGAGGAGAAGGCGCCGGCGACGAGCTCGATCTCGCCGTCCAGTGCAGCGGCCCTGCGATGCACGCCGCCGATGAACGCGCCCGGGCCACCACCGACCATCCCGTAGCGCACCTTCCGACCGAGAGGCATCCCCCAGCTCCTGCGCCGCGCTGGGCGGCGGTCAGGGTTCCGTGACCAGCGACGCCACGGAAACTACCGCCGCCGCGGCAGAGCGCCACCCGGCCCACCGGCCCGGCGAGAACGTATCGGGAGTCGGGCCTGTGGGGGACCTGCCTAACGGCGCCGCCCGCCCCCGGGCGCAGGGCGGCGCGCCGGCAGCAGGTCGCGAAGGTCGGCGAAGGTGCTGCCGACGCTGATCCCCTCCGCCTCGAGCTCCGCCGCAACCTCGTTCACGGCGCGGCCGCCGACGAGCAGCGGAATGTGCCGCGGGACTCGCGCGCGAACCGTTCGCAGCTCGGCAACGAGGTCCGGCAGACGCTCGGCGTAGACCACGCTCAGCGCGACGGCGTCCGCGCGCGAGCTCTCCGCGGCGAGGCCAATGTCGGCGGCCGGAACGTCGCCGCCGAGGAAGACGACGTCCCAACCCTCGGCAGCGGCGGCGGCGCCGACGAGCGCGGCGCCGACGACGTGGCGCGCGCCGGCGGGCGTCGCGATGAGGAGGCGCGGTCCGTCGCCGTGCGCCCCGGCGCGCGTCATCTCCAGTGCGAGGTGCTCGACCACCGCCGAGGCGAGATGCTCCTCGGCGACCGACAGCGTTCCCGAATGCCACTCGTCGCCGATGCGCGCCAGCAGCGGCGCGGCGACCGTTTCGAGGAACGGGAAGATCCCCACCCTCAGCGCGGCCTGACGAAGCACTGCATCGAGTCCCGCCGCGTCGAGATCTCGCACGTGCCCCATCGCGGCGTCGACCGCCGCCTTCGCCGCCTCGGATGGCTCGTCGTCCCGCCGCGCGGGACGCGCTGCGACTTCAACCGTATCGGCGGCGACGAGCTTCGCCAGCTCGGCGTCGGTGAGCGCGGCGACCGTCGCGATTCGACGACGTCCCGAGGTTGCCGAGTGCAGCAGCCGCAGGCGATGGATGTCGGCGTCGGAGTAGAGCCGCTCACCACCCGCGGTTCGCGTGGGATGAACCGCCCCATAACGGCGCTCCCAGACGCGGAGGACGTCAGGAGACAGGCCCGTCCGTTCCGCGACGACGGCGATCGGGTGGCGGGGGCGTTGCGCGTCCGATTCGGATGGCGACATGTGATCAACGTCGCAATTTGTCCAGCCACTGTCAAGCCCTTTGTCTGGACATGCGCTTGACAATGGCCCATTAGCTGCATATTCTCTGGACAGCGGCTGGACAAACCGGCCCTGACCCGCCCCGCCTGGCGGGTCCATCCGAGAAGGAAACGAACGCCGGGAGCGGACGGCGCTTACAGGGAGACTCACCATGCTGCTCAACATCGCCCGCGGCGTCCTCTTCGCCGCCGCCCTCTCGTCCATCGGCTGCGACGACGACGACAACCCGGTCGCGCCGGCGGCGACCGCACAGCTGCGCGTGGTCCACGCCTCGCCGGACGCGCCCAACGTGGACGTGCTGCTCGACAACACCCTCGCCCTCAACAACGTCGCGTTCAAGGGGTCGTCGGCCTACCTCCCGGCTCCCTCCGGCACGAGGAACCTCAAGGTTCGCGCGGCGGGGACGACCACGACGGTGATCGACGCCAATGCCAATCTCGCCGCGGGCGGCGCCTACACCGTGCTCGCCACCGGCCGCGCCGCGAGCATCGCGCCGCTCGTGCTCGAGGACAACCTCACCGCGCCGGCCGCGGGCAACATCAAGCTTCGGCTCGTCCACGCGTCGCCGTCGGCGGGGAACGTGGACATCTACGTCACCGCGCCCAACGCGGACCTCGCGGCGACGACGCCCACGCTGACGAACGTCCCGTTCCGCGCCGCTTCGGCGTACCTCGAGGTTCCCGCGGGCACCTACCGGGTCCGCATCACGCCGACGGGGACGAAGACGGTGGCGATCGACGTCAACAACGTCACGCTTACCGCGGGTCAGATCCGCACCGCGGTGGCCGTTGACGCCGCCGGCGGCGGCGCGCCGCTGGGCGCGATCCTGCTCGCCGACCGCAACTGATCCATCACGGCTGGTGTCGGGCTCGTCGTCGGTATTCGGTGTCAGGCTCGTTGAAAAATGCGTCGGCGGATTTCAACGAGCCTGACACCGGCGGGGATGCTACCAGCGCGGGTCCTTCTTCAGGAGCTGCTCGATCTCGAGCGGGGGGACGGGCTTGGAGAAGAGGTAGCCCTGCGCCGACTCGCAGCCTAACGCTCTGAGGGCGCTGAGCTGCGAGAGGGTCTCGATCCCCTCGGCGACGGCGAGCACGCCGATGTTGCGGGCGAGGTCGCGGATGGTGTGGACGAGCTGGTAGTGCGCCGCGCCCTCCCCCATCCGGCTCACGAAGCCGCGATCGATCTTGATCGCGTCGAGCGGGAGCGTGTGCAGGTAGGCGAGCGACGAGTACCCCGCCCCGAAGTCGTCCAGATACAACTTGACGCCGAGGTTGCGCAGCTCCTCGAGCGTCGCGCGCGTTCCCTCGGGGTCGTCGATCATGAAGCTCTCGGTGATCTCGAGCTTGAGCGCGCGCGGGTCCATCCCCGCCGCCCGCACCGTGTCGTTCACCAGCTTCACGAACCCCGGCTGGTTGAGCTGCTTCACGCTCAGGTTGACGCTGAGCGCGAGCGGCGACTCGCCGTTCGCGTCGGTCACCTTAAACTCCTTCTGCCACTCGACCATCTGCCGGCAGGCCGCGGCCAGCGCCCAGCTCCCGATCGGGATGATGAGCCCCGTCTCCTCGGCGAGCGGGATGAACTCGAGCGGCGGGACGATGCCGCGCTCGGGGTGGCGCCAGCGAAGCAGCGCCTCGAGCTCGGTGATGCGTCCCGACTCGAGCGACACGAGCGGCTGGAAGTAGAGCTCGAACTCGCCCCGCTCCACGGCGTGGCGGAGGTCGGTCTCCGTGCGCAGTCGCGCCACCGCGCGCGCCTGCATCGCGCGGTCGAACATCTCGTAGCGGCGGCGGCCCGCGGCCTTGGCGCGCGAGACGGCGATGCCGGCGCGCTGGAGTATCACCTGCGGCGCCTCGAGCCCCGAGGTGCTGAGGACGATGCCGATGCTCGCCGAGGTGTAGACGTCACCCTCGGTGGTCTCGACGGGGCGCGACAGCGCCTGGCGGATACGCTCGGCGACGCGGCCGCCGTCGGAGTCGTCGTTGATGCTCTCGAGCAGGACCGCGTACTCGTCGGCGGTGACGCGGGCGGCCATGTCCTCGCCGCGGATGCACTGCTCGATCCGGCGCGCGACCGCGTTCAGCACCTCGTCGCCGACGTCGGTGCCGTACGAGTTGTTGACGAGCTTGAAGCGGTCGAGGTCGAGCGCGAGCACCGCGAACTTGAAGTCCTTGTGGCGCTTCGCGCGCTCGACGGCGTGCGTCAGCCGCTCCAGGAACAGGGCGCGATTGGCGAGCCCGGTGAGGGGATCGCGCAGCAGCGGGCGGCGCAGCTCCTCCTCGACGGCGCGCGACTCGGCGAGGAGGCGCCTGACGTCGAGCTCCGCGGCGATCATGGCAGCGACGGCACCGAGGATCTTGCGCTCGCGCACCGCCCACTGGCGCGCGACGTCGGAGACGATGCAGAGCGCGGCGAGGTCGCGCACCGGCACCGGCGTCATCTCCGCGCCCGCCTGCATGATCGGCCGCGTCACGAGCGGGATCGCCGCGTAGCCGCGCGCGCCGGCATAGCGGGCGGCGGCGACGACGGGGATCTCGGCGTTGGCGCGGGCCGCGTCCTCGAGGAAGACGGGTCCCGGCAGCCCCTCGGCGGGCGTGACGATGACGTGGACGCCATTGTCGCCGACCTTCGTCCCGAGCGGGCCGGCGTCGCAGCCGAGGGCGGCGGCGACGAGGGCGGCGGCGCGGTCAAGCGACTCGCGCGGGAGGAGCGGCAGGTCCTCCCCTGTCAGCGGCGTCGCTGGCGCGGCGGGGGTGCGGATGTCCGGCATACTGGGGGAGGACGACCGAACTGTACGTAAGGTGACGCCGCTCACGGCCCCGAACATACCCCGTCGTGCCTTACGATATTACCTTCTGCTCCCCGCCCCACGCGCGGGGGGAACCGGCAGCGGAGGTGGCGACGCAGCATGGCCTTGAGAGACGGGATCGAGACCGGAGGCGCGCGGGAGGCCGGGGGGCTCCGCGACCAGGTACGGCAGCTCGAGGCGGTGATGAGGAACGCGACGCTCGCGCTCTTCGTCATGGACGAGCGGCAGCACTGTACCTACATGAACCCCGCCGCCGAGCGACTGACGGGGTACGCGCTCGACGAGGTGCGGGGGAAACCGCTGCACGACGTCGTGCACCACACGCGGCCCGACGGCAGCCCGTATCCGCTCGCGGAGTGCCCGATCGACCGCGCCTTCCCGCAGAACATGCAGGAGCAGGGGGAGGAGATCTTCGTCCACCGCGACGGCTCCTTCTACGAGGTCGCCTTCACGGCGAGCCCGATTCGCGATGGCGGCCGGACCGTGGGGACCGTGATCGAGGTGCGCGACATCCGCGGCGAGAAGGCTCGTGAGCGCGAGCGGCAGCAGCTGGTGGACGCGCTCGAGCAGGAGCGCACGCGGCTGACGGAGGTCTTCCAGCAGGCGCCGGTGACGATCGCCGTGCTCCGCGGCCGCTCGGCGCCGGAGATGGTCTACGAGCTGGTGAACCCGTCGTATGCCGCGGTGCTGCCGGCGGGGCGCCGGCCGTTAGGCAGGAAGCTGCGCGACGTGCTCCCGGAGCTCAACCCGGAGCTCGTCGCGGCGCTGCAGGGGGTGCTCGACACGGGCGAGCCGTTCGCGGCGAACGACTACCCCGTCCAGCTTGACCGCGACGGCGACGGGCGGCCCGAGACCTACTGGTTCAGCTTCCTCTACCACCCGCTGCGCGGCGAGGACGGCACGCCCGCGGGGATCGTGAGCGTCGGCACGGAGGTGACGGAATCGGTCCGGGCGAGGCAGGCGGCCGAGTCGCTCCAGCGCGAGGCGGAGGCGGCCCGGGCGCGGATCGCCTTCCTCGCCGAAGCGAGCGAGCGGCTGTCGCGGTCGCGGAACGTCGGGGCGACGATGCAGGCGATCGCCGATCTCGCGGTGCCGGCGCTCGCGAACTGGTGCTTCGTCGAGGTGCGCGAGGAGAGCGGGACGATTCGCCCGGTGGCGGTGGCGCACGAGGACCCGGAGAGGATCCGCTTCGCCTACGAGGTGCTGCGGAAGTATCCGGTCGATCCCACCGCGCCGTATGGAACGGGTCACGTGCTGCGCACCGGGGAACCGGAGCTGGTGCCCGAGGTCACCGACGAGCTGCTCGAGTCGGTAGCGCAGAGCGCCGAGCACCTCGAGCTGGTGCGCTCGGTGGGGTTCACGTCGTCGCTGTCGGTGCCGCTGCGCGGCGCGGACGGGAACGCGGTGGCGGTACTGAGTCTCGTCTCGTCGGACCCCGCGCGGCGGTTCGGCGCGGCGGACCTCTCGATGGCGCAGGAGGTGGCGCGGCGGGCGGAGGCGGCGCTGGGGGCGGCGCGGCTGCACGCGGCGGAACAGACGGCGTTGCAGAGGGCGCAGGCGCTGCAGCGGGTGACGGCGGCGCTGTCGGGGACGCTGACGGCCGACGAGGCGGCGGCGGTGGTGGTGGAGCATGGGGTGAGCGCGCTGGGCGCGATCGCCGGCGTGGTGGTGCGTCCGATCGAGGAGGGGCGGACGCTCGAGATCGCGCGCGTCGTCGGCGTCGCCGATGCGCAGCTCCGGCAGTGGACGCGGTTCTCCGTCGACCTGCCGGTGCCGCTCGCGGTCGCGGTGCGCGAGGGGGAGCCGGTGTTCGTGGAGAGCGCCGAGGCGTGGTCGGCGCGCTTCGGTCCGGGGGCGCCGCTGAGGGTGGCGACGGCGTCGCGGTCGTGGGCGGCGCTGCCGATGATCGTGGACGGGCAGGTGCTGGGGGCGATCGGCTTCAGCTTCCCCGGCGAGGGGGCGTTAGGCGTCGAGGACCGCGCCTTCGCGACGGCGCTGGCGCAGCAGTGCGCGCAGGCGTTCGACCGGGCGCGATTGTTCGCGGCGGAGCGTGCGGCACGCGAGGATGCCGAGCGTGCGGACCGTGCGAAGGGCGAGTTCCTGGCGGTGATGAGCCACGAGCTGCGGACGCCGCTGAACGCGATCGCGGGCTACGCGGAGCTGCTCGAGATGGGGCTGCGCGGTCCGATGACGGAGCAGCAGCTGACGGACCTGGCCCGGATCCAG
>DATAIS010000093.1:0-21804 GCA_036262535.1 Gemmatimonadaceae bacterium | reverse complement strand
CCACGGACCCACGTGTCTTTCCCCTCAGCCGCTACCTCGAGCTGTTCGTCGGCGACCGCTATCTGGGGCGGTTCCTCATCGACGACACCGGGCTGCTGATCAAGGGCCCGAAGATCGATCTCTGGGTCTCGACCTGCGCCGAGGCGATCAGGTTCGGCCGGGTAAAGGGGACGGCGGTACTGGTCCCGCGCGGACAGTAGCCGGGGCTGGAACGCCGCTTGCCCCGGTTGTCGGCGAACCCGACCGGAACGCCCCCATGTCCTCGTTCGCGACGTACCTGATCTTCTTCGTCATCGTCGTCATCGGCCTCGCGATCGCGGCCTACCTGCTGAACGTGCCTCCGATGTGGATCCTGGTCGGGGTGATCGTGCTGGTAGGGATCGGGGGACTCATGGCCACCACGCGGACGAAGCCCAAGGACCCGCAGCCCCCGCCGCCTCGGCCGTAAGCTTCCTCGTCGATCCCTCGTCGGTCGCTCGTCGACTAGAGACTGGAGTCGAGAGAGGTCGTCGCTTCGCTCGACGACGGGGGACGGGAGTCGGGAGAGGAGCCGATGAGCGACCAGAAACGTGAGAGCGACCCGCATCAGGTAGTCGCTCCCTCGTCGTCCCTTTCCCGCGGTTGGCTCCGTGACGAGGAAGGCGGCGACGAGGGATACCTGAGGCAGGTCGCTTCCTCGTCCCCCGTCCCTCCTCGCCGTCTTTCCCGTCTCCCGTCGCCCGTCGCCGAGCGCCAGCGAAGGCCTCTCTCGTCGTCTAGTCCCTCGTCCCAGTGGACGAAATCGGTCAGGTTGACTGCACTGACCGGATGCTGTCGCCGGACTGCCGGGAGGCGTAGCGCGGGGCGGGCGAAGTGTCTCACCGCACACTTCGCTGTTGACCGTTTCCGCACCGTTGCTTATCGTGCCGGTCCTGCGAGACATCTGGCGCGCGGCCCGGCTGGCTGCGAGCTCTCCAACTCCGGTAAGGGGCGTGTATGGAGCCAGCGACCGAGATCAGGTCCAAAGGTTATTTCCGCTCGTCTCCCTCCTCCGCGTTCGACCAGTACCTCCACGACATCCAGAAGCTCCCCCTGATCTCCTCTGCTGAAGAGGAGCGTCGCCTCGCGCGCCGTGCGCAGAAGGGGGACACCGCCGCCGCGGAGCGGCTGGTGACCGCGAACCTGCGCTTCGTGATCTCGTACGTGAAGAAGTACCAGGGGCACGGCCTCGACCTGAGCGAGCTGGTCGCGATCGGGAACGAGGGGCTCCTCAAGGCGGTGCGGAAGTTCGATCCCGATCAGGGCGTCAAGTTCATCTCCTACGCCGTGTGGTGGGTCAGGCAGGCGGTGCTCAAGGCCCTCGCCGAGCAGACGCGCTCGGTGCGCATTCCGCTCAACCAGAACTCGCAGCTGATCCGGCTCGCCCGCGCCGAGACGGTGCTGGCGCAGGTGCTGAAGCGCGACCCGACGGAAGCGGAGCTCGGCAGGCTGCTCGATGAGACGCCGGAGAACGTACGGTCGGCGAAGCAGATGTCCGCCACCGAAGTATCGCTCGACGCGCCGGTCGACCGCTCGGACCGCGAAGCCTCGACGTTAGGCGAGCGCTTCGCCGGCGCCGACGGCGGCGAGATCGAGGAGACGACCGACGGGAAGCTGATGCGCGAGTTCATCGATCGCGTCTTCACCAGGTACCTCACCCCCCGCGAGCGGAAGATCCTCTACCTGTACTACGGCCTCGAGGAAGGCTCCGAGGCGATGACGCTCGAGAAGATCGGCGCGCTCATGGGCGTCACGCGCGAGCGCATCCGCCAGATCCGCGAGCGCGCGTTCGAGAAGCTTCGCGAGTCGCCAGACGGTCGGGCGTTGGCGGGGTTCTGGAACGTGGCGTGAACTAAAGCTGCCGGCTGCCAGCTGCCAGTAACTGCGATGAGGGACGAGCAACCGCTCGTCCCTCGTTGCTTTCGCTGGCAGCTGGCAGCTGGCAGCAAGAAACCCGGCACGGTCCTTTCTCTGCGCGCGTCCGTGCCCATTCCCGTCCTGATCAATCCCCACAGCGGCAGCGCGAAGGACGTTCGCGATGCGCTGCAGGGTGACTCCCGCTTCGCGCTCGAGGAGGTCGCGCCCGAGCACCTCGGAGTGCGGTTGGGCGAGCTCGTCTCGTCGGGCGTGCGGCGCATCGCCGTCTCGGGTGGGGATGGCAGCATCGCGTCGGCGGCGGGTGTGCTCGCGGGCACCGGTGTCGAGCTGGCGGTGATCCCGGGTGGAACGCTCAACCACTTCGCGCGCGATCATGATATCCCGACCGATCCGCGGAAGGCCGCGGAGGTCGCCGCCGGCGGCGCCTGCCATGAAGTCGACGTCGGAGACCTCAATGGGCGGATCTTCCTCAACACGAGCTCCGTCGGCGCCTACGTCACCTTCGTCCGCACCCGCGAGAGACTCGAGCGCTGGAAGATCGGCTACCGACTGGCGACGGTGCTCGCCGCGCTGCGGATCCTCTTTCGCCTTCCCCGCTTCAACGTCCATCTCGAGGCGGAGGGCGAGGAGCGGAGCTATCGCGTCTGCCTCGTCTTCGTCGGCGTCGACGAGCGCTCGCTCGACGCGCCGGCGGTAGGCGGACGCGCCGAGAACGGCGGCCGCGGGCTGCACGTTTTCGTCGTGCGCAACGCGGGTCCGGCGCGGCTCGTCGCCTTCGCGCTCGCGGCGGCGTTCCGCGGCCTGCGGCATCGGCGCGATCGGGTCGAGTCCTTTCTCGTCGATCAGTGCCGCATCGAGCTGCCGCGTGCCCGCGGCCGCGTCGCCACCGACGGGGAGGTCGCCGTCGTCGAGGCGCCGCTCAACTACACGCTGAAGAGAAGCGCGCTCCTGCTGGTGGAGCCGGAGCGAGGGGAGAAGCCCGGCCGCTGACCCGGCCGCCGCGAGGCGGCGTGGCGTGGTTCCATTGCCTAAATTGGGGGCGTGAGCACGAGCCTCGCGCCTCCGCAGCACGCTTCCCCGCGCACGATCCCCGAGCAGCTTCGCGAGCGCCTCGCGTCCATCGTCGGGGTGAAGCGCGTGCTCGCGCATCGGAGTGAGCTCTTCACCTATACCGCGGACGGGCTGCCCGGCTACCGCAAGCATCCCGCGCTCGCAGTCTTTCCCGGGACGCGCGACGAGCTGCTCAAGGTCGTGCGCGAGCTCGCGAAGGCGCGCACCGCGTTCGTCGTTCGAGGCGCCGGGACGGGACTCTCCGGCGGCGCGCTCGCGGAGGGGACGGTGCTGCTCGGCGTCCAGCGCCTGACGCGCGTCGTCGACGTCGACGCCGACAACCGGCGAGCGGTCGTCGAGCCGGGAGTCGTGAACTCCGCGATCACGCGCGCGGTCGCCGGCCACGGGCTGCACTTCGCCCCCGATCCCTCGAGCCAGGCGGCGTGCACGATCGGCGGCAACGTCGCCGAGAATGCGGGCGGGCCGCACTGCCTCAAGTACGGCGTCACGCTCAACCACGTCCTCGCCCTCACCGTCGCCCTCCCGGACGGCGAGGTGGTGACGTTAGGCAATCCGTGCGGCGAGAACGAGGGCTACGACCTTCTCGGCGCCTTCGTCGGCTCGGAGGGATGCTTCGGCGTGGTGCTCGACGCGACGATCAGGCTCTCGCGCGACCCGCAGGCGGTGCGGACGCTGCTCGCCGACTTCACCGACGTCGACGACGCAGCGCGCGCCGTCTCGGGGATCGTCGCCGCGGGGATCGTCCCCGCCGCGCTCGAGATGATGGACAACGCGACCATCCGCGCCGTCGAGGCGAGCGTGTACGCCGCCGGTTATCCCGCCGACGCAGCCGCCGTGCTGCTCGTCGAGCTGGACGGGCTCGAGGCAGGGATTACCGAAGAGGTGGCGCGCGTCGACAGAATCTGCCGCGACTCCCGCGCGCGCGACGTGCGCATCGCGCGCGACGCGAACGAGCGCATGAAGCTCTGGCAGGGACGGAAGAAGGCGTTCGGCGCGATGGGACGCGTCGCGCCGCATCTGGTCGTGCAGGACGCGGTCGTGCCGCGGACGAAGCTCCCCGACGTCCTGCGCGAGATCCGCGCGATCGGCGAGCGCCATCGCGTCCGCGTCTGCAACGTCTTTCACGCCGGCGACGGCAACCTCCACCCGAACATCCCCTACGACGCCGCCAACGCCGACGAGGCGACGCGGGTCGAGCGCGCGATGTCGGAGATCATGAGAGCGTGCATCGCCGCCGGCGGGACGATCACCGGCGAGCATGGCGTCGGGCTCGACAAGATCGGCTACATGGATCTCGTCTTCTCCGGCGATTCGCTCGCGGCGATGTGCCGGCTGCGCGACGTCTTCGACCCCGAGCGGCGCGCGAACCCGGGGAAGGTCGTGCCGATGCACTCCTGTCGCGAATGGGGACGGAGCGCCGCGCCCGCGAGCGTCGCCGCGCTGCGCGCCCCGCTCGCCGCGGGGCCCCTCGCCGAGGAGACGGCGCGCATCCGCGACGAGATCCGCGAGGCGCGCGAGCGCCGCGCGCCGGTGCGCATCGTCGGCGCCGGTACCTGGCTCGATGCCGGCGCGCCGGTGAACGAGCCGCGCCAGCTCGCGGTGCGCGATGCGGCGATCGTCGAGTACGTGCCGGGCGACCTGACGATGACCGCGCGCGCCGGCGCATCGCTCGCGTCGCTCGCGGCGGCGGCGAGGGAGCACGGCCAGTTCCTCGCGCTCGATCCTATGGGCGCTCGGGCTGGCACTCTCGGCGCCACACTCGCAACGGCGTCGGCGGGACCGCTCGCGCACGCCTTCGGCACCCCGCGCGACAACGTGCTCGGCGTCGAGCTCGTGACCGGCGAGGGACTCGTCGCGCGCGGGGGCGGGCGCGTCGTGAAGAACGTCGCCGGCTTCGACCTCGTGCGGCTCGCGGTCGGCGCGTGGGGGACGCTCGGCGTCATCACCGAGGCGACGCTGCGGCTGCGCGCCCTGCCGGAACGCGAGCTCACCATCGCCCTCGCGCTCCCCGACGACTCGCGCCGCCTCACGGCCGTGCTCGAGTCGGTACGCGCCCTCCCACTCGCGGCACTGGCGCTGGAAGTGGTGAACGCGCCCCTCGCCGGCGCGATCGGCGCCGGCGAGCGGCACCTCCTGCTCGCGCGACTCGGCGGCAACGAGGCGCTGGTCGCGGCGCAGCGCGCGACGCTGGCGGCGATCGGCGACGTCGCCGAGCTACCGAGCGACGTCTGGGCGCGGCTGCGCGAGGCCGAACCGGCCGGACACGCCGTGGTTCGCCTCTCGACGCTGCCGTCGATCGCGTCGTCGCTCGCCGCCGAGGCGGCGAACCTCGCGCCGGAGACGCTCGTCCACGCGACGCTGTCGCGCGGGGTCGTGCGCTGCATCCTGCCACCGCACGCGTTAGGCAGGGGCTTCGTCGCCCGCGACCGCGAGTACCACGGCACGCGGCTGACACGGATCTGGGAGCGCCTTCCAGCGGCGCGGTGGCGCGAGCTCGCGGGCCCGGGACCTTCGGACCGGCTCACCCGCCGCACGCGCGACGCCTTCGACCCCGACCGCGTGCTCAATCGCGGCATCCTTGGCGAGGAGCGCTAGTTGATTCCCGCGACGATCCAGCCCGATCCCACCCACCAGCTCCAGCCGCGGGAGTGCGCGCTGCCGGGGACGCCACTCGCGGCGGCCCGCCACGGCATCGACGCCTGCGTCCACTGCGGCTTCTGCCTCCAGGCCTGCCCGACCTACCTCGCGCTCGAGGACGAGAACGACAGCCCGCGCGGCCGCATCCTCCTCATGCGCGCCCTCGTCGAGGGGGAGCTCGCGCCGACGGACCCCGCGGTCAACAAGCACATCGACCAGTGCCTCGGCTGCCGCGGCTGCGAGACCGCCTGCCCCTCAGGGGTGCCTTACGGTCACCTGCTCGAGGCGACGCGGGCGACGCTCTCCGGCAACCGGCATCAGGTCGCGCGGCTCGTGCTCCTGGTCTTCGCCCACCGCTGGCTGCTCCGTCCCGCGCTCGCGCTGGCGAAGCTGTTCCGCGCGACGCGCCTCCCGCGGCTCCTCGCGAAGCTTCCCGGAAACCTCGGCTTCTCGATGGCGATGCTCGCGTCGACGCGCGTGCCGCTGAAGCGCCGGTCGTACACGCCCGACGCCGGCGGCGAGCGCGGGACGGCGGCGATGCTCGACGGCTGCGTCATGGACAGCCTCTTCGCCGAGACCAACGCCGCGACCGCGCGCGTGCTCGAGCACAACGGCTACGCGATGAAGGCGGCGCGCGGCCAGGGGTGCTGCGGCGCGCTCCACGCGCACGCCGGCGATCTCGATGCGGCGCGGAAGCTCGCGCGCGCCAACGTCCGCGCCTTCGAGGCGAGCGGCGCCGACGTCGTCGCCGTCAACGCCGCCGGCTGCGGCGCGATGATGAAGGAATACGGCCAGCTCCTCGCCGACGATCCCGAGTATGCGGAGCGGGCCGCACGCGTGAGCGCGAGGGTGCGCGACGTGAGCGAGCTGCTCGCGGCGGCGGGGCCGCGCCGCGGTGCGCCACTGCCGATGGTCGTCACCTACGACGCCCCCTGCCACCTGCTTCACGCCCAGCGCGTCGTCACGCCGCCGATGCAGGTGCTCGGCGCGATTCCCGACCTCGCGCTCGTGCCGCTCGCCGACGCCGACCAGTGCTGCGGCGCGGCCGGGATCTACAACCTCGTCGAGCCGGACATCTCGGCGAAGGTGCTCGCGCCCAAGATCCAGCGCATCGCGGCCACCGGCGCGTCTCTCGTGGCGACGGGCAATCCGGGGTGCCACATGCAGATCGGCGCGGGGCTGAGGCGTGGCGGGATCGGCGCCAGCTCGATCCATCCCGTGGACCTGCTCGACGCGTCGTACGCCGCGGCCAGGGGCGACGGCAGTACCGGCTGACCGATGCGGCCCCCGTCGGCGGTGCTGCTCGAGCTGGAGGGAGTGATCGCGAGCACCCACGCCGCGCGGCGGGAATCGCTGCTGCGCTCCCTCGTCGACGACGGCGTGACGATCGGCGAGCGCACCTACGACGACCTCTGTCACGGCCTGCCGGTGCGCGGGGCGGTTCGAGCCGCGCTCGAGGCGAGCGAGGTCGCGATGGACGAGACGGGAAGAGAGCTCGTCGCGCTCCGCGCCGAGCGGTACTTCCTGGAGCGCGTCAGCACGGGACTCACGCTCGCCGAGGGGTCGCGCGAGGCGCTGGAGACGCTCCACTCGCGGGCGCGGCTCGCGGTGGTGACGCGCGCGGCGAGGCGCGAGGCGGACATGATCCTCGGCGCCGCCGACGCGGCGTTCCTCTTCGAGTCGGTGGTCACCGCCGACGACACGCCGACGGAGCCGAAGCCCGCGCCGGCGCCCTATCGCCTGGCGCTCGTCCGGCTCGGCCGCCGGCGCGCGATCGTCGCCAGCGACGCGATCGCGCTCGAGGACGGGCGCGCGGGAATCCGGGCGGCGCGGGGCGCGGGGATACGCTGCCTCGCCGTCGGCGACGTCCCGGCGTTCCGCGCCCTCGACGCCGACGGTTATCTTCCGACGTTGCGCGGCGCGACCGTGGAGTCACTCGGGACGCTCGCCGCACGTGGCGGCACCGGGCAGGGCTGACGACAATGCTGACATTCAGCGCGAACCGTGATCCGGTAGGCGAGGTCGGAGAGGTCGGCGGTCGTCCCGTCGTGCTGCACTATGGCGACGTCGCCGCCGAGTATTCGGCGCTGCGCACCGGTGCGCTGCTCGTGGACCGCACGATGCGCGGCCGGATGCGCGTGAGCGGCGCCCGCGCCCGCGAGATCGTGACCGGTCTCGTGACCAACGACGTGGGTGAGCTGGAGGCGGGCCAGGGCGCCTACGCCGCGGCGCTGACGCCGAAGGGGAAGATCGTCGCCGACGTGCGGATCTTCGCCGAAGCGGACTCGCTGCTGCTCGACGTGCCGCCGCGCGCCGCCGCGGGGTTCGGGTCGATGATCCGCAAGTACGTGAACCCGCGGCTCGCGCCCTACCGCGACGAGCTCGAGACGCTCACCGACCTCTGCGTCATCGGCGCGAACGCGAGGCTCGTCGTCGCCGAGGCGACGGGCGCGCACACCGCGACGTTAGGCACGCTCGCGCCCTACCACCACATCAGCGTCGAGCTCGAGGGGGCGACGCTGATGGTGGCACGGGTGCCGGACGTCGGCGTGGACGCCTACGAGCTGTTCGTGCCGACGCCGGTCCACGACGTGGTGCGGGCGCGGCTCCTCGCTGCCGGCGCGCGCGCGGGCGGGCTCCAGGCGTGGGAGATCGCGCGCGTCGAGGCGGGGCGCCCGGAGTGGGGGATCGACATCGACGAGACGACGATCCCGCAGGAAGCGAACTTCGACGAGCTGCACGCGATCTCCTACACGAAGGGCTGCTACGTCGGACAGGAGACGGTGGCGCGCGTCCACTTCCGCGGTCACGTCAACCGCCACCTGCGCGGCATCGTCTTCGAGGGCGACGCGCCGGCACCGGCGGGCGCGTCGCTGACCGACGCGTCGGCAAAGGCGGTCGGCGACGTCCGGAGCTCGCTCGTCTCCCCGCGCAGCGGCGCGATCGCGCTCGCGATGGTGCGCCGCGAGGTGGCGCCCGGCACCACCGTGACGGCGACGCACGAGGGGGTGACGCGCACGGGACACGTCGTCGAGCTTCCCTTTCCGGGATGAACGCAGGGCGATGACGCGCCCGGCATGACGAAGGTCGCCCTCGTCACCGGCGCGACGGGGCTCGTCGGCTCGCACGTGGTCGAGCGACTCACCAGCGAGCAGTGGGACGTGCGCGCCCTCGTGCGCGACCCGCGCGCGTCGGCCTGGGCGGGCGACCTCGGCGTCACCGAGTTCGTTCGCGGCGACGTCCTCGATCAGGCCGCGTTCACGGCGGCGGCGAAGGGGGTGGACGCGATCTTCCACACCGCGGCGGCGATCACTCCCGCGGCGGCCGACTGGGAGTCGTTCCGCCGCATGAACGTGGACGGAACGCAGGCCGCGATCGTGGCAGCGCGCGAGAGCGGCGCGCGGCTGCTCCAGGTGAGCAGTGTCGCCGTCTACGGTCCGACGGCGCGGTATCAGGAGGGAGACGCGAAGACCGTCGAGAGCCTCCCGCTCGCGCCGCTCCCCGAGCGCGCCTTCTACGCGAGGTCGAAGCGCGAGTCGGAGGCGCTCGTGCTCGAGGCGCACGCGCGCGGTGAGATCTGGGCGACCGCGATCCGTCCCGACGTCATCTACGGCCGGCGCGACCGGCAGTTCGTCCCCCGGATGGCCCGGCTGCTTCGCCGCGCGCACGTCTTCCCTCTACCCGGCGGCGGAAAGAACACCCTCGCCATCATCCATGCGTCGAGCGTCGCCGACGCCGCCTACCGCGCGGTGACGACCGACGCCGCCGGCGGGAACGCGTACAACGTCGCGAACGAGGATCCGGTGACGCTGCGGGAGTTCATCCAGCTCGCCGCGTACGGGCTCGACGCGACGGTGCTGCCGCTGCCAATCCCGCTCGCGGTGCTTCGCGGCGCGCTCGATGCGACGAAGCGGGTCGTGCGCTGGCTGCACCTCCCCGGCGCGGCAGCGCTCCAGCACGCGACGCTCGGCTTCGTCGCCCGCGACAATCCCTTCTCGAGCGAGCGTGCGCACCGCGAGCTCGGATGGACGGCGGTCGTGTCGCCGCGCGAGGCGGTCCCCGACGCCTTCAACTGGTGGGTGCGGCACTACACGCGCGATGGCTGGCGGCTCCCACGCTGAGCGCACCGCGCTCAAGGAGTGGGCGGTGCTCTGCGACGCGCTCGCGAAGGGCGAGATCGTGGCCATGGTGCGGAAGGGCGGGATCCGCGAGCAGCGCGCGGGGTTCTCGGTTCGCCACGACCGGTTCCTGCTCTACCCGACCTTCTTCCACGAGAAGCGCGCCGAGCTCCAGCCACGCTTCGCCGACCGCCTCGACGCGTCCGCGGCGCAGCGCCCACCCGAGGGAACGATCCGGATCGCGCACGTCGCCGACGTCATCGCCGTCTGGCATGTGGCGGAGCTCGAGCGGCTGCGCGCGATCGAGCCGATGCACGGCCTGGCATGGGACGCGGTCGTCTCGCGCTTCAACTACCGGAACCGCCCCGAGGTGCGGGTCGTCGCGGTCCGTGTCGCCGGGCTCCCGCTGGTGCATGAGATCCCCGAGACGCGGCGCTATCAGGGATGCGTGTCGTGGGTCGAGCTCGACGCCCCGATCGACGTCGCGGCCGCGCGCCCGGTACTCGAAGAGCCTGCGCTGGCGGCCCGTGTCACCGCGATGACGGCAGCGTTAGGCGCGCCGGACCGGGAAGGCTGATTCTCCTCGCGCCGGCCCGGTTCAACGCGGAGGCGCCGGAGGTCCGCGGAGGGCGCGGAAACCGGAACAGCAACAGCAACGGCGACAGCTGGGTGGGATGAATCGGATGACACCGATGAACGGATAGGACCTCAGGCGCGACCCGCTACCGACGTGTGCAATTCCCAAGAAACCGGGACTTTCCTGTCAGAGGAACGCATGTGCCGCGAACGACGCCGAGGCACAACCAGTATCCGCGTCATCCGTTCATCCGTGTCATCCCAACCAGTTGTTGCGCCAGCCTGACAACGCGAGGAACCCCGCAGGCGAGATCAGCTCCGAAGCTGAAAAACGAAAGGGCGCGACTTGCGTCGCGCCCTGCGTCTGTCGAACGAGGACCTGATTACGGGCGCTTCGTCGCGGAATCGCGGCGGGCGGTCGAATCGGTCTTGTTCGTCGTGTCGGCGCGGGTCGTGTCGGCGCGGTTGGTGTCCGTCACGGCCGGCGTCGGCGCCAGCGTCGTCGTGTCGTTGTTCGAGGCTTCCTTCGTGGTGCAGGCTGCGATCGCGAGCACGGCGACGGCGAGGGCCAGGCGCTTCATCACTATCTCCTTTGTGGGGTTCGATCTCGGGGACGCCGTGGTCCGTGCACTTCGGGTGGTGCTCGGAGCGGGCGGAGACAAGCTACCGGAATCGGCGTTACTGTCAAGACCGCTCGGACGCCCAAGTGCTGATTCCGCAACGCTTTCCCGAACGGACTCGGCCATCCCGGCCCCACGCGCCGCCGCTGCCGAGCGTGCGCTAACGTGTTATGCGTCACGCGGTTATCAGCCTCGCGAACGGCCGCTCGGGCTGGCCGTTACGACGAAGGTTCAGCCGGAAGAGGCGGATGCATCCGGATCCTGCCGATCTGCTCCTCGACATCCCCACCTCCTCACAATGGCCCTGAAGGACTTCGGGCAAGCGTGGGGAGATGGTCTCGCCCCGCTTGCCCCAAGGCAGTTCATCCGCAGGATCCGTTTCATCCGCAGAATCCGGCTGAACCTTCGTCGTAATTGCCAGCCCGAGCGGCCGTTCGCTCACACGCCAGGATGGAGGGGAAACTCGCCCGCGCGGTGGCGGCGCTGGAGGTCGAGGTAGCTGGCGACCGTGTTGCGGATGCGCTCGCGCTCCTCGTCGCGCACCTCGCGCACGACGCGGCCCGGGATGCCGACGACCAGCGAGCCGGGCGGAATCTGCATTCCCTCGGTGCAGAGCGCGCCCGCGGCGACGATCGAGCCGGCGCCGACGTGGACGCGATTGAGCACGATCGCTCCCATCGCGATCATGCAGTCGTCCTCGACGGTCGCGCCGTGGACGATCGCGCGATGCCCGATCGCGACGCGGGCGCCGATGGTGCACGGCACGCCTCGATCGACGTGAAGCACCGTCCCGTCCTGGACGTTCGACTCCTCACCGACGACGATCGGCGCCGAGTCGCCGCGGATCACCGCCGTCGGCCACACGGACGCCCGCGCGCCGAGGGTGACGTCGCCGCAGACGATCGCCGCGGGATGGATGAACGCGGTCGGATCGATTCCCATCAGAAGTGGCCGATGCCGAGGCGGGTGTAGAACCCGCGCGTGGCTTCGGCCTGCCATGCCGCAGGGAGCGGATACGCGTAACCGACGTGAAAGGTGAGCGGCAGGTCGTACGGAAACGCGGCGGCGATCCCGAGATCGGCACCCACCGAGCCGATCCAGAGATGTCCCGCGCGGTCGGAGCTGAAGCAGCGCCCGCTCGACGCGGCATCCGCACACCACGCGGTCGCGGCGTCGGCGAAGATCGCGATCGCGGCGCGGTCGACGAAGACGGGGAGGCGGCCGATGCCGGAATGGAGACCGGCGAGCGGTGCCCGGTACTCCGCGGACCCGGCGACGACGCGGTCGCCGAGGAGCGCACCCGTGCCGTAGCCGCGGACCGGGAACTCGTCGCCGCCCGCGACATACGACTCGTCGAGCGTCGCGCCCATTCCCGCCCCCGCGGCGAGGTCCGCCGGGCCGCCGCCGCTGACGCCACCGGCGCCGCGAAGCATCAGCACGTGGTGCGCCCAGCCCCCGAGGTCGAACGCGCGATAGGCGCCTAACGTCCCCGTGAACCGGGAGAAGTCGAGCCGCTCGGCGCGGCGGCGGGTCGTGAACCACTCGGCGGCGGCGCTGCCGGCGAAGCCGTCCTCCGGCGAGATGCTCCGCATCGGACGCTTGACGTTGGTCGCGGCGACGATCCCGTGCACGCCGTAGCGCCGGAGCGTCTGGCCGAAGACCGGGCGGAGCAAGGCGCGCAGGCTTTCCGGCTCCGTGCGGTAGGCCCGCGACTCGAAGGAGCCTCCCACCGACAGCGACGCCGCCCGACGGAAGCCCGGGAAGGGGAAGACGACGTTTCCGTCGACGTCGGTCGCACGGCGGCGCAGCTCGCCGACGCTGTCGCCCGCCGTCGTCAGAATCTGGTCGTACGTCGTCCAGTCCTGCTCGGCGGCGAGCTGCAGCACCGGCACGCCGAGCCCTGCATACTCGTAGACCAGCGACCCTCCATGCTCACTGCTCCGCAGGTCGCCGAAAGCCCCGAGCGCGTACACGTGCCGCTGCACGGCGTCTTCGCCCGATGTATAGAAGCCGACCCTGCTCACCGTGCTCGTGAACTCGAGGTCCGGGAGCCAGTAGTGCGGGAGGAGGGTGCGCCACGGGCGATATCGCGATGCCGCGGGCGTCGCCGCGACCGGCGCGGGGAGCGTGTCACCCACGAGAGGGATGCGCACAATCGCGCGAACGGTATCCAGCTGCGCAAAGGAGTCCGCGGCGATGCGCCCGACACCGAGCTCGTACCCCCTGCCACCGAGCCTGACGGCGGCGACCCGTCCGGCGGCCGCGCCGCGCCCTGCCTCGGGATCGGCGAGCTCCGTGACGGCGTCGCTGAGTCGCCCTGGCGCCGGGATCTCCGCGCCGAACGAGCGTACTCCGACGAGATACGTCTCGAGGGTGCCGCTCCTGTCAGACGCGAACATCACAGTCGTGTCGTCGAGGAACGAGGGGCTCACGCTGACGCTCCCCCACTCGTCGGCAAGCACCCGAGTCGTCGTGCCGAGGGTGTCCAGCGTGACGATGCTCGATCGTCCGCCGCGCGAGATGCGCACGGCGACGATCGCGTCGCCGCGTGGAGACCACCGCGGCGACGCCCACTGCACGTCGAGCGACGGCGCGACGAGCGGCTGGATCCTCCTGCCGTCGGCGCTGACG
Organism: Gemmatimonadaceae bacterium; assembly: GCA_036262535.1. Lineage (GTDB taxonomy): Bacteria > Gemmatimonadota > Gemmatimonadetes > Gemmatimonadales > Gemmatimonadaceae > JABFXC01. The sequence goes on along the minus strand of DATAIS010000093.1, from coordinate 8,255 downwards.
CGGACGACCACCGTCGTGCCGGGCACTCCTTGCACGGTGACGATCTCGCCGTCGCCGCGGGCGTCGGGCTGGGTGAGCCGGGCGCCGTCGGTGAGCCGCCGCTGGTCGTTGCCGCGCTGGACGTAGAGGTCGGAGCGTACCTGGTAGGGTCCGTCGTAATGGTACTGCGCGAAGAGCAGGCCGCCGCCCGGGAGCGGAACGTTAGGCCCGCCGCCGTCGCGCCTGCCGAGTCGCGTGCGTCGGCCCGACGCGTCGATCGCGTACGCCTCGGTCACCTCCTTCCCGCTTCCGGCCGTGACGAGCAGTGTCGAGTCGCGCCAGCGCGGTGGCTCGACGTTCTGCCAGCCCGAGAGCACCGGCCGCCACTCCGGAAGCGGTGGCCGTGAGGGGCCGGCCGCGGCACGCGCCGAATCCCGGATCGCGCGCCACGCCGCGTCGAATGTAGAGCCGAAGCTGCGGCGTGCCTGACGGTTGATCAGGAAGGGCAGCCCGCCCGCCATTCTGTCTACGAACTGGCCGACCTTGTCGGCACCGCCGGTTGCCGCGAGCTGCTCGAAGAGCAGCGAGCCGTAGACGTAGGCGGCGGTCCCGCCGGGGAAGCGCGAGCTCGAGGAGCTCAGCCCCGACACGGCGGGGAACACGTCCTCCGCCGCGGCGGCGCGCGCGAAGGCACGATGTGCCGGTCCGGCGAGCCGGCCATGGCCCGTCAATCGCGACTCGTAGTAGACCGCGAGTCCCTCGGCGAGCCACGACGGCTCGTATGCCGCGGGGAAGAAGAGCGGTACGCGGCCGAAGATGCGCTGCAACGTGCCCCATACGCCACGCGAGCGGTCGAGATGGAAGGCGTGGGTCAGCTCGTGGGTCACGACGAGCTCTCCCCAGTCGCCGTAGCCGCGCAGGTGGAGCACGTCCACCGGCGGGAAGGCGTAGACGACGATGCGGTTCGTCGGGTAGAACGTCGTCGCGCCGTTGCTGAAATCCACGTCGTCGCTGACGACGAGCTCGACGACGCCGCGTGGCGGCTTGAGCTCGCGCGAGAGCCGCACGTACGCCGTCTCCGCCTGTGCCGCGATGCGTCGCGCGAGTTGCTCCGTCGGCGGCGTGAAGTAGACGCGGAAGTGCGGGGTGCGCAGCGTCCGCCAGTCGGCGTCGGGGCTCACCTGCCCCGCCGCCGGCCGGGCCAGCACCAGCCCGGCCAGCGCGGCTGCGCCGAGGATGAGGTGCCTAACGGGCGTCATCGGCGAGCGAGCGGAACCAGGCCTCGAGCCCGTCCACGATGCCCCGTGCATACGCTTCCTGGAACTCCGGCGTGCGCAGCGCCGCCTCCTGGTCGGGCATCATGAGGAACGCACCTTCGCAGAGGATCGACGGCATCCATGTCGGGCGGGTGAGCGCGAGGTTGTCATAGAAGACGCCATGGTTGGGCAGTCCCATGCGCGCCACCATCCCGCGCTGCACCGCGCGTGCGAGCGGCTCGGCGTGGGCGCGGAAGAAGTAGGTGCCGGTACCGTGGGCGCGGAAGGGATTCACGCCGTCAGGCAGCGCGTTGAGGTGGATCGACACGAGGGCGTGGGCGTCGGCACGGCGCGCGATGACGGGGCGGAAGCCGAGCTCCACGGGGCCCATCGTCGTGCGCGTCATGACGACCGTCGCGCCGCGCTCGCGGAGCATGCGCTCGACGCGCTCGCCGACCCAGAGCGTCGCCTGCGGCTCCCAGAGGCCGGTCGGGCCGGTCGCGCCGATCGGCGGGTGGCCGGGATCGACGGCGATGACCATTCCGCGCAGCGGCGCGCTCGCCACCACGGCCGGGCGTCGGCGGACGCGGAGGACGAGGTTCCCGTTCTCCCAGAAGACCAGGTACCCGAACGGCTCGCCGCGCAGCCGGACCGTGAAGCGCGCGCGGTCGCTCGCCTGCTGCTCCCATTCCACGGTGCGCACGAACGGATCGTTGTCGCGATAGGCGATGATGTCCGTCGTCGCCTTCGTGTTGTAGAGCGTCAGGACGAGATCGGAGCCCGCCTGCTCGACGAAGTACGCCGGGCGCACGCCGAGGGGGATGACGAGGTCGACCCATCCCGCGGCGGGCACGACGCGCGCGTTCGACGCGATCGCCATGGGCGGCGGCGGCACGCTGTCGAGCGGCACCGCGTCCTCCGCGTTCACCCACACGTCGAGCTGCTCGTCGAGCCGGACGCGCACGTAGTCGGCGAAGCGCTCGACCTGCCGGACCACGGTGCCCGGCAGCAGGAACCACTTATACGTTCCGCCGCGAATCGGGCGTCCGACGACGACGCGATCGGTGTCGGCGGGGATCGAGTCCAGCGAAGTGATCCCCGCACCGAGCACCACCCATCGCGGCATGGTGTCTCTCGCCTGGAGGAGACCCTCGCCGGCGCGCAGCAACGAGTCGCGCCGCGCGGAGTCGGTTTTCGCGCGCAGGGTGTCGGCGAGCACGGTGTCGGCCGTGACGGTGTCCACTCGCGGCGGTGGCTGGGGATACCGGATCGGAACCGTCAGGCGCGCGGTATCGGCTCCGAGTGTGGCGACGAGATCCCACCGCGGAGCTACGGTGTCCGCTGGGAGCGGGAGAAAGCCGAGGAAGGCCCCGTTCGGCCAGACGTGCACCGGCATGCCGTTGATCGTGAGCGACGCCGTGCCGTTGCCGATCGAGCCGAAGATGAATGTCGAGTCGCGCGCGCGGATGAGCGCGTTCGCGACCGGATAGACGACGCGAGGCGTGAGCGCGCCGGTCACCGCGGGAACCGGCGGCAGCAGCGGCGAGGACTTCGCGCCGCGCGCGAGCTCGTCGGGGGTGGGGTACGCCGCGGGGGCCGGCACCGGTCCCGACGTCGGCGGCGTGCATGCCGCCAGCGCGCACGCGGCGACGAGAAGCAACGTTCGCAACGACATGGGCGGGAAGCTAACCCGCCGTCCGGGCCGACGCAGGCCGCTGGTCGGGGGTCCGGGAGCGTTTCATTATTCGACCGTGCGTCGTCCTAATCGACGTACCCATATGGAGATGACGTGAGCGCCAAGGTCTGCCCGCAGTGCAGCGCCGAATACGAGGCCGAGCAGCGTTTCTGTCCGAAGGACGGAGCGACGCTGAAGCCGAAGTCCGCTGCCGCCGGTGACCTGATCGGATCGATCATCGCCGACCGTTACCACGTGATCTCGAAGCTCGGCGAGGGCGGGATGGGGCAGGTCTATCTCGCCGAGCACGTGCGCATGGGGCGGCGGAGCGCGGTGAAGATCATGCACCCGGCGATGGTGCACGACGCCGACGCGATCAGCCGCTTCAACCGCGAGGCGGCGAACGCCTCGCGCATCACGCATCCGCACGTCGCGGCGATCTACGACTTCGGCGAGACCCCTGAGGGGCTGATCTACCTCGCGATGGAGTTCGTCGAGGGCGAGCCGCTGACCGCGGTCATCGAGCGCGAGGGCGCGCTGCCGCCGCGCCGCGTCGCGACGCTCGTTCGCCAGGCGGCGGACGCGCTGGCCGCCGCGCATGCCCAGGGCATCGTGCACCGCGACCTCAAGCCGGACAACATCATGGTCGCGCGGAACCGCGACGGCTCCGACTGCGTGAAGATCGTGGACTTCGGAATCGCGAAGGCGGCGAACAACGAAGCGCAGAAGGTGACCCGCACAGGTCTCGTCGTCGGCACGCCGGAGTACATGAGCCCCGAGCAGCTCGCGGGCGACCCGCTCGACGGCCGCAGCGACATCTACTCGCTGGCCCTCGTCGCCTTCACGTCGCTGACGGGGCGGCTTCCCTTCCCGAGTGAGACGTCGCAGGAGTCGATGATCATGCGACTCACCGACCGCCCGCGCTCGCTCGCCGAGATGAAGCCCGGGATCGCGTGGCCGGCGCGGCTGCAGGCGGTGATGGACCGTGCGCTCGCCCGCGAGGCGAGCGGCCGCTACGCCGACGCCGCCGAGATGGGGCGTGCGTTCATGGCGGCGATCGAGGACATGCCCGACGCGGCGCTCGCCGAGGCGAGCACGAGCATCATGGCCGCGCCTCTTCCGGCGACGCGCGTGGCGCCGGCGCCGACCCTCGTCACCGGCGCGACGGCGACCCGTCCGCGACGGCCGCGCTGGCCCCTCGTTGCCGGCGGCGCCGCGGTGGTCCTCGGCGCCGTCGTCGCGTTAGGCATCCTCGCCCGCGACGAGGGCGGCGCGGCACAGCGCGATACCGTGCCGCGCGACAGGGCGGCCCTCGCGGCAGCCAATGACGGGCCCACGACCACGGTTCCGGCGGCAACGGCTACCGAAACGCGGGCTCAGACAAGCGATCCAGCCCCGGCGCCGACGGAGCGAACCGGCACGACCCCGCCCCGGACCGGGGGCGGGGGGCTGTCGCCGGAGGGCGCACGGCAGGAGATTCTGGCGCTACGGGAGCTCGCGCTCAGCGAGCCCGACGCCGCCGTTCGACGGGCGGCGACCCTTCTTCCTAGATTGACCAACCGCGCCGACAGCATCGAGGCGCGCTTCTACAGGTATCAGGCGCTGGGCAACCAGGACATGCAGACGGCCTGCAACGGCTTCAGACAGCTTCTCCCGGACGCGACGGGGCGGATCCACGACGAGATCGAGTCGGCGTGGACGGTGGCGTGCAAGCAATGACCGATCGTCACTCGAACCGCAGCGTCCAGGTGCACGTCTTCGGGCGCACGGACGTCGGGCGGGCCCGCGAGCACAACGAGGACGCCTTCCTCGTCGCGGACCTCGGCACCGGCAACACGACGCTCGACGAGCGCCTCGAGCGCCACGTGGTCGGCGACCGGGGAACGCTCTTCATGGTCGCCGACGGGATGGGTGGCGCCGCCGCGGGCGAGATCGCGAGCGCGCTCGCGGTCCAGACGGTGGTGGACGAGCTCCGGACCCGTTGGGCGGCCACCGGCCAGAAGGATCCCGAGGCGTTCGCCGCGGCGCTCAAGGTCGCGACCGACGTCGCCAACGCGAAGATCCATCGCATGGCGACCGAGCAGCCCGAGTACAAGGGAATGGGTACCACCGCGACGATCGCGGGGATGCTCGGCGACACGCTCTACCTCGCGCAGGTCGGCGACTCGCGCGCCTACCTCGTGCGCGACGGGGTCGCGCGCCAGCTGACCAAGGACCAGTCATTGACGCAGCGGCTCGTCGACGCCGGGGAGATGACCGAGGAGGAGGCGGAGCAGAGCGAGCGGCGGAACATCATTCTCCAGGCGCTCGGCCCTGAACCTTCGGTCCGCACCGAGATCACCCACCAGCAGGTGCGGCGCGGCGACATCCTCGTCCTCTGCAGCGACGGGCTTTCCGGGCTCGTCAGGCCTAACGAGATCGCGCGGATCGTGACCGAGGAGCGGGACCTGAAGATGGTCTGCAAGCGGCTCATCGACCGCGCCAACGCGAATGGCGGGCCGGACAACATCACCGTCGTGGTCGCACGCTTCGACGGCGACGCCCTGGTCTCGGCGAGCGCCGGCGATGCCGTCGGACATCAGGTCTTCACGATGCCCGGCGACCAGACGCCGACGGTGCCGATGGAGCGCTTCGTGGACCGTACGACGCCGCGCTCGCCGAGCCCGCAGCGGTCGGTGGCACAGCCGTCCGTCTCGAACGTGCGTGCGGCGCGCATCGGACGCCTCATCCTCGTCATCCTCGCGCTCGTCGCGCTGGTGCTCGTCACCTGGGCGTATCTGCGGCCCGACGGCACCCCCCCGACCACTCCGTGACCCCCCATCTCACGGTCCTGAGCGGGACGCGGTCGGGAACGACGCGCCCCGTCGGCGACGCACGCCTGCTCCTCGGCCGTGATGCGGCGTGCGACCTCCGCTTCGACCCGGATGCAGACGCCGAGGTGTCCGCGCGCCACGCGGAAGTGCGGGTGGAGAATGGTGTCGCCTTCGTGCGCGACGCGAACAGCACCAACGGGACGTACGTGAATGGCGAGCGCCTGCGCGGCGAGCGGCGGCTCGAGGACGGCGATGTCATCCGGCTCGGCGCGCGGGGTCCGTCGATCCGCTACGACGCGGCGGGCGCCCGCGGCTCGACGACGCAGCGGATCGCCAGCGCTGTCCGACGCGAAACGCGCGGGTTGCGCATCGCGGCCGGCGTCGCCGCCCTCCTTCTGGTCGCGGTCGGAGCCGGTGCGATCTGGAGCGCGCGACGCGCACGCCTCGCGCATGACGCCGAGCTCGCGGCGACGCGGCGCGCGGCCGACTCGACCGCCGCGGCGCTCCGGGCGAGACATGATTCGATGACCGCCGCGCTCCACGCGCAGCTCGATGCGATGACCAGCCGGATGAACGGACTGGACTCCGCGCTCGCCCGCGTGCGCCGGGTGGACTACACCGCCATCGCCGCGGCCAACGGGCGTGCGGTGGTCATGATCGCGGTCGAGATGCCCGACGGGCGGACCTGGTCCGGCTCCGGCTTCGCCGTCACTCCCGAGGGCGCGATCGTCACCAACCGCCATCTCGTGCGCGGCGACGACGGGGCCGCGGCGACCCGCATCGCGGTGCTCTTCGCCGACACCCGCGCCTGGCTGCCGGCGCGGATCGAGAAGGTGGCCGGAGACGCCGACCTGGCGCTCCTCCGTCTCGAGAGCGACGGCCCCTTCCCCACCGTCGGTCGCGTGGCATCGGACCCGCCGCGCGTCGGCGCGCCGGTCGCGGTCATCGGCTACCCGCTCGGAGTGTCGGCGCCGATGGAAGGAACGGGGACGGCGGTCATCGCGCGCACGACGCTCGGCGCCGGGACCGTCGCAAAGGTGATCCCGTCGGCGCTCCAGATCGACGCGATCGCGATGGAGGGCTCGAGCGGAAGCCCGGTCTTCTCGGCGGACGGCGCGGTGGTCGGTGTGGTCTACGGCGGGGCGGGCGCAGCGTCGGCGCGGATCGTCTACGCCGTTCCCGGTTCGGCCGTCGCGGCGCTGCTCCGTTAGGCAGGCGCCGCCGAGGAGCTAGGCCCGGCGCGCCAGCCAGCGCGCCGCCGCTTCCTGCATCGCGCGGTCGCCGCACCAGGCGGTGACGATGGCGTCGGCATCGACGCGCGGGGCGAGGCGCGGGTGGCCGAACTGGACGAGCGTCGCCGATCGGCCCGCTGCCTTGGCCTCGCTGAGCGCGGCGCGGACACGGGCGAGCGTCTCGGCGGAGTAGCCCGTTCGACCCTTTCCGCCGAGCACGTCGCCGAAGAGCGCGACGATGCGTGGGGCGGGCTCGTCGCTCTTCCCTTCCGGTGCCTGCACTCCGGCGGCACGGAGGGCGCCGGCGAACGCATCGCGCGGCGGCGCCGCGGCGCGGCCTTCGTCGTCGTCCACCACCACGAGGTCCACAACCCGCTCGATGCGCGGCTCGCCGCGGATCGGTTGGACGACCCGCTCGGCGAGCTCGGTGCCGCTCGCGACGTCGTAGGTTGACGCCTTCCGCCACTCGTTAGGCGGGGAGGCCCACTGCGCCCACTTCTGCCGCCGGCGCTGCGAGCGCAGGACGAGCTCCTCGTCGAGCGTCCCGTCGGCGAGGGCATCGTGGAGGGTGCGGACCACGCTCTCGAAGTCGGTCGGCATGAAGACGAGGTCGCACCCGGCGGCCACGGCCCACATCGCCGCCTCGGTCTCGTCGCGGCCGATACCGCGCTTGCCGATCGCGTCGGTGATGACGAGTCCCTCGAAGCCGAGCCGCTCGCGGAGCAGCACGCGCACGATCGACGTCGAGAGCGTCGCCGGGACGTTCGGGCCGCCAGGGTCGAGGGAGGGGTAGGCGACGTGCCCGACCATCACCGAGGCGACGCCGGCCTTGATCGCGGCCTTGAAGGGGACGATGTCCGCCTCCATCAGCTCGCGGCGAGTCGCCCGCACCACTGGCAGCTCGAGCTGGGGGTCGGTGGCGGTCCGGCCATGCCCGGGAAAATGCTTCGCGCAGGCGAGCACCCCTTCCTGCTGGCAGGCCTCGATCCAGGCCGCGCCGAGTCGCGCCGCGCTGGCGGGATCGTCGCCTAACGCTCGCGAGCCGACGACGGGGTTGTCGGGGAGGAGGTCGAGGTCGAGCACCGGCGCGAGCACCCAGCTGACACCGAGCGTGCGCGCTTCCCGCGCGGTGAGCCGCGCCGCCTTGCGCACGATGTCCGCGTCGCCGAGCGCGGCGATGGCCGCGAGCGGCGGCAGCCCGGTCGCCCCGGTGAAGAGCTGCCCCGCGCCGCGCTCGAGGTCGGCGGCGATGAGCATCGTGTGCGGCGCGCGCGCACGCAGCTCCTTCGTCAGCGCGCGC
>DATAIS010000092.1:0-9452 GCA_036262535.1 Gemmatimonadaceae bacterium | reverse complement strand
AGCCACCCCGCCAGCGTCGTGAACCATCCCCCTGCGAGCATCACTCCGACGACGATCAGCAGCGCGCCCGACACCCGCGTGATCCACACCAGCCCTCTCCTCGCCCGGGCGAAGGCGATCAGGAAGTAGTCGATCGCGAGGGCGGCGAGGACGAATGGTACGGCGAGGCCGAGCGAGTAGGCGAGGAGGAGGCCGATGCCGCGCGTCATGTTCGTCGTCGTGGAGGCCATCGAGAGGATGCCGCCGAGGATCGGGCCGATGCAGGGAGTCCAGCCAGCGCCGAAGGCGACGCCGACGAGCACACTGCCCAGATAGCCCACCGGCTTGTCCGCGAGGTAGATTCGCGTGTCCCGCCCCAGCGCGGGCACTCGGATCACGCCGAGGAGTATCAGCCCGAAGACCACGAGCAGCACGCCACCGGCGCGGCCGATCCAGTCCCGATAGGCCGAGAGCAGGACGCCGAGCGCCGTCGCTCCAGCGCCGAGCGCGACGAAGATCGCGGTGAACCCGGAGACGAAGAGGAGCGAATGCAGCAGCGCGAGACGGCGCGCCCGCGTCAGGTTCTCCACCGACAGTCCCGTCACGAAGGTGACGTAGCTCGGCACGAGCGGCAGGACGCACGGCGAGAGGAAGCTCAGCACTCCCGCCGTGAACGCGATCGCGAAGCCGAGGGTCGGCGTATCCTGCATGAACGCTCCTGAGACCGGGCCAGCGGGCAACCGCCTGCTGCGCCTCTACTATCGCGCGAAGTACGCGCTCTTCCGCCGCGAGCGCCGCCTGCCCGGGCGTCGCGGCCTCATCGTGCTCCAGATCGACGCGCTCGCGCACGCCGACTTCCGTCGCGCGCTCGACGCCGGCTACTGCCCGACGCTCGCCCGCCTCCTGCGCGAGGAAGGCTACACGCTCACCCGGTGGTTCTGCGGGCTGCCGAGCGCGACGCCCTACTGTCAGGCGGGGATCATGTATGGCGCCAACGACGGCATCCCCGCCTTCCGCTTCTACGACAAGCCGACGCGCCGCGTCATCACCTGCAACGCGCCGCAGGGCGTGCAGTTCATCCGCGACCGCATCGGCGTTCCCGGCGCGCTCTACGGCGGCTCGAGCTACGTCAACCTGCTCGACGGCGACGCGCGCACCGTCGCCTTCACCGTCGCCACGCGCGACCGGCTCTCCGTCTACCGACGGCTCGGCGGGACGCGGATGGCGATGCTCATCCTCCTCCACCCGATCCGCGTCGCGCGCATGGTGCTGCAGAGCATCACGGAGTGGATTCGCGAGGACATCGAGCGCTCGATCGGCGAGATCGCCAACCGCCGCACCCACGCCGAGGGAATCTTCCCGCTCGTCCGCATCTTCACCAACGTCGTCGTCCGCGAGCTGCAGACGCTGGCGATCGTGCTCGACGTGCACCTCGGCGTGCCGATAATCTACAGCACCTTCATGCAGTACGACGAGCTCGCGCATCACTTCGGGCCGTCGAGCGGTGCCGCGCTGCGCGACCTTCGCCGCACCGACGCGCGCATCGCCGAGATCGTGCGCATGATGCGCAACTCCGCGGGCCGAGAGTACGACCTCGTCGTCCTCTCCGACCACGGGATGACCCCCGCGTCGAGCTACCGTGTCCGCTTCGGCGAAAGTCTCGGCGCCACGGTGCAGCGTATCCTCGACGGCGCGCAGGCGGGCGACGTCGCCCTCGAGAGCGCCGCCGAGGGGAGCGAGTACGCGGATCTGCCGGCGCGCGTCGCCGAGACCGTGGCCGGCGCATCGCCGCCGCGCGCGCGGAACCTGCGCCGGACGCTGCTCAGGCTCGGTGCGTGGCTGCGGCGCGAGTACGGGCTTCGCGAGATCATCTTCCCCGAGAAGTACCGGGTGGGCGCGCGCCAGAACGTCGTCGTCACCTACAGCTCGCCGCTCGCGCTGGTCTACTTCGCGGACGACACCCGCCGCCTCGAGCTCGCCGACGTCGAGGGAAAGCCGGCACGCGAAACGCTGTTGCGAGCACTGGTGACCCACCCCGGTGTGGGCGTGGTTCTCCTCCTCGACGGCGGCGACGTCGTCGCGATCGGCAAGCAGGGGCGCGCGCGCCTTCGCGAGGGGCGGATCACGGATGTGGAAGGAGAGAACCCGCTCGTCGTCTACGGACTCGAGCCGGCGACGCTCCGCGCGACGGAGTCGCTGGTCCGGCAGCCCAACGCCGGCGACCTCGTGGTCTTCGGCGCGTACGACGGCTCCGAGATCGTCTCGTTCGACGACCAGATCGGCGCCCATGGGTGCACGGGCGGGGACCAGGTGTATCCCTTCCTGATGACTCCAGCAGCGATCGACATCTCGCAGGCCACGCTCGAGGACGCGCGCGACATCCACGACGCGATCGTCTCCCGATACGCGGTGCCGCGCGACCGCCGGCCCGACGGCGTCGAGCGTCGGCGCGAGCTGGCGGACCGCGCGTGAGGGCCGCACTCCTCGCCGTCGCGCTCGGGGCGCCGCTCGCGCTGAGTGCGCAGAGTGGCACCGTCGCGGGCCGCGTCGTGCGCGCGACGTCGGCCGACGCGATCGAGTTCGCGACGGTGACCGCAGTGGAGCACGACCGCATCGTGCGGGCGGGCGACGGCGGTGGCTTCGTCTTCGCGGGTCTCCCTTCCAGTCGCACGACGCTCGTGGCGCGCGCGCTCGGCTACCGCCCCGACACGGTGCGCGTCACGGTCCCGGCGGGTGACACGGTTCGCGTCACGATCGCGCTCGTCGCCGCGCCGATCACGCTAGCCCCCGTACAGTCCACGGCGCGCCTCCCCGACCGGGAGCGCTTCGAGGAGAGCACCGATGTCGGCGCGTTCACCGTCGCGGGGCCGATGCTGGCGACGATCCCCGCGGTCGGCGAGGCGGACGTGCTGCGCGTCGTGCAGATGCTCCCCGGCGTCGTCGCGCGCAACGACTTCAGCGCCGGCTACAACGTGCGCGGCGGCGAGGCGGACCAGAATCTGGTGCTCCTCGACGGCACGCCGATCTACAATCCGTTCCACCTCGCGGGGCTGTACAGCACCTTCATCGAGCCCGCCGTCGGCGAGCTCACGCTCCACGCTGGCGCGTTCCCGGCCCACTACGGGGGCAGGTTGTCGAGCGTGCTCGACGTCCGGAGCCGCGGCGAGACGCGTCCCGGCGTGCACGGGACGGTCAATACCTCGCTGCTGGCGACGAGCGCGACCCTCGGCGGGATGGCGCTCGGCACATCGTGGAATCTCTCGGCACGACGCACGTACGCCGACATCGTCGTCGATCGGCTCACCGATCGCAAATTTCCGTACCACTTCCGCGACCTGCAGCTCTTCGGCACTCGGCCGGTGGGGATCGGCGACACCATCTCGCTGTCCGCGTTCAACAGCCTCGACCTCTTCGACCCGAAAGATCAGGATGCCTCGCTCTGGTGGGGCAACTCGCTCGGCAACGTTCGCTGGGTGCGCTCGTTCGGTGGTGGCGCCCGGATGGAACACCGTCTCTCTGTGTCCACCTTCGATGCTTCGCTCGTCGCGGGCGTCGACGCGGGACGGGCGGAGTTCCGGAATCGTGTGCGTGACCTGCGCGCCGGCGGCGAGGCGACGTGGCCGGTCCGTGGTGTGCCCCTCACCGTCGGCTACGAAGCCGCACATGTCTCGACGACCTACTTCCTCCGCACCGCGACGAGCGACGAGCCCCTCTTCACGCTCAAGCAGCGGCCCGCCGAGGGGGCGATCTTCGCGGACGTCGTGCTGCGACCCACGAAGCGCTGGATGATCCGCCCGGCGCTGCGCCTCGAGAGCGTCCCGCTCGCGAGCTGGACCGGTCTCTCGCCACGCATCGGCGCCAAGTACTTCGTGCGCGACGACATCGCGCTCACGGCGGCGGTCGGACGCCACGCGCAGTGGCTCCACGCGCTGCGCAACGAGGACCTCCCGCTGCGGCTCCTCGACTTCTGGGTCGGCAGTGACAAGACCGCGCCGGTGTCCACGGCCGATCACGCGGTCATCGGCACGGAGCTCTGGCCGACGGCGACGCGCTTCCTGAGGCTCGAGGCGTTCTACAAGCGGTATCACAACCTCCTCGAGTGGAACCAGGCCGAGGATCTCGCGGTGCACGGCGACGAGTTCCTCGTCGGCGAAGGGAGCTCCTACGGGGTCGACCTGATGCTGCGGCAGCTCGAGGTCGGGGCTCTCTCCGGGTGGGTGTCGTACACGTACGGCGTGAGCTCGAGACGGCAGGCGGGGCGAGGCTACTTCCCGCCCCAGGACCGCCGCCACACGGCGAACGCGGTCGCGAGCTGGCGCACCGGGCGCTGGACGTTAGGCGGGCACTTCGGCTACGGGAGCGGGCTCCCCTACACCGACGTCGTCGGGCAGTTCAGGAAGTGGCGCTACGACCCGTCCCGGGGCGAATGGGTGCCGCCGAACAACGCCTCGCCAGCGTCGGGAGCGCGGAACGGGTCGCGCTACCCCATCTACCATCGCCTCGATCTCAGCCTTTCGCGCAGCTTCGGTGGTGCGCACGTCCAGTTCATGCCCTACCTGCAGATCGTGAACACGTACAATCGCGGCAACGTCTTTACCTACATCTTCGACTACGAGGCGCAACCGCCGCTCAGGCGCAGCGCGGGGCAGCTGCCGCTCCTGCCGACCTTCGGCTTCCAGGTGCGCTTCTGATGCGGCGCCTCGTTGTGCTCTCGATGCTCGGCGTCGTCGCTGCCTGCGAGCTGCCGACGACGACGCTCGCGCCCCACTCGCCGTCGCTCGTCGTGCACGCGGTGCTCAACCCATATCTCTGCCGGCAGACGGTGGTGGTCGAGGAGCTGCTCGTGGGGCAGAAGGGTTGGGACGCCGGGCCGTTCGGCGGGCGCATGGTGCGCGACGCAACGGTCATCATCAAGTCCGAAATCGGAGATTCGGCGGTCGCCGAGCAGCGGCTCGGATCGCGCGGCGACCCGCTCGGTGTCTACGACATCGACAACCGACTCTGCTACGCGAGTGACGCTCCCGGGCGCCTGGCGGTCATCCCGGGCCGGCGCTACCACCTCACCGTCTCGACGCCCGGCGGGCAGCGTGTCACCGGCGAGACCCAGATTCCGAGCGCCGCTGCGCAGGTGCAGGTGACCGGGCCCTTCGCGTACAACGTCGAGCGCGACTCGCTCACGGTCGACGCGCCGCGGGCGGCCGGGGCGGCGCGGTACTTCGTGAGCGTGACGCCGACTGGCCGCGCCGCGGTCACCCTGCCGCTCTCCGAGCCGCGCGCCCGCTTCCGCGGCCAGGTGGAGATCATCGAGGACTTCGACCGCTCGCTCGTCTTCTGGCCGGCGCTCCAGAACGAGGTCCTGATCATCGCCGCGGATCCGCACTACGGCGAATACATCTCGAGCTACAGCGATCCGGTCACCGGCCGCGGTCAGGTCCACGGCGTGACGGGCGGGTTCGGCGTCTTCGGGTCGGTCGCGCCGTTAGGCGGCGTCACCGTCGAGGTGACCACGAACACGGACGAGCCGATGGAGGGCGCGTGGCGGCGTGTGCGCGCCGACAGCAGCGACATCGAGTTCGTGCGGCTCTACTATGACGATCGCGTTCCCCAGGTCGTGTCGCGGCCCTTCTTCGCCGCCGTCGACCAGCGGGGAGCGGGCCGCGTCTGGGTCAGCGCGTACGCGACCAGCACGCTCGGCGGGTTCCTGGTTCTGCCCGACGTGGTCAATGGCGGCGTCACGCGCAGGTTCGAGTTCGAGCTCCAGCGTGCCGGGAGCGATACCCTGCGGCTGACCGAGGCAGGCAGGACGACCCGCTACACCCGCGTCGGTCCGCTCACCCGTTGAGCTGCGTCGCCGAGCGTGCGGCGAGCTCGGCGCCGCTGAGACGCTCGGTGCCCGCGTCGTCGCCGGCACGGCGCTGGACGCCGCGGACGACCTCGTCCACCGTGAGGAGCGGCGCCTCGCCCTCGGGCACCATCGCTGCCTCCCACTTCCCACGCTCGGGGCCCTTGAGCGTCAGGCGGTAGGTCGCAGTGTAGACCGTGTGGCGACCCTCCTCCGAGTCGGGCGCGACCGCGACGACCGCGACGCCGGTCTCCATCCCGCCCTGGCGCATCGGCGAGAAGAGGTGCACCTCGCTCACCCGCTCGATCGGGACGCGCGCCGCGATCTCGCGCAGGAAGCGCGTGCGTGGGTCGATCTCGCGGTCCGCGGCGCGCTTCGGGGCTGCCGCGCCACCCTCGGCGATCATCGCGCCGCCGTGGCGGCGACGCGGCCACCCGTCGCTGCGCGCGCGCCAAGCTCGCGCTCGACGTAGAGCCGCAGGATGTGCATGAAGTCCTGCGCGTTGGTGACGACGCCGAACGCCTGGTGCGTGCCGCGGTCCTTCAGCTTGCTGACCACGAACTCCGAGGAGTCGACGCAGATCGTCGCCAGCTCGCGCAGCGAGCCGTCCTTCTCGGTGACGAAGGCGGGGAGCATGTTGCCGGTCGCGATCGCGTGCAGCGCGGTCGCGATGAGGATCGCCATCGTGCACTTCTTCGTGTGCTCGCGCATCGCGTCCTGGCCCGCGAGCGCGTCGGTGACGACGTCCGGAAGCGGGCCGTCGTCGCGGATCGACCCGGTGAGCACGAAGGGGACGTTGTTCTTCACGCAGGCGTACATGATGCCGTCGGTGATGATCCCCTGCTCGACGGCCTTCGCGATCGACCCCGCGGCACGTACCCGGTTGATGGCGCGCATGTGGAGGCCGTGTCCGCCCTGGGTCGCTTCACCGGTGGACGTCATGCCGAGCGTGGTCTTGTAGATCGACGCCTCGATGTCGTGGACGGCGACCGCGTTGCCCGCGAGCATCGCGCCGACGAAGCCGTTGTCGATGAACCACGCCATGTCGCTGCGCGCGCGGGAATGCACGAGCGCCGGCCCCGCGACCCAGACGGGATATCCACCGCGCTCACGCTCCTCGACGAGGATACGGGCCATCAGCGCATAGTCGATCGGCTTCTCGCGCGAGACCTCGCTCGTCATGAACTTGAACTCGCCCTCGCTCGCGTCACCGAGGAACGCGGAGGCGTGGACGTAGATCCCCTCGCTTCCGTCCTCGGCCTCGCCGACCGCGACGAGGTCGCCCTTGCGGAGCCGTCTGCCCTCGCGGATCCACACCTCCCCCGCCTTGTCGAGCACGAGCGCGGAGTCCATCCGCGGCTCGTTCGGCATCCGCCACTGCCCCTTCACCTTCACGTAGGTCGGAAGGTTCGTGGTGGAGAAGAAGTGGTCCGGAAGGACGCCATCCGCGGGGGCGGGGACGAAGCGGGCGTCCGGCGCCGTGCGGAAGCGCTCGGCGCGAAAGTCGGGGTGCGAGAAGGTGCTCACGGAGGAAAGATGGCCATGGGGCAGGCAGCCATTCAAGCGGCTACGACATATGACGCATTCCCGGGCCCCTCGTCTCGTGTCAGAGTGCACACCATGCGCATCGACTGCCACGTTCACGTCAACGCCTTCGTTCCCGAGCACGGCCGCACCTCGGCGGGGCTGCTCGGGCGCCCATCGTTCCGATATCTCCGCTGGCGCCTCGGGATGAAGGGGAGCGACGAGGGCACCGAGCGCGCCCTGGTCGCGTCGCTGGTCCGCGAGCTCGAGGCGACGCCCGACATCGACGCCGCGGTGATCCTCGCCTTCGACGCGGTCTACACGCGCGACGGTGCGCTCGACGAGGCGAACACGCATCTGTGGGTCACCAACGACTACGCCGCGCAGCTCGCGCGCACGCAGCCGAAGATGCTCTTCGGCGCGTCGATCCATCCCTATCGCCGCGATGCGGTGGCCGAGCTCGAACGGTGCGCTAGCCAGGGTGCGGTGCTGCTGAAGTGGCTGCCGATCACGCAGGGGATGGATCCGTCGGACCGGCGCTGCTTTCCGCTCTACGAGGCGCTCGCCGCGCTGGGCATTCCCCTCCTCTGCCACACCGGCGGCGAGAAGACGCTGCCGAACATCGACACGAGCCTCGCCGATCCGGCGCTGCTGCTCCCCGCGCTCGAGCGCGGCGTGACGGTGATCGCGGCGCACTGCGGCACGCGCTCGGCGCCCGGCGAGCGCTGCTTCGTGGACACCTTCGTGCGCATGGCGAAGGAGCACGAGCGCTTCTACGGCGACACGTCGGCGCTCAACCTCCCGACGCGGGCCTATGCGTACCCGCGGGTGCTCGACGATCCGGAGGTTCGCGCGAAGCTTGTGCACGGGAGCGACTGGCCGATCCCGCCGATTCCCATGCCGGGTGCGGTCGGCTGGCGCCGCGCCGCGCGACTGCTGCGGGAGCGCAACGCGATCCGGCGCGACGTGGCGATCAAGCAGGCGCTGGGACTGACGGAGCCCGAGTACTGGACGCGAGCCGCGCGACTCCTCGGCGCCCGGCTCGACGGCGTCACTCCACGACGCTGAAGCTCACCGAGTTGCTCTTGACGTAGGGTCGCGGGCGCTCGCCGAGCTCGGCGAAGGCGCGATACTGACCGGGGGCGAGCTGCGCTCCGGTGGAGATCGTGGGCGCGGGCGTGCCGCCGCGAATCTCGAGCGTCTGCACGACCTCCTCGCCCGGCTCGAGCACGAGCTTGGTGATCACCGTCAGGCACCCCCACCCGCCACCCGTTGGGAAAACGGAGCTGCCCCCGGCCGCCTGGATGTAGGGCAGGATCTGGCAGGAGCTCGGGAAGTCGAGCGTCACGGTCGAGGTGCCACGGTTCCTGAGCCGCATCTGCATCACGGCCGTCTCGCCTGCGGGGATGACGGTCCGCGAGAGGGAGGTCGTGAGCTCCAGGTCGTCTACCGTTCCAGGCTCGGTGCCTGTCTGGCAAGCCCCGAGCGCTCCGAGGACGACCGCGGTGACGATTGAGAGAAGGCGGCTGTTCATGGCCTGGTTCGCTGGTTGACGGTTCCCGTGACAGGAACCTTCGCCTGATACGGCGCGTCACCGCACACTTCTTGCCCGCTGTGTACGGTACAGAACGTCGCGACAACCGTCCGGAGGCTGGTTATGCGCCGCGTCCCGCTCCTCGCGATCGTCCTCGTCGCCGCCTGCAGCGACGAGCTGGTGTCCCCGAGACCGACCGACCCCGGAATCGTCGCCGCCGCGCAGGCTGCCGACGAGGGGCCGCCGAAGAATCGACATTTCGGGCCCGACACCTATCGCGTGGGGCTCTTCACCGGCGCGGGGGTCACGGAGCCGGGGCTCTCGTGCAAGACGGAAGGGACGACGCGCGACTGTCGCGGATTTCTCGCCAGCGCGGTGGACGGAGCGCGGCTCGACGTCACGGTTCAGGTCCCGGAGAGTGCGCCGACGCCGGTGCCGCTCGTGGTCGTCGTGCACGGCTACGGCGGGAGCAAGTCGAGCTCGGGGGACATCGTCGCACCTCTGCTCGACGCAGGTTATGCGGTGCTGCGCTATTCGACGCGCGGCTTCGGAGACTCCTGGGGCCAGGTGAAC
>DATAIS010000091.1:0-9622 GCA_036262535.1 Gemmatimonadaceae bacterium | reverse complement strand
GTGGTGCCGCCTGCCGCGTCACTCGGTATCGCCGCCCTCGGCCGCGCCGCCATCGCCGGCGGCGCGCTTCCGTCCGCGACCTGCGCCGCGGCGCGGGCGCTTCCTGGCGCTCTCGCCAGCGTCGTCAGCGGCGGCTTCCGCCGCGGGCGCGGCGCCCTTCTTCGCGGCCCGCTTCGCGGTGCCCCGCGCACGCCTGGCGCGCGGCGCACCTTCGGTCGTGCGCGCTTCCGAAGCTGCGGCCGCGAGATCGGCGAGGTCGGCGATCTCCGCGGGCGCCGGCACGGGCGCTTCCGGCGTGTCGGTGAGCGGCTCGACGGGCGGTGCGAGCACCACGGGCTCGTCGATCATGCCGACGGCGAAGAGATCGGGTGGCGGCGCGGCACCGGGGCGTCCGCGTCCACGCCCGGTGATGCCGCGCGGTCCCATTCCGCGACGCGCAGACGCCGCAGCGGAGAAGGCAGCACCGGTGCTCGCGGGCGCGGTGGGTGTCGCGGCCGCCTCGGCGCGATCGAGCTGCTCGCGCACGGTCGGCTCGCCAGCAGCGCGCGCGACCTCGAAGTCGTCACCACGGCGGCGGAGGTCGATCACGTCGGCGTCGTGCGCGTCGCGAAGGATGCGCGTGAACATCCGATCGCTCAGGCTCTCGCTGTCGCGGCCGAGGAGGTCACGCGCGCGCTCGCGCACGGCCGCGGCGCTGACGGCGTCGTCCTCGTCGCTGGTGAGGCTCTCGACGGCGCGGCGCACGAGCGCGAACGCCTCGTCGCGCGTGAGCCGCTCGCCGGAGCCGCCGATGCCCTCGGTGGCGGCGAAGCGCTCGACCGGCTGGTCCCGGCGCGGGGCGGGGACGCCGTTTCCGGCCTCGTCGCCCACCGCGGAGACCTCGGCGGCCTCGCGGTCGATCGCCGCCGCCTCGTCGCCCCGCTCCTCGCGCGTGTCGCGGCCACGACCGCGGCCACGGCGCCCGCGCCGGCTGCGGCCACGCTCCTCCTCGCCGTTAGGCGCCTCACGGTCGGGGCGCTCGCCACGGCCACGTGGCCCGTCCGTCGGGGTAGCCGCCGCGCGTCCTGCGGGCGCGGCAGCACTGCCGGCAGCCGCCGCGCGTCCTGCGGGCGCGCCAGTGCCATCGGCAGCGGCGGGGCGTCCACCCGAGGGCGGGGCGACCTCTAGCTGGCCGTTCTCGAGGCGGGTCACGTTGACGAGCCCCTTGTGCGCGGCTTCCATCGTGAACTTCGAGAACTTCGAGAAGCCGAGATCACCCTCGTCGAAGCTCGGGTCGATCTCCTGCATGACCTGCTTGAGGCGGTCGGAGCGCATGACGTCGCCGTTGCGCTGCATGCGCTGGATCGCCTCGCTGACGAGCTCCCAGGGATCGTGGCTGGTCTGGGCCTCTTCCTCATCGCTCGACTTCACGAGCCCGGCGAGCGCGTTGTAGCTGTAGTACTCGTCGCAGTTCATGACGAGCAGGTCGCTCGACGATTCGCGGATGCCGACGCCGATGACGTACTTGCCGTACTCCTTGAGCTTGAGCACGAGGCTCGAGAAGTCGGAGTCGCCGGAGAGGAGGATGTAGGTCCCGATCTCGGGGCGCGTGAAGACGAGCTCCATCGCATCGACCGCGAGCCTGATGTCGGTCGCGTTCTTCTTCGACGACCCGTAGGCGGGCGCGAAGATCATGTCGATCGACGACTCGGTGAGCGGAACGATGTACTGCGGATAGCGGCGCCAGTCGGCGTAGGCGCGCTGCACGGCGACCTTGCCCTTGATGATGTCGCTGCCGAGGAGGTTGCGGAGCTCGTTGCCGAGGTCCGACCGGATCCCCATCGTGACGTTGTCGAAGTCGATGAGGAGGGCGGCGTTTGGCGCGTGGTGGGCGAAGCCGCCGTAGGGGGGTGGGAAGCCGACCGCGGGGGAGGAGGCTGGGGTCGGGTGCGCCTGGGGACCGCGGTGCATCGGGGCGACCGTACCGCGCTTCGCGGATGGCTGCCGGGGGGTGTGACGCTGACTCATGTCGTTTGTTGAAGTCGTGTGGCGTCGCTGTCGAGCGCCACAGTGCGCTCGAGCTCACGCCGTTTGACCTTCCCGCTCCCGGTCATCGGGAAGGCCTCGAAGAATCGAACCACGTCTGGGACCTTGTAGTCGGCCATCGTATCGCGGGCGAACTCCTTGAGCTCCTTGCCCGTGATGACCGCTCCCTCGACGGGGACGATGCAGGCGCAGACCAGCTCCCCGAGCACTTCATGCGGGATGCCGATCACGCTGACGTCGTCCACCGCGGGATGCGCTCGGAGCTGATCCTCGACCTCGCGCGGATAGATCTGGTATCCGCCGCGGATGATGGTCTCCTTGCGCCGCCCCACGACGCGCAGGTAGCCCTCGTCGTCGATGATCCCGAGATCACCGGTGAGGAGGAATCCTTCCGGCGTGAACGACCGGGAGGTCTCGCCGGGCATGCGGGCGTAGCCCCGCATGACGTTGTAGCCACGGACGGCGATCTCGCCGACGGCTTCGGGTCCGTGGAGCGAGCCGCTGCGCGCGTCGACGGCCCGCAGCTCGACCCCGGGGAGGGGCCGCCCGACGGTCGCGTCACGCTTCTCTTCCGGGTCGGAGAAGCGCGTGATGGAGACCGTCGGCCCCGTCTCGGTGAGCCCATAGGCGATCTGCACGTCGCACCACTTCCGCACGCGACGCACGAGCTCCGGCGCTACCGCGCTGCCGGCGATGATGCCCGACCGCAGGTGCCGGAAGCGCGCGGGATCGAACGTCGGCTCACGCATGATGAGGTGATACATCGTCGGCACCCCATGCATGATCGAGACGCGCTCGCGCGCGATGAGCTCGATCGCCCCGGCGGCGTCGAACGCCTCCTGGAGCACGAGCGTCGCGCCCGACGCGATGGTGCCGACGGCGACGCCGAAGCCGAAGACGGTGAAGAGCGGCATGGCCGCGAGGACGTGATCGGTCGGCTCGACCTCGATCGCCTCGAAGCTCCGCACCGCGGTCTCGACGACGTTGCGATGGGAGAGGCAGACGCCCTTCGGCTTCCCCATCGTCCCCGACGTGTAGATGATCGTCAGGGTGGTGTCGTCGCCGACGTCGAGCGCCACAGGCACCGGGCGCCCCTCCCCGCTCGAGAGCAGATCCTCGAACTGGAAGATCCGGTCATCGTACCAGAGCTCCTCCTGACCGACGGTGACCACGTACTGCAGGTCGGGCAGCTCCGCGATCAGATCCTCGAAGAGCTGGAGGTAGTCGGTGTCGCGAAAGCGCTCGGCGGTGATCGCGACCGAGACTTCCGCGTGGCGAAGCTGGTACTTCAGCTCGTGGTAATTGAGCTGCGGGTTGACCGGAACGACGGCGGCGCCGAGCCGCGACGCGGCGACCAGGGCGATGATCCACTCGGGCCAGTTGGGAAGGTTGACCGCGACGCGATCCCCCGATCCTACTCCGAGCTCGCCGAGTGCCGCAGCGAGTGCCGCAGCGCGTGCGTCGACCTGCCCATAGGTCCAGCTGCGACCACCGGCGACCATGAGTACGCGATCGGGGTGCGCAGCAGCACGCGTCGCGAACACATGTGGCAGGGTCCAGGCGGAAGACATGAGCAGAACTGCAAGTTAGCGCGACGGGCTGGTTTGTGTAAGGCTATTGGCTGTTAGCTGTTAGCTAACGGCGGCTGCCGGCTGCCGGCTGCTGTCACTCGCCCATGGCCTTGAGGATCACGCGCTTGGGGCGCTGGCCGTCCCATTCGCCGTAGAAGACACGCTGCCAGGGGCCGAGATCGAGCTCGCCGCCGGTGACCGGGACGATGACTTCGTGGCCGATGGTGATGGAGCGGAGGTGGGCGGCGGCGTTGTCCTCGCCGGTACCGGAGTTGTGGCGGTAGCGGTCCGGATCCCACGGCGCGATGCGCGTCTCGAGCCACTCGAGGATGTCGCCCCACAGGTTCGGCTCGTGGTCGTTGACGAAGACCGATGCGGAGATGTGCATCGCCGAGACGAGGACGAACCCCTCGCGGATGCCGGCCTGCGCGCGCACGCGCTCGACGTCGTCGGTGATGTCGATGATCTCCTGCCGCCTGCTGGTCTCGAAGGTCAGGTAGTCGGTCGCCGTGCGCATGAAGGGAGCGAAGAGAGAGTGAGTCGGGCCGGTGCGTCGGCCCCTGCCGATGCTTAAGCTTGTGACGGCAGCAGCGAAACCGGGGCCGCCCGGGGCCGTACGGAGAGGAAGCGGTGAACCGATCGAGCAGCGGAAGCATCCAGATCATCGAGCCACCGTCAGGCGGGAGCGGAATGTCGCGCTTGCGGCAGCTCGGCTTTCGCTCGCGGCTGCGACTGATCCTGCTCGGCTTCGCGATCGTGCCGACGGTGGTGCTGACGGTGCTTTGGGCGGCCGCGATGGGCAAGGCAATCCCGTACTTCAGCGCGAACCTCGCGTGGGATCGCGTCGCGGCGACGGGGGAACGCGCGATCGCCGCGACCCGCGAGGCACCGCTGACCGTCGGCCAGCGCGCGGCGATGCGCGCGCACGAGCAGGAGCTGCAGGCGTCGCTCGAGCAGGCGCTCCGTTTCCGCTACGTGGGCCAGCGGACGCTCCCATTGGTCGTGCTCGTGTCGCTGGTGGTGGTGGGCATGCTGGTGCTCGTGGCATCGCGCGTCGGAGGTCATCTCAGCCGCCAGCTGGGACGGCCGCTCGCCGAGCTGGTGGAGTGGACGGAGCGCATCGGGCGCAGCGAAGCCCTTCCGGAGGGCCCGTCGCGCCGCGGCGCACCGGAGTTCGAGGTGCTGCGGCACCGGATGCGTGCGATGGCGCGGGAGCTCGAGCTCGGACGGCGTCGTGCCCTCGAGGCGGAGCGCGCCGATGCCTTCCGCGAGACAGCGCGCCAGGTGGCGCACGAGCTGAAGAATCCCCTGACGCCGATCCGCTTCGCGGTCGACCGTTTGCGTCAGGGTGTGGGGCCGGAGCTGCGCGAGGCGGTGGAGGTACTGGAGGTGGAGTCGCGGCGGCTGGAAGCGATGGCGCGGAGCTTCGCGCAGTTCGGACGCCTGCCAGAGGGTCCGCGGGCGCCGGTCGACGTGGGCGAGCTGGCGCGCTACACGGCGCGCGCGACGGTGCCGCACAGCGTCGAGCTGACGGTGGACGTGGGCGACGGCGTTCCGATGATCGAAGGGCATCACGATGCGCTGGCGCGGGCGCTCTCGAACGTGCTGATCAACGCGGTGGAAGCCTGCCAGCGCGGCGGCTCGATCGCGGTGAAGGTCGAGCGCGACGGTGACGAGCGGGTGGCGGTGACGGTGCGGGACACGGGTTGCGGGATGCCGCCGGATCGACTGGCGCGAATCTGGGAGCCGTACGTGACGTACAAGCAGGGGGGGACGGGGCTGGGGCTCGCGATCGCGCGACAGACGATCGACGCCCACGGGGGCGGGGTCGAGGCGGCGAGCACGCCAGGCGAGGGGACCGAGATCCGGTTCCTGCTCCCGGTCGCGGCCGCGCCGGCCGGCACGGCGAGATAGTAGCACACAGCTCATAATCCGCGGCCCGGGCCGCGGAGGGAGGATGACGTGGAAGGTCCAGCGGTGGCAGTCCTGGTTCCCCTCGGGTTCTTCGCGATGGTGGTCATCCTCGCGCTCGGCGTGCCGTACGTGCGGGCGATGACACGGCGGGTCGAGGCGGGAACGCAGCAGCCGCAGCTTCCGGGCGACATCGCCGGGCGGCTGGAACGGATCGAGCACGCGATCGACGCGATGTCGGTCGAGGTGGAGCGGATCGCCGAAGGGCAGCGCTTCACGACGAAGCTGCTCTCGGAGCGCAGCAGCGAGCGCGCCGGAGGCGGGGTCTGATGATGCAGCCGGGGGAGGTGATGGTCGCACTCGCGACGCTCCTGGGCGCCACCGTCGTGCTCTTCCCGATCGCGCGGGCGTTCGGGCGCTGGATCGACCGCCGGGGGAGCCAGCCAGCCGTTCCCCGGCACGACGACCAGCGTCTGGAGCGCATCGAGAGCGCGGTCGACGCGATCGCGCTCGAGATCGAGCGCATCTCCGAGGCGCAGCGCTTCACGACGCGGCTGCTCGCGGAGCGCAGCGGCGGCGATCCACCGCGGCGCTCGCCGGCCGCGCCCAGCCGCTAGCGCGTGCCGTCGGTCCTCATCATCGACGACGAGCCGAACATCCGCCGGATGGTCGGCGCGCTGCTCGGCAGCGAAGGCTACGACGTGCGCGAAGCCGCGGAGGGTGCAGAGGGGGTCGTGCGCGCGCGAGAGACGGAGCCGGACGTCGTCCTGCTCGACCTGATGATGCCGGGCGAGCTCGACGGGCTCGGCACCCTGGCGCGGCTGCGCGAGGCTGCGCCCGACGTCCCCGTCGTGATGATGAGCGGCAAGGCGGGGCTCGCCGACGCGGTGAAGGCGACGAAGCTCGGGGCCTCGAACTTCCTCGAGAAGCCGCTCACCCCCGAGGGAGTGCTGCTCGCGCTCTCGGCGGCGCTGGAGCTGCGCCGCGCCCGGCAGGAGGCGCGTGCGCTGCGCGCGGATCTCGGGCTCGCGACGGAGATGGTCGGGACCGATCCGTCGATGCGCGCGTTGCGCGAGATGATCGGCCGCGTCGCGCCGACCGATGCGCGCGTGCTCGTCACGGGCGAGTCGGGGACGGGAAAGGAGCTGGTCGCGGCGGCGATCCACTTCGGGAGCACGCGCAAGGAGAAGCCCTTCGTGCGCGTGAACTGCGCGGCGATTCCGCGCGACCTCGTGGAGAGCGAGATGTTCGGCCACGAGAAGGGCTCATTCACCGGCGCGACCGAGCGCAGGATCGGTCGTTTCGAGCTCGCGCACACGGGAACTCTCTTTCTCGACGAAGTGGGCGACCTCGGTCCGGAAGCGCAGGCGAAGCTGCTGCGCGCGATCGAGGCGCGGGAGATCGAGCGCGTCGGCGGGGGGAAGCCGATCCGCGTCGACGTGCGCATCATCGCCGCGACCAACAAGGACCTCACGCGCTGCGTTCAGGAGGGAACGTTCCGCGAGGATCTCTACTTCCGGCTCAACGTCATCCCGATCGTGCTGCCGCCGCTGCGCGACCGGCCGGGCGACATCCCGGCACTCGTCCATCACTTCGCGGCGCTGCACCGGGCGCGGACGGGACGTCCCCTGCCCCGCTGGAGCGACGAGGCGATGCAGGCGCTGACGCGCCATCGCTGGCCGGGGAACGTACGCGAGCTGGCGAACATCGTCGAGCGACTGGCGATCCTGCATGCCGGGCAGGAGGTGACGGGAGCGCACGTTCACGAGGTTCTCCCGGTGGGGCGCGATCCGGCGCCGTCGCGCGCACCGCTGCCCGACCCGGCAGCGCTGGACCGCTCGCTCACCGACACGCTCGACGAGTTCGAGCGCGCGGTGATCGTGCGTGCGCTGTCGGCGGCGAGCGGAAACGTCGCCGAGGCCGCGCGCCGGCTGAAGACCGACCGGCCGAACCTGTACCGCCGGATGAAGCGGCTCGGGATCGGCGAGGGGCGCGCGAGCTGACGCGTCGCGGCTACCTTTCGCTGCGACACGACAGCACCTGACGAGGAAGGCCGATGCGAACTCGCTCGAGAAGGCTCGCGCTCATCGCGTGCGTCGCGCTCTGCTCCGCCGGGCGCGCCGCCGCGCAGGACACCGTGGCGGTGGAGGCGATGCTCTCGCCCGCCGTGGCGCGCGAGGCGGCCGCACGCTACAACGCGGCGCTCGGGGTCCGCGCGACGGTGCCGACGCGAATCGACGCCGCGCAGGTGATCGACGGCGACGTCGCCGTGCTCGAGGCACCCCTCACCATCGCGGGCACCATTCGCGGGAGCGTCGTCGCGATCAACGGCTCGGTGGCGCTGCTTCCCGGCGCCCGCGTCGAAGGTGACATCCTCGTCGTCGGCGGCGCGGTGACTGGGCTCGACAGCGCGCGGGTGCGGGGGGAGGTGCGCGCTTACCAGGCGCGAATGCATTACCAGCGCGACGGCGCCGCGATCATACCGGAGGATGGAGAGATCGCGTCGGTGTTCCCGTGGGAGGTCGTACGGACGGGGGGCGAGCGGCCGAACGGCCTGCGGGTGCGGAGCTATCACAGCTACAACCGCGTCGAGGGGCTTCCGATCTACGCCGGACCGTACATCACGCACGAGACGTCGCGGGGAGTGCTCACGGCGGAGCTCTACGGCATCGTGAGGACGGCCGAAGGTCTCGCGTGGACGAGCGACAACATCGGACACCGCGCGACGGTGGAAGTCCGGACGCCGGGAGAGTTCCAGCTCGTCGTCGGCGGGCGGCTGCAGGACGTCGTCGATCCGATCGAGCCATGGCAGCTGACGGACACCGAGAGCGGACTCGCGACATTCTTCCTCCATCGCGACTTCCGCGACTGGTACGGGCGACATGGCGGAGTGGCGTACGCCGGCGTCTCGGGGCCGCGCGGCTTCAGCGTCGTGGCGTCGCTCGCCGACGAGCGCTGGGCCTCGCGCCGCCAGCTCGATCCGTGGACGCTCTTCCGCGACTCCGATCCGTGGCGGCCGAACCCGACGGTGGACGACGGGCGCTTTCACGTCGCGCGCCTGACGGCGGCGGTGGACACGCGGAACGACCCGCGCGACCCGTGGGCGGGATGGCTTGCGGCGGTCGAGCTCGAGCGGGGCGCCGGGCGGATCACGAGCTTCGGCGATCGATCGCGGCCGACCGGCGTCTTTTCGCCGGTGCCGGTGGACGCGCCACTCGGCGTTCTCCCCCCAGCGTCGATGCACTACCTGCGCGGGTTCTTGGACGTGCGCCGCTACAATCGCCTGTCGCCGGAGACGCAGCTCAACTTGCGCGCGGTGTTCGTCGGCTGGCTGGCGGGCGACGTGCTGCCACTGCAGCGGCAGGTCTCGGTGGGAGGGCTGGGGACGATCCCCGGCTACGATTTCCGCCGCGGCGACGAGTCGAAGACGACGTGCGCGAGCGTAACGGCGCCGGGGCGTCCCGCGGAATGCGACCGCGCGGTGCTGGTACAGGGCGAGTATCGCGTCAACCTCGGCGTCGAGCGGCTCGTGCAGGCGCTGATCCCGACGCGCTCGGTGGACGGCGCGCTGGTGGTGTTCGTGGACGCTGGGCGCGGGTGGCGGGTCCGGAACCGCAACTCCGAGCCCGACGCGTTCGCGGGGGGGACGCTGCCGCCGGTGCGGACGTTCCTGTCGGACGTCGGCGCGGGGATCGACCTGTCGCTGATCGGGATATACGTGGCGAAGGGCGTCTCGGGCGGGAACCCGCCGCCTAACGTGTTCGTGCGCGTGAGGCACCGCTTCTAGTGCTGCGACCGGCCCGGATGGCGCGGGGGCTGCTGGTCGCGCTGGCGATGCTGTCTGCGGCCCGCGTGGCGCAGGCGCAGGGAGACGCACGGATCACGATCGATCTCCCGCCGCCGACGGCGTTGCTGCGCGAGGGGCCGACGGTGCGCGGGATCAACCTGCTGGGCGACAGCCAGCTCCGCGACCTGGTGCGGAACGGCTTCCCGGCGCGCTTCAGCTTCCGCGTCGAGCTCTGGTCGGCGAGCGGCATCTTCAACAACCTCGAGGCGACGACGCGCTGGGACGTGATCGTGCGCTACGAGGCGCTCGAGCGCACCTATCAGGTCGT
>DATAIS010000090.1:0-8838 GCA_036262535.1 Gemmatimonadaceae bacterium | reverse complement strand
GCGCGGATGCACTCGTCGAACTCGGCGAGCTCGCGCAGGGACCCGAACTGCCAGGCGTCGAGCACGTCGCCGAGGACGGCGGCGGAACTCTCCTGTCGGATGGCGTGGGTGCCGATGGCGTAGCGCTGCGCGCGCTGGAGCTCGTCGGACGCGACACGCTGCTCGCGCAGCTTCGCGAACTCGCGCAGCAGCCCCTGCCGCGCCGTCTCCTCCTTCTCGGGCGACGTCGCGATGTAGCCGACGAAGAGGCCTGCCTGACGGCGCTCCGTGCCGAAGGCGTGAACGGTGTAAGCGAGCGACTGCCGGTCGCGCAGCTCCTCGAAGAACCGTCCACCGAGCCCGCTCGCGACGCCGGCGATGAGGTCCACGACGAAGCGGTCCGGATCGTCGCGCGTCGGCGCGGGGAAGCCGAGCGCGAGCGCGGTCTGCGCCTTCTCGCGCGACTCGGCGCGCGACACCACCGACGCCGGCCACTCCGGTACCGGCGGGACGTCGCCGCGCGCGATCCGCAGCTCGCTGAGCTCGCGCGCGACCATGAGGGCCGCCTCATCGGGATCGACGTCCCCGACGACGCCGACCGCGAGTGGCGCGTGCACGACACGGGCGGCGTACCACTCGAGCACGCGCGCGATGCCGATGTTCCGCAGCGACTCTTCCGTGCCGATCACGGGCTGTCCGTACGGATGCCCGGCGTACGCCGCGTCGAGGAGGAGGCGCATCGGGTAGCGGTACATGTCGTCGCGGATCATGCGCGCGTCCGCGAGCGCTACGGTGCGCTCCGTCTCGAACGCATCCTCGGGGAACGACGGCTGCTGCACGACCTCGGCGAGCAGCTCCATCGCCGCCGCGGCGCGCGCCGTCGGCACCGTGATCGACCAGCCGAACGACTCCGCGCCGACGCTCGCGCCGATGCTCCCGCCGAGCAGCTCGGCCTCGGCGGCGATCTGCGCCGCGGTGCGCGTCGCGGTCCCCTTGACCGCGGTGCGCGCCATGAGCGTCGTCAGCCCCGCTTCGGCCGCGGGCTCGTCGCATGCGCCGCCGAGCGTCGAGATGCCAATGCTGACGAGCGGCGCGCCCGCCTTGGGGCGAACCAGGATCGGCACGCCGGACGCGGTGCGGTAGACGATGACCCCGGCCTCCTCGTGCTCGCGAAGGGGCGACGGTGCCTTCTCGCGCACCGGACGCGCCTGGCGCGGCGGCTCCTGCTCGAGCGCGGGCGCGGGCAGGTCGAGCTGGGGGCGGAGTGCCGCGGCGCTGGTCGTGACCGGCGGCGCGGTCCGCGGCCGGTAGACCACCAACGACGCCTGGTCGGGATCGAGGTGCGTCCGCACGACCTCGCGAACCTCCTGCGCGTCGGCGGTCATGACGCGCTCGAGCCAGCGGTCGCCGAGCTTCCAGTCGCCTAACGACTCCCACTCGGCGAGGTAGCTGGCCTGGCCCTCCTTGGTCTCGAAGCGCCTCACCCAGCGCGACTCGTAGAGCCGCCGCGCGCGCTCGAGCTCGTGCGCGCCGGGGCCGTTGGCACGCAGCTCCGCGATCTGCGTCCAGATTGCCCTCGCCGCCTCGAGCGTGGTTCCCGGCTCGGTCTCGGCATGGACGACGAAGGCGCCGACTTCGTTGATGGTGTAGTTGTACGCCGAGATCGACGCCGCGAGCGAGCGCTCTCGCACCGCCCGGTAGAGGCGCGACGCGCGCCCCGAGCCGAGCACCGTCGCCGCGAGGTCGAGCAGCGGCGCATCGGGCGAGTCGACCGGAACGGCGCGCCAGCCTGCGACGAGCTGGGTCTCGGCAATGTCCCCCGCGAGCTCGCGGCAGCGGAAGCCGGGCGGCCGGTCCTCGCCGGGCCCGATCGAGCGCGTGACGCCGGCGTCCGTGAGCGAGCCGTACAGCCGCTGCACGTGCTCGAGCGCATCCTCCGGATCGACGTCGCCGGCGATCACGAGGACGGTGTTGCTCGGCCGGTAGAAGTTGCGGTAGAAGCGGACGACCGCGTCGCGGTTGAGCTGCCGCAGGCCGTCCTCGCGCCCGATGCGCCAGCGGCGCATGCGGTGCTTGTCGTGCAGGAGCTCGTAGAGCGTCTCGACGGCGACGGCAGGCGGGTTGTCGGTCTTCCGCTTCGCCTCCTGGATGATGACCTCGAGCTCCTTCGCCAGCTCGTGCTCGTCGACCAGCGAGTTGGCGTAAGCGTCGGCCTGGACCTCGAGCCCGGCGACGAAGCCGCTCGACGGGACCACCGCGTAGTAGCTCGTGTGGTCGTAGATGGTGTGGGCGTTGAGGTAGCCGCCCGCCGCCTTCGTCTCCTTCGCGATCTCGCCCACGCCGCGCGCCGGCGTCCCCTTGAAGAACATGTGCTCGAGGACGTGCGCGATGCCGACGATGTCGTCGGTCTCGTCGAAGTAGCCCGCTTTCACGTAGGTCACGATCGCGACGACCGGCGCCGAGTGGTCCTCGCGGACGAGCACCGTCAGGCCGTTAGGCAGGACGGTCCGATGGACCGTGGCGGGGTCGAGCGAGGGAAAGCGGGTCGGGCGCAGCGTGGCGGTCATGTCAGGTCGCGAGCGGTCGGCGGCGGATGATCCAGACTCCGATCGCGACGGCGAGGAGCCCCATCACGGCGAGCACGGCGAGCTCGCCCCAGTCAGCGCCGCGTCCGTCGCGCAGCGCGTCGATCTGTGCTGTGAGAAGATGAAAGGGTGGCATCACCCGCGTCCAGCGTGCCTCCGCGAAGCGCGAGTGCAGCTCGATCTCGACGAGCACGAGCGCGGTGGCGAAGAACCAGTCGAGCCGCGTCAGCGCCGAGAAGAGGAAGCAGACGCCACCGACGGCGAGATACGCCGCGGCGAGGATCGCCGCCGCGCCGCCGAGCGCACGCCACGGCACCTGAAGCACCGCGACCACCGGCGCGAGGAGGAGCGTCGCCGCGGCGAGGAAGAGCATGCCGTTGACGACGTACGCCTGGAGGTAGTAGCGCCGCGTGCTCACCGGCTTCGCGAAGAGGAGCCGGAAGCGCCCGGTCGCGCGGTCGCCCGAGATGACCTGGTTCGCGGCGACGATCGCGGTCGGAAACCAGATCATGCCGAGGAGGTTGGCGAAGAGGACCAGGGCGACCGGCGTGGGGTCGCCGCCGAGCGTGGCGACGCGGTCGAGCGTCGGCCGCCCCGTGAGCCAGGCGAGCGTCCCCACGGCGGCGGTGATGACGCCGACCCCCGGCAGCCGCTCGACGAGGAAGTCCGAGACCTGCCACCTGGCATAGGCGAAGAGTCGCGCGCGGCTCATGCGCGTTCCGTGTCGGCGACGACCTGCCGGAAGTGTTCCTCGAGCGTCGAGTGCGCCGGGCTCACCGACACCACGAGCGTCCCGCTCGCGATCAGCGTCGCGAGCGCCGCGTTGAGCGACTCGAGCGACTCGACTGCGACCTCGTGCTCTCCCTCGCCGACGCGGACCGCGCCCGGAAAGCGCGACTCGACCGCGGCCGCGGGGCCTCGCGTCACGAGGCGGTAGCGCGACGCGACCGCGGCTCCGCGGCCGTCGCGCACGTCCACGATTCGCTGCAGCCCGCCGCGGTCCACGATCGCGACGCGATCGGCGAGGCGTTCCAGCTCGTCGAGGTTGTGCGACGCGATCAGGATCGCGCGGTCGGGGCGGCGCAGCGTCGGGACGAGCTCGCGGAACCGCTGCATCCAGAGCGGATCGAGGCCGTGCGTCGGCTCGTCGAAGACCATCACTCGCGTCTCGCCGAGCAACGCCTGCCCGAGCGCCAGCCGCTGCGCCGTCCCCTTCGACAGCTCCTTGACCTTCTTGCCGGCATGCTCGCCGAGCGCGAGCAGCGTCTCGACCTCGTCCACCTGCCGCTCGACCTCGTGGTCCGGCAGGCCGGCGAGGAGGGCGAAGCGGACGAGCGTGTCGTGCGTGCGCCAGCGCGGGTTGATCGCCACGAGCTCGGAGAGGTATCCGATCCCCTCCCGCTCGACGAAGGCCCGCGGCTCCGCGCCATCCACCCGGATCGTGCCGTCGCTCGGCGGCATGAAGCCGAGCAGCATCGAGAGCATGGTGGACTTTCCCGCGCCGTTAGGCCCGGCGATGCCGAACACCTCGCCGGCCGCGACGGAGAACGTCATCCCATCGACGGCACGCACTCGCTTGCCCGACAGGGGAGCGTACGTCTTTCCAACGTTCCTGAACTCGATCAAGAAGACGGGGGACGAGGGAGTGACGGGGGACTAGAGTCGAGAGAAGTCATCGCTGCGCTCGACGACGGGGGACGGGAGACGGGAGAGGAGCCGATGAGCGACGGGGAACGTGAGAGCGACCGGCATCAGGTGGCTCGCTCCCTCGTTGTTCCTACACGCGGTGAGCTCCGTGACGAGGGGGTTAGGACGAGAGATACCTGAGGCAGGTCGCTCCCTCGTCGCCCGTCTCTCCTCGCGGTATCACCCGTCTCCCGTCCCCCGTCGCCGAGCGCCAGCGACGGTTTCTCTCGTCATCTAGTCCCTCGTCCCGGGAATTATGCAGGGGGGACGAGTTGCGGGTTCATCTGCGGGACCTGGGCCGCGCAGGCGCTCCAGTCGCCGCTGCCGGCGCGCTGGATGAAGCGCTGGCCCTCCTCGAAGCGGCCGAGGCGGATCAGAGTGCAGCCAAGGTAGCCCTGCGCCTCGCGGTTGCCTGGCTCCGCCTGGATGGAGCGGATGAAGAAGGTGCGCGCCAGCTCGTAGTTGCGCTGCGTGAAGAGCAGCTTCGCCATCTCACGGAACGCGGCCGCGTTGCCCGGGTCGCGGCGGATCGCCGTCTCGAGGTAGACCCGCGCCGAGTCGAAGCGCTGCTCCTCGCGGAACATGCGTCCCACGTACACGAGCGGCAGCGCCGCCTTGGGATCTTCCCGGGCCGCCTTCTTGAACATGTCGCGCGCGACCTCACGCTTCCCCTCGCTGAGGAGGCGGATGCCCTCGCGGGTGTCCTTGGTCGAGCTGTTGCCGAACGGCTGGAAGATGAGCAGGAGCGCGATGAGGACCGCGAACACCGCGCCCGCGGCGACCGGGATCCAGGGGACGCGCCGGCGCGGGCGGGCGGCGCGCTCGATCGTCTCTCCCGACGGCATCGGAATCGTCGCCGCGCTTCTCGGCGTCGGCACCGGCGGCGGCGGGTTCACCGACGCCATGAGACCTGTTTCGAGCTTGAGGAAGGCGTCGCGCGCTGCCGAGACGTCGGCCGGCGACGGACGGTAATCCGTGCGCTGCGCGCGGTCGCGAGCGGCGCTGAACTCGGCGAGCGCGTTCGCCTGCTCGAACGTGAGCGCCTGGCGCTGGCGCAGCTCGCGGATGAGCGCGTGACCGGTGAGCGACGAACCACCCAACAACGAGCGGAGCGCGGTCTCGACCGCGCTCCAGCTCTCGATCAGGTCGGCGGCGAGATCCTCGCTGCCGCGCGCGGTGTCGAGCCGCGCGATGACGGGACGCGCCGCGTCGAGCGCGGCCAGCGCCGTCCGTTCGCTTGCCGTGGCCATTACCTGACGATACGCAGCAACCCGGCGTCCGCGCTACCGCGGATGAACGACTCGGCGTCGGTGGTCGGGATGCGGATCCCCGTCAGCGAGAAGCCCCGCCGCGCCTCGTGCTGCATGTACTCGAGCAGCGAACGGACCTTCGCCCCGCTCGCCTCGCGCATCCGCTGGACGATCTGCTCCCACGTGCCCGCGTACTGGCGCCCCTCGCGCGTCGTGATCGCGTGCTGGGGGCCGACGGTGGCGTCGTCGTCGCGATGCTGCGCGAGGTCGGCGAGGAGCGCGCCGAAGAGCTCGAGCTGGCCGCGAGCCTCGCCACGGGTTGCGTCGAGCTCCTCGGCGACCTTGCCCTCGATCTCGGCGAGCATCTCGTCGATGTCGTCCATCTCGCCCCCGAGCTCCACGAGACGCTCCTCCCACGGCTTGAGCTCCGGGTCGTCGTCGCCGAGCGAGAAGAGCGACCGCTTCATCTCGAGCAGGCGCCAGATCGCGAGCTCGTCCCAGTGGTCCTCAGGTCTGGTCTGCTCGAGATGGTACAGCGCAGCCTCGTACTCCCCTCGGTCGTAGAGCACGTTCGCGAGATAGATCCGCGCCTCGTGATGCTCGTTGTCGAGCTGGAGGGCGCGGCGGAGCGTCGCCATCGCCTGCTCGTCTTCGCCGAGCCGGTGCTCGACGTAGCCGAGGCAGCTCACGATCTCGGCCGAGTCGCTCGCGTGGCGAAGAGCGGCCTCGAAGTAGTCGCGCGCTTCCGTGATCTCTCCCTCGCGGAAGAGGGCGCGGCCGATCTGGAGCATGAGGTCGACGTCGTCCGCGTACCCGAGCTCCAGCGTGCGCCGCATGCAGCGCATCGCCGCGTCGCGTCGTCCGAGCTTGAGCAGCGTCTCGCCAAGCCCCGCGAGCGCGTCCTCGTGGTCCGGCTCGAGGACGAGCGCCTCCTCGAAGGCGCGGCGCGCCCAGGCGTACTCCTCGCGCGCGAGTCGCGCGTAGCCAACTCCGATGTGCAGCTCGACCGCGTTGGGATAGATGCCCAATCCCTCACGGAGAATGTCGAGCGCTTCGTCGTATTGCCCCTCGCTGTACAGCTGGTGAGCCCGCTCGTCGTACTCTTCCGAGCTCAGGAAGGGGGTGGCCATGGGCGCGAAGTCCTCCGCGATGAGGGTTCAGCTATTGTACCATCCGGACGGCGCCGAGTTCAATGCCGCCATCAAGCAGCAAACGCGCCGAAGGATGTCGGTCGCGCAGGCGCGCGACCGACACAGCTATTCGAGCCGCAAGCGAGGCGTTTCGCTCGAGCAGCGCAAGATTGGCCGTGAGCGATGCACCATTCGTCTCGCGCTCGACCGCTGCCAGCAGCGCCGGCGTCATCTCGGCGCCGCGGATGCCGCGCCGTCTCGCGTCGGCGAGTGCCCTCTCTACAGCCTGCTCGACACGTGCCCTGGAAAGGGCGTGCTCTCTGGGCGGAGGCTGCGCGACGACGACAGCCGACCGCCGACGGAGCGCGAGATGCGCGAGGAAGATCCGCGCGATCTCGTCGGCGCTTTCGGCCCGCCCGCTCGTGCGCAGTCCGGTTTCCGCGGTGAAGAAGCCAGGCATCTCCGACGTCTGGTAACCGATGAGCGGGACGCCGAGCGTCTCGAGCCGCTCGAGCGTCGCGGGAAGGTCGAGGATCGACTTCGCGCCCGCGCAGACGACGATCATCGGCGAGCGGGCCAGCTCCTCGAGGTCCGCGCTCTCGTCGAACGCCGGCTCGCGGTGCACGCCGCCGATCCCGCCGGTCGCGAAGACGTGCACTCCGGCGATCGTGGCGAGCGCCAGCGATGCAGCGACCGTCGTCGCGCCGTCGGCCTCCTGCACCATCGCCAGCGGAATGTCGCGCGCCGACACCTTTCGCACGCCGTCGCGGGCGAGAAAGCGCTCCAGCTCCTCGGTCGTGAGTCCGACCGTCGGCACGCCGCGGCTCACCGCGGTGATCGCGGGCGTGGCACCGGCGTCCGCGACCGCGCGCGTCATGCGCTCGGCGGCGTCGCGGTTGTGTGGGATCGGCAGCCCCTGCGCGAGGACGGAGCTCTCGAGGGCGACGACTGGTGCGCCGCTCTCCAGGGCTGCCGCGACTTCTGGTAGGACGCGCAGGATCGGGTCGTCGGCCACCGACGGTCTAGTCTCGGGTGGAGGGCACCGCCTTGATGATGAGACGCTCCGGCGCCCCGCCGAGATACCCGATCGGCCAGCAGGTGGTGAGGGTCAGCGTCGGCTCGGACGCGCTATAGAGCGCGGGCACCGTCCGCTCGACCACCTTCCTGCTCTTGACCACCCAAGTGGTGGTATTGTGCTCCGTCTGTGTGACGATCGTGTCGCCAATTCCCAGCTCGCCGAGCCGCCGGAAATGGCGATCGCGGTGTGCGGAGATGATGGCGTTGCCCTTCGCCGCCGGGAGGACAGAACCCGGAAGGTGGCCGGGACCGCCGTTGAGCATCGCCTCCGTCACTCCCTCGAGGACGATGTCGTCGAGGCCGATCCGCGGAATGAGCAGGCGCGCCACAGGCGAGCCTTCGTGTGCTGTAACGGGGCCTTCGGCGGTGAGCGCTGCTCTTCCCTTCTCGACGGCCGCGCGAGCGAGCTTCGCCTCCCAGGCGCTGCGAGCCCGCTCCTGTGCCAGCCAGCCACGTGCGTAGATGCTGCCGGTCCAACCGACGACGCTCAGCCCCCCGACGAGGAGGCCGAGCGCGGCGACCTTCCTACGCGTCACGGCGACGCGTCGAGAAGAGCAGGATCGTGCCGAGTGCGGTGACGATGACGCCACCGAGGAGGAGCGCCGGAAGCGACGTCGCGGTGTCGGGGGCGCGTGCGCCTTCCTCGAAGCGCGTCACCGGCTGCCCCGGCGTCTGCTCCTCCTCGGCGAGCGAGCCGGCGGCGCTGTCCGTGACCACGCCCGGCTCGACGGCGGGTGCAACGCCGGCCACCGAATCGACCCAGGCGGCCATGTCGCGAAGTGCGGTGCGGTGCGCGGTGTCACGCGCCGCGACTTCCGCCGGCGCGGGGCCCGTGGGCTCGGCCGCCGGGGGCGGGGCGACGACTGTAGTGAACTGCGCGTCGGCGACGCTGGCGGTGAGGGCCAGAGCGAGCGCGACGATTGCAAGACGGGTCATCTTACATTCCTCCTGTCGCGCCCGATCAGGGCATAACTCGTACCCCCGCGCCCGGGGGGGCTACTTCTTGGGCTTGCTCGTGGCTCGATCGACGGGCTCGCCCCCGCGATCCTCCTCGAACTCCTCGCCCCGCCGCGTGCTCACGAGCTCCCGCTCGCCCGAGGTCGGGTCCCAGACCGCGAGCACCTTCACCGC
>DATAIS010000089.1:0-54023 GCA_036262535.1 Gemmatimonadaceae bacterium | reverse complement strand
CGGAGCTGCGCAAGAAGCTCCACGCGGTGACGTCGTTAGGCGAGGTCGAGGGGATCTTCGCCGACTACCTCGCCCACCGCGACCGCTGGAGCGCGACCGAGGCCGCGGAGCCCGGGGCGCTCGAGCCGGTGGAGGCGTGATCCGCGACCGCGTGCGCGACCTGCTCGGCCAGGTCGCGGACGGTAGCCTCGCCGTCGGCGATGCGCTCGAGCACCTCGCACGCCCGCCGGTCGAGCAGCTGCCGTTCGCGACGATCGACCACCACCGCGCGCTGCGGCAGGGATTCCCGGAGGTCATCTACGCGCCGGGGAAGACCGTCGATCAGATCGTGACCATCGCCGAGCGGATCGCGGCGCGTGGAGACGGCTTCCTCGCGACGCGAGTGGACGAGGCAGGCCGCGCGGCGCTCGCGTCGCGGTTTCCGGCCGCCGAGATCAACGAGCAGGGACGGATCGTATGGCTCAGGCCGGGCCAGCCGGCGCCGCGCGGCACGGGCACGGTGCTCATCGTGACGGCGGGGACGAGCGACCTGCCCGTCGCCGAGGAGGCGGCGGTGACGGCGGCGGCGATGGGCAACGACGTGAAGCGCGTCACCGACGTCGGCGTCGCCGGCATCCATCGTATCCTCGCGCATGCGGAGACGCTTCACGCCGCCCGCGTCGTGATCGTCGTCGCGGGGATGGATGGAGCGCTGCCGAGCGTCGTCGCGGGAATGGTGCGGGTCCCCGTGATCGCGGTGCCGACGAGCGTCGGCTACGGCGCGAGCCTGGGCGGCATCGCCGCGCTGCTGGCGATGCTCAACAGCTGCGCGGCAGGCCTCACGGTCGTCAACATCGACAACGGCTTCGGTGCGGCGGTCGCCGCATCCCGCATCACGCACGACTGAACCCCACCAGCGGAGGGCGATGAGGGTCCGCGAACGCGTCGTCCGCTGGTCGGTCCCCGTGCTCGCGTGGGGTGCCGCGATTGCCGGAGTGATGCTCGGCCGTCGTGCCGCGCTCCGCCCGCTCGCGGTCGCCGGACTGCTCGCGGCGGCGATGAACGCCGTGGCACTGTTCGCCGGCTGGGCGGTCTCGGCGCGGCGCATCCCGAGGCCGGTACGGGACTCGCTCGGCTACTGGCTGGTCGTCGCGTCGGCACCGCTCTTCCTTCTCGTAGAGCTGAGTGGCGGCCTCCGCTCGCCCGCCGTGCTCGTGACGGGGTTCGTCGCGTTAGGCGCGGCGTGGCGGTACTCGCTGGTGCGTGGGGCCTTCGCCGCGGCGCTCTGGCTCGCCCTGCTCGTCGCCGCGGACCGCTGGCTCGGGCGCCCGATCGACAAGAGCTGGCTCGTCGCCGTCGCGTTCGCGCTCTTCGCGATGGCGCTCATCCCGATCGCGTACGTCCGCCGCGCCGTGCAGGAGGAAGCGAAGGCGCGCCAGAAGCTCGCGCGCGTCGAGGGGTATCTCGCGGACCGGCGGATGACCCCGCTCGGCAACACACCTGTCGGAACGCCGACCGACCTCCGCGCCGAGCGTCAGGCACAGTTCCAGACAGCGGAGGGACTGCGTCACATCGACGCGATGGACCGCTATCTCCGCGACGTGCGCGACATGCTGAGCGCCGACGAGGTGGTCTTCTGGCGCTTCAACGAGGTGCGGCAGACGCAGCGGGCCGCTGCCTGGTCCACTGAGGGCGCCCCTGCGCCGCGCTACTTCGACCGC
Organism: Gemmatimonadaceae bacterium; assembly: GCA_036262535.1. Classification (GTDB taxonomy): domain Bacteria; phylum Gemmatimonadota; class Gemmatimonadetes; order Gemmatimonadales; family Gemmatimonadaceae; genus JABFXC01. The sequence goes on along the minus strand of DATAIS010000089.1, from coordinate 52,323 downwards.
GACAAGTGGTCGAACCTCGTGCGCTGGGCGGCGGAGAGCGGCCAGGTGCAGTGCGTCGCCGAGAACAACGTCGCCTACTTCGTCGTCGCACCGGTGCACGATGGCGGCCGGGTGCACGGCGCGCTGAGCATCTCGTCGAAGGCCGGGCTGCTCCACACGCCGGAAGGCGCGAAGCGGTGGACGGCGCGGCATGCGACGCACGCGTCGGTGCTGCTCGACCTGCTCGACCTGCGACGCGAGGCGAGTCGCCACCTGCTCTCAATGCCCGCGCTGGTGAAGGCCGCCGAGCGGCTTCAGGCCGCGAAGACGACGGAGGCACTGGGGACGGCGATCTGCCAGACGGCGGTGGAGGTCACGTCGGCGCAGCGCGCGGCGCTGGTGCGCTGGGATTCCGAGCAGGAGACGGGGGCGGTCATGGCCGTCTCGCGTGGCCACCGGCTGGCGCCGGGGCTGGCGATCGACGGCGATTCCGTCGTCGCCGAGCAGTGCGCGATGCGGCGCCTGCTGCACCTCGACGACGCGCGCGCCCTGCGACGCGCCGTGCTCTATGGCGGTGGCGACCAGGCGCGCGAGCTCGGCGGACTCGCCATCGTGCCCCTCGCCCGCGCCGAGACAGGGGTGATCGGTGCGATCGTCATCGAGAGCGACGAGGCCGACGCGATCACCAGGCGCGAGGTGGAGAACATCGTCCTCCTCGGCGTCATCGCCGCACGCTCCCTCGAGACGGCGTGGGAGATCGAGGAAGAGTGGAGGCGCGCGCGCACCGATCAGCTCACCGGCCTGAGCAACCGTCGGCATTTCGACGAGCAGTTCTCGCGCATCATCGGCGACGCGCTCGCGCACGGCACGCCTGCGTCGATCGTCATCGGCGATGTGGACCACTTCAAGAAGGTCAACGACACCTTCGGACACGAGGCCGGGGACGCGGTTCTCAAGGCGGTGTCGAAGGTCTTCATGGGGTGCGTCCGGGCTGAGGACGTCTGCTCCCGCTACGGGGGCGAGGAGATCGCCATCCTCCTTCCGGAGACGACCGTTGCCCGTGCGGCCGAAGTCGCCGAGCGTGTCCGGCGTGCGATCGAGGCCCGGCCAGTCGAGTACGAAGGGAGGCGGATCGTGGTGACCGCCAGCTTCGGGGTGGCAGGGTACCCCGAGTCGACCGCGATCCGGGACGGGGTCTTCGCCGCCGCCGACCGGGCGCTGTACGAGGCGAAAGGCCGGGGCCGCAATCAGGTGCGGGTCGCGTTAGGCCCGCCAAATCAGGGTCAACCGGTCCGGGACGCGGCCGCCGGCGATTGAATCGGGAGGCCCGACCCGCTACATTTGTAACCACGGGCCCGACCTAGATTCGACGGGTATGGTGGCGCCGGTGATGCGTGCCCAGGCCTCCTGAGCCCTGGTTAAACCCTCGGGAAAATTCCAAACGCCAACGATAACCTGGCGCTCGCCGCGTAACTTTTAGTTACGCCGGCAGTGCTCACGAGGCAGCCCGCCTGGGGCGGCACGTGAGTATCGAAAATCCGGGCTGGCTCAATGGCGCGTCCCCCGCCGGCGAGCGAGACTCTAGGGGACTCGTCCAGGAGTGGGCGGCCTACCGGCCAGCGACTGGAGACCTCAAGCGGTAGGATACGCACGTAGACTCGCTGGTTGATCTATGCTCGGACCGGGGGGCAGTACCCCGCGGGTCCACTTCCGCCCCGGTGCATTCGCACCGGGGCGTGTTTTCTTGATGGAACCAATCGCCGCGCACCTGCCTTTGCGATCACACCAGGAGCCGAGCAGATGACGGACAACAAGTTGCCTCGCAGCGAGTCCGAGTGGCGCGCCGCCCTCGATGACGAGCAGTACCACGTCCTGCGCGAGAAGGGGACCGAGCGGGCATTCAGCGGCAAGTACTGGAACGAGCACGCACAGGGCGTCTACCGGTGTGCCGGCTGCGGTGAGCCGCTCTTCGACTCGGAGACCAAGTTCGATTCCGGCACCGGTTGGCCGAGCTTCACCACACCGGTCGCACAGGCAAACGTCGCGACCCACGAGGACAACAACTTCTTCATGCGGCGCACGGAGGTCACCTGCGCACGCTGCGGCGGGCACCTTGGCCACGTCTTCGACGATGGACCACGACCCACCGGCCTCCGCTATTGCATCAACTCGGCGGCCCTCGACCTGAAGCCCCGGGGTCCGGAGGGGAAGTAAGCGGCACCGGATTTGACGGACGACCGGCGACCACTCACACCGGAGCGAACATGTCAGAGGCTGCGCGAAGCGATCAGACGCGGGACCCATCGGCCCGCGATCTGGACCGGGCACGCGAGACCGTCGCACTCCAGCTCGCGACGCGGCAGGTCGCGACGCACGACGACGACGAGCCCGAGGCGCTCGTGCGGGTTCTCGAGGCCGTGGAGGGCTTCGAGCGTGAGGTGGTCGCCCTCGGCGGCGACCTCATGACCAACCAGCTCGCGACGCGGAATCCCGACGAACCGCGCTTCGTGCTGCCGCGGCGCGAGGAGGGTGAGAGCGCCGTGGCCTACGAGCGGCGCGTGCGTGAGGCTACCCAGCGCCTCCGCCGGGCCGACTAGAGGTCGCTTCGTCCGTCAGCGCCGCGAAGTCGATCTCAGGTGACGGCACGACGCGGGCGTCGAGCGCGTCTCGCAGGTGCTCGATCGCCCGCTCGTGCCGCCGCGGCGTGCTCGCGGCGACGCAATCCTCGGGGATGACGACGTTGAAGTCGCGCATGTCGGCCTCGATCGCCGTCACGAGGACGCACGAATCCGTCGTCAGCCCGGTGAGCACGATCGTGCGCGCACCCAGGTACGCGAGCAACGTGTCGAGCGCGGTCGAGAAGAAGGCGGAATGCTTCGGCTTGAGCACGAAGTAGTCGTCGTCGGCGGGGCGCAGGCGGCGTGCGATCCCACTCCCGCGGACGCCGTCGTTGATGCAGTGCTCGACCTGCTTGCGGAAGTCGGACTGCCATCTGCCGAAGTTGTCGTTGGCATAGATCACCGGCACGTTCTCGCGGCGCGCGCGAGAGAGCAGCGGCGCGAGGCAATCGGCCATGCGCTCGGCGGGCCGCTGGAGCGCCTCGCCGCCCTCGAACTCGAGGTCGTTGATGACGTCCACGACGAGTACGACGACGGGCGACTTCTCGGGGACGTTGCCGTGGAGATCCTGGTTCTTGATCGGGGCGTGAAGTGGGCTGGGCATGCGCCGGTCAAATGGAAAGGCCCGTGCCAGAATTGACGGCGGACACAGACTCGTTGAGCTTGTTCGCGTGACCGATCCCGCCAAGCGCTACGACCGAGCGTACTTCGACCGTTTCTACCGTCGCCGCCGCACCCGTGTCCACTCCTCGGACGACGTCCAGCGAAAGGTTCGTCTGGCAGTGAGCGCCGCCGAGTTCGTGCTCGAGCGGCCGATCGAGAGCGTGCTCGACATCGGTGCGGGTGAGGGTGCGTGGCATCCGCTGCTCAGGCGGCTGCGTCCGGGCGTCGAATACGTCGGCGTCGAGCCGAGCGAGTACGCCGTCAGGCGTCATGGCCGCCGGCGCAACATCCGCCGCGGCACCTTCGATGATCTCGACGCCGCGGGCGTTCGCGGGCGCTTCGACCTCATCGTGTGTGCCGACGTGATGAACTACCTCGCCCCACGAGAGCTGCGCGCGGGGCTGGCGCAGATCGCGAAACGCATGCGTGGCCTCGCATACCTCGAGATCTACACCGCGGACGACGAGCTGGAGGGCGATCTGGACGGGATCGACCTCCGCCCGGCGCGGTGGTATCGCGCCATGCTGCGCGACGCGGGGCTGCTCGGTTGCGGACTGCACTGCTACGTCGGCCGCGCCGCGGCACACAACGTCGCCGCGATGGAAGGCGGCTGGTGAGGTTCAGTGCCCGCGCTGCCGCCGCCGAAAGATGAACTCCGGCGCGAGCGCGACGCCGAGCAGGGTCACCGGGATGACCTGAAGCGTCTGGATGAGCAGCGACACGGCGATCGCCTGGTCGCGGTCGGCGCCGAAGGGCACCGCGGCGACGGCGTAGGCGAGCTGGAAAAAGCCGACGTTCCCCGGCGTCACGCGGACGAGGAAGCCCAGGTTCACCGTCAGAAGCGTGGCAAGGTGGCCGGCGACCGGCAGGTCGAGGCCGGCCGAGTGGGCTGTCCAGGCAAACGTCGCGAGCTGCAGCATCCACGCGCCTAACGACAGCAACACGGCCGCTGCGAATCGCCCGAGGCTCGCGCTGGCCGCGAATGCCTCGCCGAAGTGCGCGGTCGCCCGCCTCGCGCGGGCGCGGAAGCCGCCCGCCGGCGGAGCGGCGTCGTCGGAGGCGAGAGAAGCAGCGCCGGCGTCCGTGCGCCCCCGCGCGCGGCGGGCGAACCAGGCGAGCGCCGCGAAGGCGACGACGACCGTGGCGACCGCCGGCCAGCGCCAGCGCGCGAGTGCCGGCGGGAGGGGGAGGAGCAAAGTTCCCGCGGCGAGCAGGATCGCGTAGCCGACCAGGTCGAAGAGGCGCTCGATGGCGAGCGTCGCGAGGACGGCACTGCTCGGCGCGTTCGCCGCCCGGGCGACGAACACCACGCGTGCCGCCTCTCCTCCGTTCGCGACGAGGATGTTGTTGAGACCCGCCCCGGCGAGAGTCGCACGCTGCGACAGGAGGGGTCTGTCGACGCCGATGGCACGCAGGAAGACCCACCAGCGGATCCCCTTGAGCACGATCGAGAGGATGTTGGCGACGAGGGCCGCGGCGATCCAGCGCGGGTCGGCGCCGCGGATGGAAGTCCAGGCGTGGTGCCAGTCGATCTTGCGCGCGAAGAGCGCGAGGAGTGCGATGACCGCGGCGACGAGAACGATGCGCAGCCACTTCGGTAGCGCACGCCGCGGCTGCGCCCCACCGGTCGCGGGGAGCCTGCTGGTCACGTCGGAACCGTGAGCAGCCGGAAGTGCCGGGCGCGGAGCCCTGCGACGACGATCGGCACCGCGGCCGCGGTCTGGAGCCGATCGCCGGCCGCATCGTAGCCGTCGCCGTCGTGCAGGAGCACGATCGAGCGGCCACGCGTGCCGGCGAGCGTGCGTGTGACGATCGCGTCCACCCCCGGCCGGTCCGAGTCCCAGACGCCGAGCGACCAGCCGACGGTGCGCTGTCCGAGCGAGCCGGCGATCGCCGAGACCCATGGGGCACGGAAGCCGTGCGGCGCGCGAAAGAGGGCAGGAGTGGCGCCGGTCGCGTCCTCGATCGCGCGCGTCCCGCGGAGGAGGTCGTCGCGCGCACGGCCCGGCGAGGCGAGGTGGAGCTTGCGGTGATGCCAGCCGTGGTTGCCTAACGTGTGCCCCGCGTCGTGGACGCGGCGGGCGAGCGCCGGCCACCTGTCGACGTGGCGGCCGAGGAGGAAGAAGGTGGCGCGGACCCCGGCCTCGCCGAGGGCGTCGAGGATGCGCGGCGTCGCCTGGGGATTCGGGCCGTCGTCGAAGGTCAGCGCGACGGCGTCGGCGCCGCAGGAGCGCGGCAGGCGTCCGAGCGCGACGCCGAAGACCGGGCTGTTGCGATGGAAGGCGCCGTGCGCGAGGGCGCCCGCCGCTGCGAGCGCGGCGGCCCCCGCGACGATCATGCGGCCGGCGTCGCGACCAGCCCGAGCACCGAGGCGTACACGTCGAGCACCTGCTCGGTGACGCTCGGCCAGGCGTACCGCTCGGCGAGGACGCGGCCGCGCGCGGCCAGCGACTGCGCGAGGTGCGGATGGTCGAGCACGCGGACGAGTCCCTCGGCGAGCGCGCCGGCGTCGCCGCGCGGAACCATCAGCGCCTCACGGCCGTGATGGACGACGTCGCGGAAGCCGAGGATGTCGGAGCAGACGATGGGCGTCTCGCAGGCCATCGACTCGAGCAGCGTGATGCCGAACGACGCCTTGGTGGTGGGGCAGGCGTAGACGGTGGCGTGCGCGTAGTAGCCGGGGCGTCCCTCGAGCACGGGGCCGACGAAGGTGATGTCCGGATCGCCGCCGGCGAGCGCGCGATAGTAGCGACGGAGCGGTCCGTCGCCGACGACGACGAGCTGCACCGGACGCTGCCGGCCGCGAATGCGCTTGAACGTGTCGATGAGCAGGTGCAGCCCGTTGCGGGGATCGAAGCGCCCGAGGAAGAGCACCACCGGGACGTCGGTCCGCACCGCGCGCGGGCGCGGCGCCGACGGGTGGAAGAAGTCGGTGTCGATGCCGTTGGGGATGATCCGCCAGTCGGCGTCGAAGTAGCGCTCGAGGGCGATGGTGGTGGACTTCGAGACGGCGATCGCGGCGTCGAGCATGTCGAGGCGGCGCTGGAACCAGCGCCTGCCTAACGTGTAACCGACCGACCGGTCGAAGTAGGTGTGGAAGGTGCCGACCACCGGCGAGTCGGCCTCCTCGATGGCGAGGAGGGGAAGCACCGGCGAGAGTGGCGAGTGGACGTGCACGACGTCGTAGCGCCCCCTGCGGAGCACGCGGCGCATCTCCCGGCGGAGTCCCAGTCCGACCGTGATCCGCGCCTGCGAGCCGTTCGCGTAGACCGACTGCGACCGCCCGATCCGGATGACGTGGGGCATCGGGGCCGCGCCGGGAATCTCGGAGGTGATGACGTCCACGTGGTGCCCGCGCTCCCGCGCCTCGCGCGCGAAATAGTGCACGTGCTCGCACACCCCGCCGAGGTGTGGATAGTAGTACTCCGTGACGAGCGCGATGCGGAGGGGGCGGGCGAAGGAGGACTCCATCGTCCGTCCCACTACGTGCTCGCGCCCGATTGGATTCGCGCGGCCCGGCGCGCGATGGACGAGGGCGGGGAGTGCCGAGCGCTCAGGGTGATTCGAGTGCGGCATGCGCTGCGGCCAGTCGGGCGATGGGCACACGATACGGGGAGCAGGAGACGTAATCGAGTCCGATCCGGTGACAGAACTTCACCGACTTCGGGTCGCCACCGTGTTCGCCACAGATGCCGACCTTGAGGTTCGGGCGGGTCGCGCGGCCCTCGTCGACCGCCATGCGTATCAGCCGCCCGACCCCGTCCTGGTCCAGCACCTGGAACGGGTCCTCGGGGAAGATACCCCCCGCCACGTACGACGGAAGGAACCGCCCCGCGTCATCGCGGCTCAGCCCGAGAGTGGTCTGGGTCAGGTCGTTGGTGCCGAACGAGAAGAATGCCGCGCTCTCGGCGATGCTTCCCGCGATCAGCGCCGCGCGGGGCAGCTCGATCATCGTGCCTATCGTATAGGACACGTGTTCGCCCATTTTCCCCAGCACCTCGTGCGCCTGCTCTTCGAGCAGCGCTTTCTGGTGGTCGAGCTCCTTCCGGCTCGCGACGAGTGGGATCATGATCTCGGGACGCACGTCGATCCCGCGCCGCGAAGCACGGACCGCGGCTTCGAAGATCGCCCGGCCCTGCATCTCGGTGATCTCCGGATAGGTGATCCCGAGCCGGCATCCACGGTGGCCGAGCATGGGGTTGGTCTCCCGCAGCCCCTCGACGATGCGCGCGAGCTCGGCGCGCGGGATGTCGAGCTGCCGCGCAAGGAGCTTGCTCTCCTCGCCGCCATGCGGCAGGAACTCGTGCAGGGGCGGGTCGAGGAGGCGGATCGTCACCGGGCATCCGTTCATCGCCTCGAAGATTCCCTCGAAGTCCTGCCGCTGCATCGGGAGCAGCTTCGCAAGCGCGCGCCGGCGGCCACCCTCGTCGCGGGCGACGATCATCTCGCGCATCGCCGTGATGCGGTCGCCCTCGAAGAACATGTGCTCGGTGCGGCAGAGGCCAATCCCCTCGGCGCCGAAGCCGCGCGCGACGCGCGCGTCGTGCGGCGTGTCGGCGTTGGCCCGCACGCGCATGCGCCGCGTCTCGTCGGCCCACTTGAGGAGGCGATCGAAGGCGCGGTACGTCGGCGCGTCGCCAGCGCGCGTCTGCCCGCCGATGACGCGGAGCACCTCGCTCGGGATCGTCGGCAGCGCGCCGGAGAAGACCCGTCCGGTCGCGCCGTCGAGGGTGAGCCAGTCGCCCTCGGAAACCGTGGTGCCGTTGGCGGTGAAGCGACGCTGCGCGACGTCCACCTCGACGTCCTTCGCGCCGACGACTGCGCACTTGCCCATCCCCCGTGCGACGACCGCTGCGTGGCTCGTCATGCCACCGCGCGAGGTGAGGATCGCCTTCGCGGCGACCATGCCGTGGAAGTCCTCGGGCGTCGTCTCCTCGCGGACGAGGATGACCGCGTCGCCCCCCGCCGCGCGGTGCTCCGCGACGTCGGCATCGAAGACGGCGACTCCGCTCGCCGCGCCGGGCGAAGCGGGAAGGCCGTGGACGATCGGCTCCGCGTTGACCGTATGATCGATGACCGGGTGGAGCAGCTGGTTGAGCTGATCGGGCTCGACACGCCGGATCGCCTCACGAGCGTCGATCAGCCCCTCCTCGACCATCTCGTTCGCGATGCGGACCGCGGCGACCGCGGTGCGCTTTCCGCTCCGGGTCTGGAGCAGGTAGAGCTTCCCACGCTCGACGGTGAACTCGATGTCCTGCATGTCGCGGTAGTGCTGCTCGAGCCGTCGCTGCGTCTCCATGAGCTCCGCGTAGGCTCCGGGAAGCTTCTGGGCCATCTCGTCGATCCGGAAAGGCGTCCGGATGCCGGCGACGACGTCCTCCCCCTGCGCGTTGACGAGGAATTCCCCGTAGAACCGCCGCTCGCCGGTGGACGGGTCGCGCGTGAAGGCGACCCCCGTCCCGGAATCGTCGCCGAGGTTGCCGAAGACCATCGCGACGACGTTGACACCCGTGCCTAACGTCTCGGGAATGGCGTTGTGCCGGCGGTAGTCCACCGCCTTCTTCAAAGTCCACGACCGCCAGACCGCCTCGATGGCGCCCCAGAGCTGCTCGCGCGGCTCCATCGGAAAGCTCGCGCCGGTGCGGGCGCGCACGAGCTGCTTGTACTCCTCGACGAGGTTGCGGAGCGCATCCTCCGGGAGCTCGGCGTCCGTCTCGACCCCCTGCGTGAGCCGCTTCGCCCGCAGCAGCTGCTCGAAGTCCGCGAGCGGGACGCCGAGCACGACGTCGCCGTACATCTGGATGAAGCGCCGGTAGGAATCGTAGGCGAAACGCGAGCTTCCGCTCTCCCTCGCCAGGCCGATCACCGTGCGGTCGTTCAGCCCGAGGTTGAGGATCGTCTCCATCATCCCCGGCATCGAGACCGGCGCGCCTGAACGGACCGAGACGAGGAGCGGGTCGCGCGGGTCCCCGAAGCCGCGGCCGGTCGTCTCCTCGAGCCGGGCGAGGTTGGTCGCGACCTCTTCGCGCAGTCCCGCGGGGATGGTGCGCGTGCGCAGGTACTCGATGCAGATCGCGCATGCGATCGTGAAGCCCGGCGGCACCGGCACGCCGAGGTTCGTCATCTCGGCGAGGTTCGCTCCCTTGCCGCCGAGTACCGCCTTCATGTCCCTGGTGCCGTCTGCCCTGCCGTTGCCGAAGAAGTAGACGTTCACGGGTGCGGGAGAACTTCCGTCAGCACCCGCAGCCGGCGCGGAGCTTCTCGGGGTCTGTTGGGGGTGGAGTGGGGTAGTCACCGGAGAAGCAGGCATGGCAAAAGCCGTGCGGGCCCCCCGGAACCGATTCCAGCATCCCATCCAGGCTCAGGTACCCCAGCGAATCGACCCCCAGGTGCTCGGCGATCTGCGGCGTCGTGAGGTTGGCGGCGATCAGCTCCTCGCGCGTCGGCGTATCGATGCCGTAGTAGCAGGGTCCCGTCACGGGTGCCGAGCTGACGCGCATGTGGACCTCGCGCGCCCCGGCGGCTCGGACCATCGCGACGAGCCCGCGCGTGGTCGTGCCGCGGACGATCGAGTCATCCACCATGACGACGCTCTTTCCGTCGAGGACCTCGCGCACCGCGTTGTACTTGACGCGCACCTTGGCGTCGCGGGCGCCCTGCGTCGGCTGGATGAACGTCCGCCCGACGTAGTGGTTCCGGATCAGCGCCAGCTCGTAGGGCAGCCCGGACTCCTCGGCGTAGCCGAGGGCGGCGGAGTTCGAGGAGTCGGGAACGGAGAAGACGAGGTCCGCGCCGACCGTCGGCGCCTCGCGGGCGAGCCGGCGACCGAGCGCACGGCGCGCACGATCGACGGACCCGCCGAAGACACGGCTGTCGGGGCGGGCGAAGTACACGTACTCGAAGACGCACTGCCGGCGCTCGAGCACCGGGAGACGCGGGCCACCGCGCAGCCCTTCACCGTCGACGACGACAATCTCGCCCGGCTCGACCTCGCGCTCCGGGCGCGCGCCGATGATGTCGAGCGCGCATGTCTCGGAGGCGAAGATCGGCGCACCGTCGAGCCATCCCATCACGAGCGGGCGCCATCCGCGCGGGTCGCGCGCGGCGAGGAGGGTGTCGCCCATGAGCACGATCAGCGAATACGCGCCCTCGACCCCGCTGAGGGCTTCGGCGAGCCTGTCCTCGGGACGCGCCGCCCGCGAGCGGGCGATGCGGTGCACGATGACCTCTGAATCCATCGTCGAGGCGAAGATCGCGCCCTCGTCCTCGAGCTCGCGGCGCAGCTCCGTCGCATTGGTGAGATTGCCGTTGTGCGCCAGCGCGACCGCGCCGCCGCGGACGCTCGCGACCACCGGCTGTGCGTTGGCGAGCACCGACGAGCCGGCCGTGCTGTAGCGCGTGTGCCCGACGCCGACATTGCCGGCGAGCGAGTGCATCGCGCTCTCGTCGATTCCCTCCGAGACGAGTCCCATCGCGCGCACCGTGTGCGGCGACCCGTTGGGATCGACGGTGACGATGCCGGCCGACTCCTGCCCGCGATGCTGGAGCGAGTACAGCCCCAGGTGCACCAGCTCGGCCGCCCTGGGGTGGCCGCGAACTCCGAATATTCCGCACATGCTGCTACAGCACCGGGGAAGCGAGTGTTTCAGTGAACGACGGCGCGGCGGCTGCCGGCGAGCGCGACATGATCGTCGGGATCGCGTCGTGCCAGGCGCGGGCGAGTCGATCCAGCGGCGCCGTGATCCGCGTCGGGCCGACACGGATGTCGAGCGCGGAGGCCCCCGCATGGACGGTGCCGATGACGCGCGCCGGCACGCGGTGACGCTGTGCGAGCTCGAGGAGCTGCGCCGCGCTGGCGGCCGTGGCGACGACGCGGTTCTGCGCCTCGCCGAAGAGCAGCGCCCGCAGCGGCAGCCGCTCCCACGCGCCGAGATCGACCGACGCACCGTGCATCCGCTCGCGGTCCATGATGCAGCACTCGGCGAGGGCGACGGCGAGCCCGCCGTCGCTGCAGTCATGCGCCGAGTCGATCGCGCCCACCGCCGCTGCCTCGACGAGGAGATCGTTGAGCCGGCGCGCCGCGCCGAGGTCACATGCCGGCGGCGAGCCGGCCGCGACGCCGTGGATGCGAGAGAGGTACTCCGACGCGCCGATCTCCGCCGTCGGCTCGCCGAGGAGCACGATCGCCGTGCCGTCGGCGGTGAAGTGGGAACGGACCGCGTTCTCGACGTCGTCGAGCACGCCGACCATGCCGATCGTCGGCGTCGGGTGCACGGCGCTGATCGGGCTCTCGTTGTAGAGCGAGACGTTGCCGCCGGTGACCGGGGTGCCTAACGCCTCGCAGGCCTCGCCGATGCCGCGTACGGCCTCGCGAAGCTGGTGGTAGACCTCGGGGCGCTTGGGATTGCCGAAGTTGAGGTTGTTCGTGATCGCGCGCGGCCGGGCCCCGGTGCACGCGACGTTGCGCGCCGCCTCGACGACCGCGATCTGCGCGCCGAGCCGCGGGTCGAGCGCGACGTAGCGCCCGTTGCCGTCGATCTTGAGCGCGAGCGCCTTCCGCGTGCCGCGCAGCCTGACGACCGCCGCATCGCCACCGGGGCCGACGACGGTGCTGGTCCGCACGGTGGTGTCGTACTGACGGTACACCCAGCGCTTGCTCGCGATCGTCGGCGACGAGAGAAGCCGCTCGAGCGTCCAGACCGGGTCACGCTCCTCGGCTCGCTCGACGATCGCCGAGACGTCGCGGGCGCGGGCGGCCGCGGTCGTCTCGCTCTCGCGCGCCGGCGGCGTGTAGGTTGGACACTCGGTGACGAGCTTCGAGCCGGGGAACTCCGCGACGACGCGGCCGTTCTCGGTGATGCGATAGACCGGCTCGGCGATCACCTCGCCGATGACCGCCGCCTCGAGCTCCCACTTCTCGAGGATCGCGCGCACCGCGCCCTCGTGCCCCTTCTTCGCGACGACGAGCATCCGCTCCTGCGACTCGCTGAGCAGGATCTCGTACGGCGTCATCCCCTCCTCGCGCACCGGCACCTTCGCCGTGTCGATGACGACGCCGACGTCGCCGCGCGCCGCCATCTCGGCCGACGACGACGTGAGCCCCGCCGCGCCCATGTCCTGGATGGCGACGATATGGCCGCTGGCGATCAGCTCGAGGCTCGCCTCGAGGAGGAGCTTCTCGGTGAAGGGATCGCCGACCTGGACGCGCGGCCGCTTCGCGTCGCTCGCCTCGGAGAGATCCTCCGAAGCGAAGGTCGCCCCGTGAATTCCATCGCGCCCCGTGCGCGCGCCCACCGCCATGATGGGGTTGCCGACGCCGGCGGCGACCGCGCGCATGAGACGATCCTCGTGCAGCACGCCGACGCACATCGCGTTCACGAGCGGGTTCCCCTCGTACGCCGGATCGAAGACGACCTCGCCGGCCACGGTCGGGATGCCGACGCAGTTGCCGTAATCCCCGATGCCCTTCACGACGCCGGCGAAGAGGTATCGGACGCGCGGCGAGTCGAGTGAACCGAAGCGGAGCGAGTCGAGCATCGCGATCGGGCGCGCGCCCATCGTGAAGACGTCGCGCAGGATGCCCCCGACGCCCGTCGCCGCACCCTGGTAGGGCTCGACCGCGGACGGGTGATTGTGCGACTCGACCTTGAACGCCACGGCGAGGCCATCACCGACCGAGATGACGCCCGCGTTCTCGCCGGGACCCTGCAGCACCCACGGCGCCTTCGTCGGAAGTGTGCGCAGCAGCGGCCGTGAGTGCTTGTACGAGCAGTGCTCGTTCCAGAGCGCGCTGACGACACCGAGCTCCGTGAAGGTCGGCTCGCGGCCGAGCATTCCGACGAGCCGGCGGTACTCCTCTTCGGTGAGCCCGTGCTCGGCGACGAGCGCGGGGGTGATGGCGGGATCGCCAGGGCGGGGGGACGGCGCCGCCACTACTTGAGACCGAAGAGCGAGCCGACGAAGCGCGAGAACTCGTTGCGCTTCACGTAGCCGAGCATCTCGAGCTCGCCGGCATCCATCCACGTTCCCTTACACTCGGGGCACACGTCGATGACGATGTTGTGGAACTTCTTCTCCTGAAGGTCGGCACCGCACTTGGGGCACTTCATGAAGTGCGACGCGCGCTCGGACTTCTTCCGCTGCTGGTCGAGCGCGGCGCGGCGCGCCTTCATCAGCTCCGCGTCCTGCTTGGCGAAGTACTCGTCCTCGTTACGGCTCGGCTTCTCGTCGAATGGGGGCATGGCTCGGTTCAGTTGGGTCGTCTCGTGGTGTCCTGCTGCTGACGCCGCACCATCTCGGCGCGGACCGAATCGGCCGGGTTGACGCGCGCACCGGGGATCGCCGTCGGGCGATCGGGCGTGAGCGCGCGGACCGAATCGGCCGGGTTCACGAACGCTCCGGGAATCGGCACCGGCAGAACCGGGCGGGGCTGCTGCGCCCGCGGCGGAGCGGGGGCCGGCCCGGAAAGTGGAGTCGTCAGCGAGGCCGGAGCCGTCGTGCTGTCCGCGCGCGCCGGGCTGGCGAGAACGATGCCGCCGCGCCCGGCCCGGCGCACGGTCTCGACGACACCGCTTCCGCCGGGATTGGCCGCGGGCCTGACGGCGTTAGGCGAGCTGCTCGTGCCGCTATAGCTGCGCACGGGGGAGCGGAAGATCGCGTCGACGACCTTGCCATCCGCGAGCACGACGAGGTCGTTCATGCCGCAGCTCTTCTCGCAGTCGTTGCGGTAGAAGAGGTAGGTATAGCCGCCGGCGCGCCGCTCGTTGAGTGGCCTGCCGAGCCGCTCGAGCACCTCGGCGCGCGTCATCCCCGGGTCGATCGTGCGGACGTCGTCCTGCGCCGCGGCGGGTGCGGCGGCGAGAAGGGCGATCGTGGCGAGGAGCAGTGCGCGGCGAGGCATCGGATCCTCCGGCTAGGCGGACACTCGTGCGAGGAGCGACTCGAAGAGGGCGAGACCGTCCGGGGAGCCAAGGAGCACATCGCAGGCCCGCTCGGGGTGGGGCATCATGCCGAGCACGTTGCCGCCCTCGTTCACGATGCCCGCGATGTTGCGCATCGAGCCGTTCGGGTTGTGCGTCTCGTCTGCGACGCCGTCGGGGCCGACGTAGCGGAAGACGACGCGGCCCTCGTTCTCGAGCTGGTCGAGCGTCGCCTGGTCGGCGGTATAACGGCCCTCGCCATGCGCGATCGGGATGCGCAGGATCTGCCCCTCGCGGTAGCCGGCGGTGAACATCGTATCCGTCGTCTCGACGCGAAGCCGCACCGCCTCGGAGATGAAGGAGAGCGATGCATTGCGGAGGAGCGCGCCTGGCAGGAGCCCTGCCTCGCACGCGATCTGGAAGCCGTTGCAGATCGCCAGCACCGGCCCGCCGCGCCGCGCGTGCTCCACGACCTCGCGCATGATCGGGCTGAAGCGGGCGATCGCGCCGGCGCGCAGGTAGTCGCCGTAGCTGAAGCCACCCGGGAGGACGACGACATCCGCCCCGGCCAGGTCGTGGTCGCGGTGCCAGAGATAGACGGCTTCCTCGCCGAGCGTGTCGCTGACGGCGTGGAAGGCGTCGTAGTCGCAGTTGGAGCCGGGGAAGGTGACGATCCCGAACTTCATGCGCGTTCGACTCCGGCGATCTCGAAGTCCTCGGTGACCGGGTTGGCGAGCAGCTTCTCGCACATCGCCCGCGCCGAGTCTTTCGCCGCATCGGCACTGGCGGCGTCGACGTCGATCACGACGTGTCGGCCCACCTTCACGTCCCGCACGGCGTCGAAGCCGAGCGTCTGCAGCGCATGAGCGACCGCGGTGCCCTGCGGGTCGAGGATGCCGCGGCGCGGCACGATGTGCACGGCGACCCGATAGCGTGTCGCCGGGGACGATGTCACGGCCATCATTCGCCCTCCACGGGCGGGGTGATCGTTGGAGTCGGCATCGGCCCGCGTGGCTTGCGGCGACGGCGCCGTCGCCGCCGGCCGACCGCGAGCTCCTCGTGCCGCGCCACCGCCATTGCGCCGTCGCCTTCCGGGCCCGCGTCGTCGTCGTCCTCCTCCTCCTCGAGGTAGATCGACTCGCCGGTGGGAACGCGATCGATGACGCCGAGCACGAAGGAGCGGACGAGACCGTAGATGACGTACGCCATCAGAATCGGGAAGAAGAACTCCCGCGGCAGGACGATCAGCCCGACGATGCAGGCGAGCAGGAACACGCCCGCGAGGATGCCGCGCGTCGTGCGCAGGTTCACCGTCGGCACCGCCGGGTACGGAACGTCGCTGACCATCAGGAAGGCGAGTCCCGCCATGATGAAGCGCATCATCACGTGCCATGGCAGGTCCGCCAGCACCTTCTCGCCGCCGAGCAGCAGCGTCTCGTTGTAGAGCGGCGTCTGGCTGAAGGCGTAGTACGTCGCGAGCGTCATCCCCGCGGCGGGGCTCGGCAGGCCGTGAAAGTACGTCTTCGGCTTGCCCGCCTGCTCGACGTTGAAGCGCGCGAGGCGCATCACGGCGCAGGCGGCGAAGAGGAAGGCAAAAACCCAGTCCCAGCCTTCGCGGTTGAGCACCGCGAAGTACATGATCAGCGCCGGCGCGAGGCCGAAGGAGATCGCGTCGACGAGCGAGTCGAGCTCCTCGCCGAAACGCGAGCCGGTGCGGGTGAACCGCGCCACCCGCCCGTCCAGTGCGTCGCAGATCCCGCCGAGCACCACGTACACCCCCGCGTCGCTGAAGCGTCCGCGCGACGCCGAGACGATGGCGAAGATGCCGAAGAAGAGATTCGCGAGAGTGAAGCCGTTCGGCAGCAGCACCACCGCGCGGCGCACGTTCGGACGGGGGATGACGGGTGTCATCGTGTCGGGAGGTCGGCGACGAGGGTCGTGCCGGCGACGGTGAGGTCGCCGATCTTCACCCTGATCGTCGCGTCGGTCGGGACGAACACGTCGACGCGCGAGCCGAAGCGGATCAGCCCCATCCGCTCGCCCTGCTCGACCTGCTCGCCTTCGCGGCTGTAGGTGACGATGCGGCGCGCGATGAGGCCGGCGATCTGCCGCACGAGGATGCGGTACGGACCGGACTCGATGCCGACCGTGCGCTGCTCGTTCTCGAGGCTCGACTTCTCGGTCGCCGCGTTGAGGAACTTGCCCGGATTGTAGTGCACGTACTTCACCGTGCCGCTCACCGGATACCGGTTCACGTGCACGTTGAAGACATTCATGAAGATCGAGACGCGTTTCGCGCGCCCGTGGATGAACGCTGGCTCGTCCACCTCGGTGATGAGCACGACGCGGCCGTCCGCGGGAGCGACAACCAGACGGTCGCCGCGGTCGCCCGTGCGCTCCGGGTCGCGGAAGAAGTACGCGACCCAGAGCGCGATGACGAGGAAGACCGCCGCGACGACCCACAGCACCCACGTGCCGCGGCGGAAGGCGAAGACGACGGCGAACGCCGCGACGAGCGCGGCGATGGCGATGAAGGGCAGGCCCTCTCGTGCAAATCTCACGACGACTCCGGAATGCTCAGTGCGGTGCCGGTGATTCGGCGGTATGCGTCGAGGTAGCGCGCGCTCGTTGACTCGACGACGTGCGGAGGAAGCGCCGGCGGCGGCGCCTCACCGTTCCAGCGGCCGGCCCGACGCTCGGCGTCGAGCCAGTCGCGCAGCGGCTGCTTGTCGAAGCTCGGCTGCGGCCTCCCCGGCGCGTAGCCCTCGGCGGGCCAGAAGCGCGAGCTGTCGGGCGTGAGCACCTCGTCGATGAGGCGGATCTCCCCACGCGAGTCGCGTCCGAATTCGAGCTTGGTGTCGGCGATGATGATCCCCCGTGGCGCGGCGAGCGCGCGACCGCGCTCGTAGACCGTTCGCGTCAGCCCCTCGAGCTGCGCGGCGATGGGAGCTCCGACGATCCCGCGCAGCCGCTCGACCGTGATGTTCTCGTCGTGCCCCGACTCGGCCTTCGTGGCCGGACTGAAGATCGCCGGCTCCAGCCGCTCGCTCTCGCGAAGTCCCCTGGCGAGCGCCTCCCCAGCGAGCGTACCGGCGCGGGAGTACTCCTTCCACGCCGATCCCGTAATGTAACCGCGGATCACGCACTCGACCGGGAAGGGAACGGTCCTGCGGACGAGCATCGCCCGACCCGCGAGCAGCGACCTTGCCGGCGCGAGCGCGGGGACCGCAGCCGCGATCTCCCGCGCGTCCGCGCTGAGCATGTGGTGCGCGATACCGTCCTCGAGATGGCGCAGCCACCACGCGGTGAGCTGCGTGAGCACGATCCCCTTCTGCGGGATGGGCTCGTTCATCACGACGTCGAAGGCGCTGACCCGATCGGTGGCGACGATGAGCAGCCGGTCGTCGCCGACGGCGTAGACATCGCGCACCTTCCCGCGGCGAACGAGCGGCAAGGGCAGGGCCGTCGTGCGCACGGGCGTGAGGTGGGTGGCCGTCATACACGCAGCTCCTCGCGCTCGAGGACGCGGCCGTCCGGGGCGGCGAGCACCGGCGCGACGTGTTCGGCGAGGAACTCGTCCACCTGCTGCGGCGCGCGCCCGACGAACTGCTCCGGACTCATCGCGCGGCGCATGTCCTCGATCGACACCTTCCATTCGCGATCGCGAGCGAGGCGCTCGAGGAGATCGTTCTTCGCGCCCTGATCCTTCACGGCGCGAGCCGCCTCGATGCTGTGGCGGCGAATGATCTCATGCGCGACCTGGCGGTTCATGCCGGCACGTACGGCGCGCACGATCAGCTCTTCGGTCGCCATGAAGGGCAGCTCGTCCTCGATGCGGCGGCGAATGCGCGCCGGATGGACCTCGAGCCCGCTGACGATGTTGGCGACGAGGATGAGGATCGCGTCGGTGGCGAGGAACGCCTCCGGGATGACGAGCCGCCGGTTCGCGCTGTCGTCGAGCGTGCGCTCGAAGTACTGCACGCTGTGCGTGTGATTGGGGCTCGCCTCGAGCTCGATGACGAACCGCGCGAGGGAGTTGACGCGCTCGGCGCGCATAGGGTTGCGCTTGTACGCCATCGCCGACGAGCCGATCTGCTCCTTCTCGAACGGCTCCTCGATCTCGCCGAACGACTGCAGGGCGCGCACGTCGGACGCGAGCTTCGCCGCGCTGGCGGCGACGCCGGCGACGACGCCGAGCACCTGCGCATCGAGCTTCCGCGTGTAGGTCTGTCCCGTCACCGCAAGCGAGCGCGCGAAATCCATCTTCGCCGTCACGCGGCGATCGAGCTCGCGAACCTTCTCGTGATCGCCGCCGAATATCTCGAGGAAGCTGGCCTGGGTTCCCGTCGTGCCCTTCACGCCGCGGAAGGGAAGGGTCGCGATGCGATGCTCGGCGTCGGCGAGGTCGAGCAGAAAATCCTGGAGCCAGAGCGTCGCGCGCTTGCCGACGGTGGTGAGCTGTGCCGGTTGAAGATGCGTGTACCCGAGGGCCGGCTCGGCGCGCCACTCACGGGCGAAGGCGGCGAGGGAGCGGATCACCTCCACCAGCTTGCCGCGCAGCAGGTCGAGCCCGCGCCGCATCAGGATCAGGTCCGCGTTGTCGGTGACGAACGCGCTCGTCGCGCCGAGGTGGATGAAGCCCGCCGCCGCGGGTGCGACGTCGCCGAATGCGTGGACGTGCGCCATGACGTCGTGACGGAAGCGCCGCTCGTAGGTCGCGACCGCCTCGAAGTCGATGTCGTCGAGGTGTGCGCGCATCTGCGCGATTGCCTCTTCGGGAACGTCGACGCCGAGCTCGCGCTCGGACTCCGCCAGCGCGAGCCAGAGCCGCCGCCAGAGGCCATGCCGGGTCTTCGCCGACCAGAGGTGCAGCATCGCCTTCGATGCATAGCGCTCGGCGAGCGGCGAGCTGTAGCGGCTGGCGTCGCTCACTGGAGCACGAACTCCGTGGAGTAGATCCGCCCGGCGTGCTCGAAGAAGAGCTGGATCGGCCCGCGTCCGCCGTAATAGTTGATCGCCTGCGCCGCCTCGTCGGCCGACGATACCTGCGTGCGGTTCACCTGGACGACGACGTCGCCGGACTGGATCCCGAGCTCGTCGGCGACGCGGTCGCTGACGCGGAAGATCACCGCGCCGCGGTTGCTGCGGATGCCGCGCTCGGCGCGAATCGCCGGCGTGAGCGTGACGAGCTCCATCTCGCGCAGCACCTGGACCTTCGCCGCGCTGACCTCCGGCAGGTCGGCCACCGTGACGTTAACGGTGAGCTCGCGCCCCGAGCGCCTGACGCGCAGCGGGACCTGCTCGCCGACGCGCAGGTCGAGGAGCTCGGCCTCCCAGTCGAAGGGATTGCGCAGCGTGCGGCGTCCCGCCGTCAGGATGAGATCACCCGGGCGGAGCCCCGCGCGCGCTGCCGGCGAATTGGGGACGACGCTGCGGACCACGACGCCGGCGGTGATCGCCTCGCGAGGGTTCTCCGTTCCGGGCAGCTGGAGCTTCACGCCGACCCACGGGCGCCGCACCGAGCCGTGGGTGAGCAGGTCGTCGGCGACGCGACGCGCCCGGTTGATCGGGATCGCGAAGCCGAGTCCCACCGAGCCGCCGCTCGGCGAGTAGATCGAGCTGTTGACGCCGATCACCTCGCCGTTGGCGTTGACGAGCGGGCCCCCGGAGTTGCCGGGGTTGATGGCCGCGTCGGTCTGCACCATGTCGACGTAGGTGCCGCCGCCCTCGCTCTGCGCGATGAGGTTGCGGCCGGTGCCGCTGATGACGCCCGCGGTCACGCTCGGTTCCGAGTTGCCGAGCAGGAAGCCGTACGGGTTGCCGATCGCGATCGCCCACTCGCCGATGATCAGGTCGTCCGAGTTGCCTAACGGCGCGAGGGGAAGGCTGCGCGCCTCGACCTTGAGCACGGCGAGGTCGTTGGGCTCGTCGACGCCGAGGACGCGCGCGGGATAGGTCGTGCCGTCGCGGAGCGCGACCGAGACGCGCGTCGCGCCGGCGACGACGTGGGCGTTGGTGACGATGACGCCGTCGTCGCGGACGATGAAGCCGGAGCCGAGCCCCGGGGTGACGCGCTGGCCCGAGCGCCCGCCGAAGAACTGCTCGAACGGGTCGGCGGCGACGCGCTCGACCATCTCCGTCTGCACCGTGACGACGGCCGGGGCGACGCGCTCGACGGCGCTCGAGATCGCGGTACGCCGGCCGCCGGCGATCGCCTCGGTGCGGGCGCTCGGGGCCGGGATCCCGGCGGTGCGACGGGTGTCCTGCGCCTCGCTCGAGTTGGTGACGTTGCAGGCGGCGAGGAGCGCCCCCGCGGCGATGGCGGCCGCACTCCTCACGTCAGCACCCGCGTCCGCCCCTGCCGGGCGAGCTCCGAGAGGAACTCGTCCACGCCGCGATCGGTGAGCGGGTGAACGAGCAGCGCGCGGAGCGATGCGGCGCCGAGCGAGACGATGTCGGCGCCGGCGAGAGCGCATTCGGCGAACCGTGCCGCGGTCATCGGCTGCGCGGCGAGCACGTCGCAGGGTGTGTCGTCGGCGTCGAAGACGGCGCGGATCTCCTCGACGATCTTCACACCGTGGGCGCCGGTGACCTCGAGCGGCTCGACGGCCGTGACCACGATCGACGCCCCCGCCTTCGCCGCGAGCAGCGCCTGCGCGGCGTTGAAGACGAGCGTCGCGGCGACGCGCACGCCGTCGTGGGTGAGGCGGCGGATCGCGACCACCGCGTCCTCGACGAGCGGCACCTGGACGATCACATCCTCGGAGACGCGCGCCATCTCGCGTCCCTGGAGGTAGATGTCCTGCGCGTTCACGGCGCCGATGCTGGCACAGATCGGCACGCGCGTCGTGCTCGCGAGCGTCGCGAGGCTCTCCGCGGGATCCGCATGCTGCGCGGCGAGCAGCGCGGGCGTCGTCATCACGCCGTCGATCAGGCCGTTCGCTTCGCCCCAGCGGACTTCGTCGGGGTCGGCGGTGAGAAGGAAGATCTTCATGCGGCGCTCACGTAGAGCGATCGTGGGTACTCGACGCCGTCGAGGAAGAGCGCATGTGGCGGAGCGGGAGGCGACACGTCACGGTTGTCGGCCGCGTGGAGCAGGTCGCGGAAGGAGGCGAGCGAGCGCCGCCCGCGGGCCACCTCGAGCATCGTGCCGACGAGAAAGCGCACCATGTGATGGAGAAAGCGGTTCGCCTCGATCTCGAACGCGAGCCCGCCGGCGCGGTCGCGCCAGCGGGCGACGCGCACCTCGCAGCGATGCCCGTCGTGCGCAGGGGCGGTGCCCTGCACGGCGAAGGCGCGGAAGCAGTGCTCGCCGACGATGAGCGCTGCGCCCTCGTCGAGGAGCGGGCGATCGAGTGGTTGACGTTCCACGAGCTCGTGCGGCCGTCGAAAGGGTGACGCCGCCTCCTCGTCGGTTCCAACGACGTAGGTGTAGCGGCGCGCGACGGCGCTGTACCGCGCGTGAAACTCCGGGTGCATCTCGTGCGCCGCGGCGACCCAGACGTCGCTGGGAAGGGTCGCGTTGAGCGCGCGCCGGAGCTCGCGCGGGGCCCACTTCGGCGGGACTCGCAATCCCGCCGCCTGTCCCCTCGCGTGGACCCCGGCGTCGGTCCGTCCCGCGCCGATGACGGGGACGGTGTCGCCGGTGAGCCGCGCGAGGGTCTCCTCGAGCACCCCCTGGACGGTGCGCTCGCTCGGCTGTCGTTGCCACCCGGCGAACTCGCGGCCGTCGTAGTGGAGAACGAGCTGGATCGTGCGCGCGTCCATCGCCGATGAAGTTACCCGTACGGGAGTCGCAGTTCAAGCAAGCAACGGCCCCGCGCGCGGCGCACAACCGATTGACATTGCACGAGCTACGGCCGACATTCCGCCCCCGTGCGCGCGTATCGCGGCGACGCCATTCTTCCGCGAGTTGCGCGAGGCACTACCGTGCGTCCCCCTCCAGGATGCCTCCACGCACTCTCGCCTCGCTCGCTCACGCGCTGACCGTCAGCCCCGACCTCGATGCCGCGCTCGTCGCGCTCGGTGAAGGGCTGGCTGAAGTCGATCGGGCCTCGCATCTCGCGCTCCTTCGCTACGATGGACGGCGCGAGATGCTCGCCGACCGGCTCACGCCGTCGGGCGGAGGGGTCGAGCGCAGCGCCGTCGAGACGACCTTCGACCACCTGCCGCCGCCGGTGAGGATGAGCGTCGCCGCCGGCGGCCAGTTCGTGGACCTCGGCGAACAGTCCGACGAGTACGCGCGGCTCTTCCGGCTGCGTCCCCAGTCGGACGGTGGGTGGCTGTCGCTGCGCGGCGTCCGTTTCGAGGGGCACCTCGCCGCCGTCATCGCGCTCTACGAGCCGCGAAAGATCTTCGGCACCCGTGCCTCGGAGCGCTTCGCCCCGGCGGTGGCGCTGTTCGAGCTCGCGTACGTGCGCTTCTCGGAGCGTGAGGCGCGCGAGGAGGCGGTGCGGACCCTCGAGGACGTGACGCAGCGGGTCCACGGGGAGTACGTGCGCAAGCTCGCCGTCCTCGAGGGACAGCTCTCGCAGGCGCGCGGCGGCACCGACCCGGCGCAGGTCGTGGCGATGGAGCGTGAGGTCGCGCGCGCGACGGAGGAGGCGCGCAAGGCGGCGCGGAAGGCGCAGGCGGTCGAGCAACAGGTGCTCGCCGCGGTCGAGCAGCTGGAGAAGGCGCACGTCGAGCTCCACCGCCGGAGCGAGTCGCTGCGCCAGAAGACGCGCACCATCTACCTCATCGACCGCGTGCTGAGCATCGACGCCGCGGCCGACGATCCGCGCCAGCTCGTGGACGGGCTGCTCTCGCTCGTCGGCGACGACATGCAGGCCCAGCGCTGCTCGCTGATGCTGCGCGCGCCGGAGCCGGGCTATCTCTTCCTCGCCGCGGCGCGCGGCGTGGCGCCGAACGTCGCCGAGGGCGCGCGGACGAAGATCGGCGAGGGCGTCTCGGGGCGCGTCGCCGCCGCCCGCCAGCCGCTTCTCGTCCAGGACGTGGCTGACGCCTCGTCCCACCCACTCCTCCGCGACCAGTACTTCACGACCGGGTCCTTCATCAGCTTCCCGCTCGTCTACCACGACGAGCTGGTCGGCGTCGTGAACCTCACGAACCGCGCGCAGCGCGGCGTGTTCGTGGAGGAGGACGTCGAGCGGGTCCGCCTGCTCGCGCTCGTGATCGCGCTCGTCGCGACCCGGGCGCAGCTTCCCGAGCGCCTCGTCCACGCGTTAGGCGTCGGCTGACGTGGCGGCGGAGGCGCTGAAGGAGGCGCTGCGGACTCTCGCGGCGCATCAGTCGCTCTCCGCCGAGCAGGCACGCGCCGCGTTCGACGTCGTGATGGGCGGCGAGGCGTCGCCGACCCAGATCGCGGCGCTGCTCATGGCGCTCCGCGTGAAGGGGGAGACGCCCGACGAGATCGCAGGCGCGGCGCAGGCGCTGCGCGATGCGATGGTCCGCCTCCCCTGCGAACGCCCCGAGGACCTCGTGGACACGTGCGGCACAGGCGGCGGGGCGGTGCAGACCTTCAACATCTCGACCGCGGCCGCGCTCCTCGCCGCCGGCGCAGGCGCGCGCGTCGCGAAGCACGGGAACCGCTCCTTCACCAGCAGGAGCGGGAGCGCCGACGTGCTCGAGGCGCTCGGCGTGGCGATCGAGGCGCCGGTGGAGCTCATGTCCCGCGCGCTCGCCGACGCGGGGATCGTCTTCATGTACGCGCCGCTGATGCACCCCGCGATGCGCCACGTCGGTCCGGTGCGCCGCGAGCTCGCGATCCCGACCGTCATGAACGTCGTCGGCCCCCTCGCCAACCCGGCGCTCGCCGGGCGCCAGGTCGTCGGCGTCGCCGAGCCGCGCCGCCTCGCCCTCATGGCCGGGGCGCTCGCCGCGCTCGGCACCCGCCACGCGCTCGTCGTCCACGGCGAGCCGGGGATGGACGAGATCTCTCCGTTAGGCATCACGCGCGTCGTCGAGGTGCGGGACGACGCCACGAGCGAATGGGAGATCGACCCCGCCGCGTACGGCTACGCGGGGGTGCGCGCCGAGGAGCTGGCGGGCGCGATGCCGGCGGAGAACGCGCGGCTGATCGAGGCGACCCTCGCCGGCACCGGTCCCCGCGGCGCGCGCGCCGCGGTGGTGCTCAATGCCGGCGCCGCGCTGTACGTGGGCGGGCTCGCCGACACCTTCGGCGCCGGGGTCGACGCCGCCGAGAAGGCGCTCGAGGCGGGGAAGGGTCTGGAAGCACTCACGCGGCTCCGGCGTGCATTCGCCGGAGCCGCGTGAGCAGTAGCTGGCAGCTGCCAGCTGGCAGCTGGCAGACTGTAGCTAGTACCGCCGGAGCACCCCGACGACCACGCCCTGGATGGTGATGTCGTTCTCGTGGACGTAGATCGGCGACATCGTGTCGTTGGCGGGCTGGAGGCGGATCCGCCCGTCGCGCTCGCGGTAGAACTTCTTCACCGTCGCCGAGCTCCCGTTGAGCATCGCGATCACCATCTCGCCGTTGTCGGCGCGCTGCCGCTCGTTGACGACGACGAAGTCGCCGTCGCTGATGTGCGCGTCGATCATCGAGTTTCCACGCACCTTGAGCGCGTAGTGGTTGCCGCCGCGGCGGATGAACTCCTCGGGGACGCAGAGCGTCTCGCCGCTCGACAACGCCTCGATCGGCACGCCGGCCGCGACCGCGCCGAGCAGCGGAAGCTCGATCGACCGCGGGTTCGCCTCGGAGGGAAGGATCTCGATCGCGCGGCTCTCGTTGTAGGAGCGCTTGATGTATCCCTTCCGCTCGAGGTTGCTCAGGTGCTCGTGCACCGTCGCGAGCGAGCTGTAGTCGAAGTGCGACGCGATCTCCTCGAAGCTCGGCGCGTAGCCGTTCGCTTCGGAGTACGACTGCAGATAGTTGAGGATCTCGCGCTGGCGCTTGGTAAGCGGCATGGCTGTACCCGGATCGATTAGTTTGCGCTGGGGCCCCGAGAAGCGCCCGCACCCGAAGATTATCCGAACTACACGTTAGCCGAACAGGGCCCGAAGTGCAAGCATTTCCTTCATGGACGCCGCCCGGGGGCACCCTCGGCCGGATCCTGGACGAAACCCGCGATCGCATCGCGGCCCTGAAGGCGCGAACGTCCGCCCTCGAATCGGCGCTCGATTCCGCGCCGCCCATTTCTTCGTTCGCTTCTGCCCTACGCGGTAAGGACGTCGCAATCATCGCGGAGGTCAAAAGGCGGTCACCGAGCAAGGGGACGATCAACGCCGGGATCGCCGCCGCGGCGCAGGGAAGGGCCTATCAGGACGGGGGCGCGAAGGCGGTCTCGGTGCTGACCGAGGAAGCAAACTTCGGCGGAACCCCCGAGGATCTCCGAGAGGTCCGGGGCGCCATCTGGTTGCCCGTACTGAAGAAGGACTTCCACGTCGATCCCGTTCAGGTGCTCGAGGCGCGCGTCCTTGGAGCGTCCGCGCTGCTACTCATCGCCAGGGCACTCACACCCGCGGCCCTCGAGGAGCTGGCGCGTCTCGCGGTGCAGGCTGGGATCGAGCCGGTGATCGAAGTTCGCGACCGCCGTGAGCTCGAGGTGGCGATCGCCACCGGTGCCCCCGTGATCGGGGTAAATGCGCGCGACCTCGAAACGCTCGAGGTCGACCGCGGGGTCTGCGAGGAGCTCATCCCTCTCATTCCGAGCGACCGGATCGCCGTCTTCGAGAGCAGCGTCCGCGACCGCGCGGGGGTGGAGGGCGCGGCGGCGCTCGGCGCCGACGCGGTGCTCGTCGGATCCGCGGTGTCGCAGGCCGCGCGACCCGCGGATGCGGTACGTTCGCTCGCGGGAGTCACGAGGCGGTCACGTGATTGAGGTGAAGTTCTGCGGCCTCACGCGCGTCGAGGACGCGCGCGAAGCAGCGTCCCTCGGCGCATCCTACGCGGGTGTGATCTTCGCCGGGGGGCCACGGCAGGTCGCGCCGTCGCGCGCACGCGCGATCCTCGATGGCGCGGCGCCGCTCCAGCGGGTGGGGGTGTTCGCGAGGGCCGATGCGGCGCACATCGCCGACGCGGCCGGTGCCGCGCGGCTCGACGTCGTCCAGCTCCATGGCGATCCGACGCCGGAGGACGTTCGCCGGGTGCGCGAGCAGCTGGCGAAGGAAGTCTGGGCGGTGGTGCGGGTGGACGACCGGCCGCCGCCAGCGCTCGCGGAGCTCTTCGACGCGGCGTCGGCCGTCCTGCTCGACGCGCGCGTCGAAGGGGCGTTAGGCGGCACCGGGGTAGCGATCGCGTGGCCGCGCGTTGCAGAAGCAGTCGCCGCCGCTCGCCGGGGGCGGCGGATGGTGCTCGCCGGCGGCCTCCGGCCCGGGAACGTGGCCGCGGCCGTGCGAGCGCTCCGCCCGGACGTGGTGGACGTGTCGTCGGGGGTCGAGTCGGCCCCCGGAGTGAAGGACCATGCCCGGATGCGGGCGTTCGCAGCCGCCGTGAGCGCGGCGGGAGCAGATCGATGACGGTACGCACGGAAGAACGCTTCGGCCGTTACGGAGGCAGGTACGTCCCCGAGACGCTGATCCCCGCCCTCGACGAGCTGACGGAGGCGTATGAGGCCGCCCTCACCGACCCCGCGTTCCGTGACGAGCTGGACGATTTGCTCGGGAGCTATGTCGGTCGTCCGTCTCCTGTGAGCACGGCCCCGCGGCTTTCGGAGCTGGTCGGGGCCTCGGTGTGGCTGAAGCGCGAAGACCTCAACCACACCGGCGCGCACAAGATCAACAACACCGTGGGGCAGGCGCTGCTCGCCCGCCGGATGGGAAAGAAGCGGATCATCGCCGAGACCGGCGCCGGCCAGCACGGCGTGGCGACGGCGACGATCTGCGCCCGTTTCGGCCTCGAGTGCGTGGTCTACATGGGCGAGGAAGACATGCGGCGGCAGCAGCTCAACGTCGTCCGCATGCGACTGATGGGAGCGACCGTCATCCCCGTGACGAGCGGGACGCGGACATTGAAGGACGCGACGAGCGAGGCGATAAGAGACTGGGTGACGACCGTGACCGACAGCCACTACATCATCGGATCCGTCGTCGGACCAGCGCCATACCCGCGAATGGTGCGTGATTTCCAGGCCGTGATCGGAGAGGAAGCTCGGGAGCAGATGCTCGAGCGGACGGGGCGCCTTCCGCGCACCGTCGTCGCTTGCGTTGGCGGCGGCTCGAACGCGATGGGGATCTTCCACGCCTTCGTGCCCGACCGCGAGGTGGAGCTCGTCGGCGTCGAAGCGGCGGGACATGGCGTCGACAGTGGCGAGCACTCTGCGTCGCTGACCAAGGGCAAGCCGGGCGTCCTCCATGGATCGCTCAGCTACCTGCTTCAGGACGAACAGGGTCAGGTGCACCCCGCGCACTCGATCTCCGCGGGGCTCGACTACCCGGGCGTCGGGCCGGAGCACTCCTTCCTCAAGGACAGCGGCCGCGCCGAGTACGTCGCCGTCACCGACGACGAGGCGCTGGAAGGGTTCCAGCTGCTCGCTCGCCTCGAGGGGGTAATCCCGGCGCTGGAGACGTCGCACGCGGTCGCCTGGATCGCGAGGCAGCGTGGACGCTGGACGGCGGACGACGCCGTACTCCTGTGCGTGAGCGGCCGCGGCGACAAGGACGTCGCCTCGGTCGCCGAGCATCTCGGCCTGCAGAGCTGAGGAGCCTTGGCGCAGACCGTCACCACCCCCGACGAGACGGGCGAGCGGATCGAGCCGCCGTTCCCCGTAGCGGTCGTCGAGGAGCTGATGAAGCTCCTCGTGAAGGCGGTCCGCGCGCACCAGCTCTACCTGCACAACAATCCCATCTACCTGCGCGCCATCGAGCTCGTCGCCGAGGCGTTCGGGCAGATCTGGGAGCACGAAGAGGAGCTCGTACTCAAGTTCAGCGAGCATGAGATCCGCTGGTACGAGCGCCCGGTGCTGCATGAGGCGGCGAAGTCCGCGGACTCGCTCCCATGGCTCTTCTTCAAGGACGGTATCCGCGAGGTGAAGATCACCGCCGGATTCGAGAAGGAGGAGCTGCCCAAGCTGCTCGACGTCGTGCAGCGTGCGCGGAAGGCGACGCCCGACGACGACGACCTGCTGACGATGCTCTGGGAGCAGGACTTCACGTACCTGCGCTACCGCTTCGTCGACCTCGCGCTCGAGTCGGCACCGCCGCTGCAAGAGACGACGCCGTCGGAGACACGGCCCTCGGAACAGGCGGCGCCGGAAGCGCTCCAGGAATCGGTCGCCTCCGAGGGGCGCGCGGGCGTCGTCAGCCTCGAGGACTTCGACTCCACGTTGTACTTCCTCGACGACCGCGAGATCGACTACCTGAAGACCGCGGTCCGCAACGAGTACGCTCGCGACCTCCGTCCCAACGTCATCGCGATCCTGCTCGACATCTTCGAGGCGCAGTGGGACGTCAAGGTTCGCGACGAGATCTGCGACATCCTCGACGGCCTGATCCTGCACCTGCTCTCGGCGGGTCATTTCCGGGCCGTCGCCTATCTGCTGCGCGAGGTCGGCGTCACACTGGGCCGCGGCAAGGAGATCCGCGCCGAGCAGCGTGCCAAGCTCGATGCGCTCCCGGCGCGGCTGAGCGCTCCGGAGGCGCTGTCGCAGCTCCTCCAGTCGCTGGAGGAATCGAGCGAGCTGCCGCCGCAGGCCGACCTCTCCGAGCTCTTCGAGCAGCTGCGCCCGACCGCGCTCGCCACCGTCTTCGCCTGGCTCGCGCGCATGCAGCACCCGACGCTCAAGCCGATGCTCGAGACGGCGGCGGCGCGCCTCGCGGGTCAGAACACGAGTGAGCTCGTGAAGCTCATCGGATCCACCAACAGCGTCGTCGCCAGCGAGGCGATCCGCCGCGCGGGCGGACTCAAGACCGCGGCGGCCGTCGCGCCGCTCGGCGCGGTGATGCAGGCGGGCGAGCAGCCGCTGCGTCTTCTCGCCGCGCAGGCGTTGAACGAGATCGGCTCGCCGGGCGCGCTCCAGGTGCTCGAGCGCGCGGTGGACGACAAGGATCGCGAGGTGCGCGTCGCGACGCTGAAGGCGATCGCGCAGCGCGCCTACAAGCCGGCGCTGCCGCGCGTCGAGGCAACCGTGAAGTCGAAGCGCTCGCGCGAGTCGGACCTGACGGAAAAGATGGCGCTCTTCGAGGCCTACGGCGCGCTCGCCGGCGACGCTGGGATCGCCCCGCTCACCGAGCTGCTCACGGGCAAGGGCCTTTTCGGGAAGCGCGAGGAGCCGGAGGTCCGCGCCTGTGCCGCGATGGCCCTCGGGCGGATCGGTGGCCCGCGTGCCACAGAAGTCCTGAGGAAGGCGCTCAACGAGAACGAGAAGGAAATCCTGGTGCGCAACGCGATCAACCGCGCACTTCGTGGAGGTCCCGCCGCATGAGCGCGCCGGCCCGTCCCGCCGGAAGCGAGACGTTCGCCGAGATGGGCGGCGACTCGTACGTCCGCCGCGCCGGCAAGACGTACATCATCGCGCTCTATGGCGCGCTGCGCGCGATCAAGCTCTATCCGGTCGAGAACGCGGCCGTGCAGAAGGCGCTGCAGGAGCTCGTGAACAACACCAACGAGCTGATGAAGCGCGAGAACGAGATCGAGGTGAAGGTCTCGGGCGAGTTCATCTTCATCAACGCGACGCGCCTCCGCCTCGACCTCGACAACTACGCGAGCTTCAGCCATCTCCTCTCGCTCTTCAAGGCGAGCGGCATCGGCTCGCTGCGGGTCCACGGCGCGCCGACGTCGCGCGACTGGTTGACCTTCCTGTCGCTGCTCCAGACGCCGAGCAAGGAGCCGGCGGCGCAGCGGCTGCACGTGCTCGCGGGGAAGCTCGAGGCGGCGAAGATCCTCAACTTCGAGCTCGGGCCGACGAACGACGCCGAGGAGGAGGAGAACCGCGAGAAGGCGAAGGAGGTCGCGAAGCGCACCTACTCGCAATCGGTCGCGGTGACGAAGGAGCTGGTGCACTCGGTGCGCGTCGGCCGCAGCCCGAACATCAAGAAGATCAAGCGCGTCGTGCAGACCATCGTCGACCAGATCCTCAACGAGGAGACGTCGCTGATGGGGCTCACGACCATCCGGGACTACGACGAGTACACGTTCACGCACAGCGTCAACGTCTGCATCTTCTCCGTCGCCCTCGGCCGCCGGCTCGGGCTGACGAAGATCCAGCTCTACGACCTCGGACTCGCCGCCCTCTTCCACGACATCGGCAAGTCGCGCGTCCCGGTCGACGTCCTGAACAAGGCGACGGGACTCACCGACGATGAATGGCGCGCGATCGCCGGGCATCCCTGGCTCGGGTCGCTCGCGCTGTTCCACATGCGCGGCCAGCAGGAGCTGCCGTATCGCGCGATGATCGTGGCGTTCGAGCACCACATGAAGACCGATCTCACGGGATACCCGCGGCCGATCCGTCCGCGGGACATGAGCATCTACTCGAAGATCGTCGCCGTCGCCGACGGGTTCGATGCGGCGACGTCGCGCCGTGCGTACCAGACGACGCCGCTCACGCCCGCCGCCGTTCTCCAGGAGATGCGCGACAACCCGCGGCGCGGCATGGACCCGGTGGTCGTGAAGGCGTTCATCAACGTCCTCGGCGTCTACCCGGTCGGTACCCTCGTCGTCCTCGACACCTTCGAGCTCGCGATCGTCCACACGGCGAATCCCATCGCCGAGCTGATCTCGCGCCCGATCGTGCGCATCGTCAGCGACGAGCGCGGCAACATCCTCTTTCCCGGAACGCTCGTCGATCTCGGCGTCCGCGACGAGGCCGCGAACCGCTACGCGCGCACCATCATCAAGACCGAAGATCCAGACCGTTATGGCATCCGCGTCAGCGACTACTTCGCCTGACCGCCTGACGGCGCGCTTCGAGCAGCTGCGCGGTGGGGGACGCCGCGCCTTCGTGCCATACATCACGGCCGGACACCCCGATCGCGAAGCGTCGCTGGCGCTGATGCAGGGCCTCGCCGATGCGGGCGCCGACGCGATCGAGGTCGGCGTGCCGTTCTCCGACCCGATGGCCGACGGGCCGGTGATCCAGGGCAGCTCGCAGCGCGCCCTCGCCGGGGGGATGAGCCTCGGGCGCACGCTCGAGCTGATCGCGGCGGCCCGGCTCGAGATCCCGGTGGTGCTCTTCAGCTATCTCAACCCACTCCTCGCCGCGGGGAAGGGAATCCTCGACGACGCAGCGGCAGCGGGATGCTCCGGCGTGCTCCTGACGGACCTGCCGCTCGGCGCCGACCCCGAGCTCGAGGCATGGTTCGGCGGTGGGCCGCTCGCCTACGTGCGGCTCGTCGCGCCGACCACGCCGGTCGCGCGCATGCGGGAGATCGCCCGCCATGGACGCGGGTTCGTCTACGTCATCAGCCGCCTCGGCGTGACGGGCACGCGCGACACCGTCTCGGCCGACCTCGCCCCCACGGTGGGGCGCCTTCGCGGGGTGACGACGCTCCCCCTCTGCGTCGGCTTCGGGATCTCGCGCCCGGAGCAGGCGCGGGAGGTGGCCGCGATCGCCGACGGTGTCGTCGTGGGCAGTGCGATCGTCAAGGAAGCGGACAGCAGCGTGGATCGCGCCGTCGCCCTGGCGCGTTCGATCCGGTCTGCGATCGACAGCCACTGAGCCACCGGTTCTCGCGTGCGCCTCTTCCTCAAGTATTACGCTCGCGGCGTCGCGATCGCCGGATCGATCGCGCTGCTCCTCGTGCTCTCGCGCGGCGAGCAGTGGGTCACGCGCGGCGGGACGATGGCGATCCTCTTCGCGGCGACCGTTCTGCTGCGGCGTTTCCAGATTCCGATCACGAAGTATTCGGCGCTGAACCTGCTCGGCATCTGCGCGGTCGGCGGCTCGTTCGTGATCGGAGCACCGGCGACCGGGATCGCGATGTACGCCGGCATCTTCTTCGCCGACTGGATACTGCTGCGGAAGCCGGCGGAGGTGGGCTGGATCAACGCCGGGCGCGAGATGCTCTCGCTGCTCGCCTCGTACGGCTTCTTCTCGATGCTCGCGGTGCTGACCGGCGCCACCGAGCGCGGCACGCTCACGACCGATCTCATTCCCGCGGCGTCGATCTTCGTCTTCTCGTACTTCCTGCTCAGCCGGTCGCTGCTCTACTTCACGCTGCTCTTCCGCGACAAGCTGCGACCGGAAGAGAAGTCGCTCATCCTCCGCTACGAGGTGATCGGCTTCGGGATCTGCACCACCGCGGTCGCGACGATCATCGCGACGCTGGCGACGTTCAAGCTCGTCGGCTGGCTGGTCGTGCTCCTGGTGCTCGTGTTCGCGGGTCTCCTCGTCAAGCAGATTCTCGAGGAGTCGATCGCGGCCGAAGAGCTGAACAAGATCCACGCGATGGAGCAGGTCGTCTCGAGCGACGTCTCGCTCGGCGAGGCCTTCCACCGCATCGAGCGGCTCGCGCACCGGCTCGTGGACTGGCACGACTTCCGGATCTGGCGGCTGCACCAGAAGGAGCTGCGCCTGGTATACCGCTCCGGGGTGGGCCTTCTCGAGGAGACGGCCGACGAGCACGTGCCCGGCGCCGAGCTGCGCCAGCTCGCGCTCGCCGACGGCGAGCCGATCGTCGTCGCCGACGCACCCAGGGACCCGCGCGTGGCGGTCCCGCGGTCGACGGCGCGGAGCGTGGCGGTGCTTCCCCTCCGCTTCGGCGACCGACTCGTCGGGATGCTCGAGCTCGAGCACCACAAGCGCGCCGGCTACGGCAACAAGGAGCTGCAGCTGCTCCAGCGCTCGGCGAACCAGCTCGCGACGACACTGCACATCCACGACCTCCGGACGCCACTCATCGCCGCCGTGGCGCGGGTGAGCGCACAGGTGGACACGCTCAACCAGTCGGCGCGCGCGCTGCGCAGCGGTGGCGAGGCGGTCGCGAAGACGATCGCGGAGATCACGCGCGCCATCGCCGAGGAGAGCGACCAGCTCGGGCGCTCGCTGGAGATGACGCAGTCGCTCCATCAGGCCTCGACCACCGTCGCCGCGGACGGGAGCGCGGCGGCCGACGCGAGCATCCGCGCGACCAACATCGCCGCCGAGCACCGCGAGACGATCGGCACCGCGATCCAGCGGCTGGTCGGCGCGAAGGGCGTGGTCAGCGAGAGCGCCACTCAGATCAACGCCCTCGCCCGTGCCACGCGCGACCTCACCGAGTTCATCACCGTGATCCGTGAGATCGCCGACCAGACGAACCTGCTCGCCGTGAACGCCGCGATCGAGGCGGCACGCGCCGGCGACCGCGGGCTCGGCTTCGCGGTCGTCGCCGACGAGGTGAAGAAGCTCGCCGAGCAGAGCGCGAAGGCGGCGAACGAGGCGAGCGAGATGCTCGGCTCCTTCCAGGAGCGGATGCGCAAGGTCGCGACGCGGGTCCGCGACGGCGAGGCGATCGTGAGCGACGTCGGAACGCTCTCCGAGGCGGCGCTGGCCGCGCTCGACCAGATCGTGGAGACGACCGCCATCGGCTCGACGCGGGCAGGGCGCATCGCGAGCGTGTCGCGGGAGCAGGAGGTCGAGTTCGACCGGCTCCGGGACCGGGTCGCGCGCGTCGCGCAGATCTCCTCGCAGAACCGCGAGGGCGCGGTCGCCGTGACCGAGGTCGCGACGCAGCAGGCCGGAGCGCTACGCGAGCTCGAAGGGGCGACCCAGGAGCTGCGCGACGTCGCCGTCTATCTCAGCGACCTGACACGGAAGCTGACCAGCGTCGCCTGACGCTTTGACACGCGTCGGCGCGCCGGATACGTTCGTCGGCGTGCCAGTTCGAGAAGCGATCACTCTCCGCGCGATGCGCTTCCATGCTCGCGTCGGCGTCCTTCCCCACGAGCGCGAGCATCCCCAGCCGATCGAGGTCGACGTGACGGCGTGGCGCGCGCGCTCCGGTCCGACCAACCGTGCCACGATTCTCGACTACCGGGACGTCTATGCGGTGGTCGCGCGCGCCGTGGCCCACGAGCCGGAGCTGCTCGAGCAGATCGGGGATCTCGTCAGCGCGGACCTCATCCTCGCGCACGACGTCGAGCGCGTGCGGGTCGCGGTCCGCAAGCCGCAGGTGATGCTGCAGGGGCCCCTCGGATATGCCGAGGTGGTCATCGAGCGCCGGCGTTGACCGACGTGGCATTCGTCGCGCTCGGCTCGAACATCGGGCACCGTGAGGAATACCTGGCGCTGGCTCGCCGGGAGCTCGGGGCGTTGCCCGGCACTCGCATCCTCGCCGCCTCCGCGGTGGAGGAAACAGCGCCGGTCGGGCCCGTTGCCCAGGGGCCGTTCCTCAATCAGATGCTCGCTGTCCGCACCGCGCTCGCGCCCCAGGAGCTGCTCGACGAGATGCATGCGATCGAGCGGCGCGCGGGTCGCGTCCGCACCGAGCGATGGGGGCCACGGACCCTCGATCTCGACCTGGTGGCGATGGAGCGACAAAGCTCCGACGATCCACGATGCCGCGTGCCGCACCCGGAGCTGCCAAACCGGGACTTCTGGCAGCGACAGCTGGCCGAGGTGCGCTCCCGCCTCGACGACGGAACAGCCACATGACGACGGCGAAGGACCAGAAGCCGCTCACCATCCGCGACATCAGGTCGAGGAAGGGTGGCGAGAAGCTCGTGATGGTCTCGGCGTACGACGCGCTCTTCGCGCGCATCGCCGACGAGGCTGGCGTGGACATGCTGCTGGTCGGCGACTCGCTCGCCAACATCGTCGCCGGGCTCGACTCGACGCTCCAGGTCACGCTCGACCAGATGATCTATCACGGCGCGTCGGCCCGTCGCGGATGCAAGCGTGCGCTGCTCGTCGTCGACATGCCCTTCCTCACCTACCAGGTGAGCACGGAGGAGGCGCTGCGCAACTGCGGTCGGGTGATGCAGGAGACCGGCGCGCAGGCGGTGAAGCTCGAGGGTGGGACGCCTCACATCGCCGACGCCGTGCGCGCCGTGGTGGAGATGGGCGTTCCGGTGATGGGGCACCTCGGCTTCACGCCCCAGTCGGTGCACGCGCTCGGTGGGCCGCGCGTCCAGGCGAAGGACGATGCGGCGGCGGGCAGGCTGCTCGACGACGCGAAACGGCTCGAGGATGCGGGTGCCTTCTCGATCGTGCTCGAGCTCGTGCCCGCGGCGGTCGCCGAGCGTGTGACGAAGGCGGTGAGCGTGCCGACGATCGGCATCGGCGCAGGGCCGGGTTGCGACGGCCAGGTGCTGGTGCTCCCCGATCTCCTCGGCCTCAACGAAGGGTTCAACCCGAAGTTCCTCAAGCGGTACGCGGAGCTTGGGCTGGCGGCGCGCGATGCGGTGCGTGCGTTCGCCGCCGAGACGCGCGCCGGCGCGTATCCCGACGACTCGCACAGCTTCTGAGCGTGCGCACCGTGGTGACGATCGCCGATGCGCGCGCGGCGGTCGCTGAAGCGCGCGCTTCCGGGAAGCGGATCGGCTTCGTCCCCACGATGGGCTTCCTCCACGACGGACACCTCCAGCTGGTGGACGAGGCGAAGCGCCGCACCGCGTTCGTCGTGATGAGCATCTTCGTCAACCCGCTGCAGTTCGCTCCGACCGAGGACCTGGCGCGATACCCGCGTGACCCCGAGGGCGACGCGCGCAAGGCGGATTCACGCGGCGTCGATCTTCTCTTCACTCCGTCCGCCGAGGAGATGTACCCCCACCCGACGCGCATCGCGGTCGTTCCCAGGGCGCTGCACGAACGGTGGGAGGGAGAGATCCGCCCCGGACACTTCGCCGGCGTGCTCACCGTCGTGGCGAAGCTCTTTCACATCGTCCAGCCGGACGTCGCCGTCTTCGGGCAGAAGGACGTGCAGCAGGCCACGCTCGTGCGAGCGCTCGTGCGCGATCTCGATTTCCCGATCGAGCTGGTCGTGTCGCCGACGAGGCGGGAGGCGGATGGCCTCGCGATGTCGAGCCGCAACAGCTACCTGGGGGCCGACGAGCGGACCCGCGCTGTGACGCTGTCGCGCGCGCTCTTCGCGCTGCGCGATCGGTACCGCTCCGGCGAACGCCGCGCGTCAGCGCTCCTTTCCGCCGCGCGCGCGGTGCTCGAGTCCGAACCGTCCATCTCCGTGGACTACCTCGCGGTGGCGGACGGAGCGACGCTCGAGCCGCGCGACGAGGCGGTGGACGACAGCGTGGCGATGGTCGCGGCACGAGTCGGCCGCACGCGGCTCATCGACAACCTCATCCTCGGCGCCCCGTGATCGAATTGCCAGCGTGGGCGTGCGTCAACGAGCGCCGCCGCGCACACATCGGGCGCGTCGCGGAGCTCATGGAGCGTTGGGCGCGAGAGCTGGGCGTGTCGCCGGCGGACGCAGCGGCGTGGCGCGATGCGGCGCTCTGGCACGACGCGCTGCGCGACGCCGCGGAAGAGACGCTCCGCGCGCTCGTGCCGCGACCCGACTTCACCGCCGAGATGCTCCACGGCCCCGCGGCCGCGGTGCGCCTCGAGCGGGAAGGGGAGACTCGCGCGGAGCTGCTCGACGCAGTCCGGTGGCACACTGTCGGCAGCGCAGCGTGGGGACGGCTCGGCCGCGCGCTCTTCATGGCCGACTTCCTCGAGCCCGGGCGGCGCTTCCTTCCCGCCGATCGCGCCTTCCTCGCCGCGCACGTCGCGCACGACTTCGAGGGCGTGTTCCGGCAGGTGGTGCGGATGCGGATCGAGCACGCGCTGCGTGAGGGCTACACTCTCTTCCCGGAAACGGTCGCGCTGTGGAACGTCGTGCGCTGAGGCGCGCCGCAGCGCTTCTCCTCGCGCTCCTCGTCGTCGGCACCGCGATCGTGCTCGGTGCCCGCGCCTGCGGCGACGACCGCCCCGGCGCCGGACCGCGCGACGCGCGCGCACCCGAGGGCGTGCGGATCAAGGTTCAGGTCCTCAACGCGACGACGACGCGGGGTCTCGCGCGCCTGGCGACGCGGCATCTCCGCGACCGGGGATTCGACGTCGTCGAGGTCGGAACGGACGCGACGCGGCGCGACAGCACGCTCGTCCTCGACCGCTCCGGCCACCCCGAGTGGGCGGCGCTGGTCGGGCGGGCGTTAGGCGGGGCGCCCGTCGAGCAGCGCCCCGACAGCTCACGCTACGTCGACGTGACCGTCCTGCTCGGCGCGTCGTGGCGGCCGCCGGCCGAGGCGTTCTACCCGTAGCTGCCCGCAGGCGGCGGCGATGTCGCGGCCGCGGCTCTTTCGCACCGCCACCTCGACCCCCGCCTCGCGCAGCTCGCGCGCGAACTCGCGAATCCCTTCCTCCGGCGTCGGCTTGAAGCCCATCGCGCCGCCGGGATGGAGCCGGATCAGGTTCACGAAGGCACGGCACTCCTTCGCGAGGCGCGCGAGGTTGAGCGCATCCTCGAGCCGGTCGTTGACGCCGCCCAGCATCACGTACTCGAAGGTCACGCGCCGGTCGAACTTCTTCGCCGCCTCGATCACGTCGGCAAGCGGGTACTTCGTGTTCACCGGCATCAGGCTCTGCCGCAGCTCGTCGGTCGGCGCATGGATCGAGATGGCGAGCCGGAACTGCTCGGCCCGCTCGCCGAGCGCGATGATCCCCGGCAGGACGCCCACCGTCGAGACCGTGATGTGTCGCGCCCCGATGCCGAGCCCCTCGGGGCTGTTGAGGATCGTGAGCGTGGGGTCGACCGCCCTCCAGTTCATGAGCGGCTCGCCCATTCCCATGAAGACGATGTTGGTCACGGCCACCGGCGGATCGAGCAGGCGCATCTCGCGCACCTGCCCCGCGATCTCGTGCGCGGCGAGATTGCGCTGGAAGCCCATCGCGCCGGTGGCGCAGAAGGCGCACGCGAGCGCGCACCCCGCCTGAGACGAGATGCAGAGCGTCATGCGGTTGCCGTCGGGGATCGCGACGGTCTCGATTCCCTGGCCGTCGGCGAGGAGAAAGAGAAACTTCTCCGTGCCGTCGGTGGAGCGCTGGCGCGCCGCGAGTCGCAGGCCCGGGATGACGAACGCCGCGGCGAGCGCGTCGCGCAGCCGCGTCGGCAGCTCCGTGATCTGCTCGAATCCGGAGACCGGCTGCGTCCACAGCCGGCGCACCACCTGGCGCGCGCGATAGGCCGGCTCGCCCTGCTCGGCGAAGAAGCGCTCGAGCCTGACGCGCGCTACTTCGGGAGTGAGGTCGAGCAGGTTCTCGCGCTCGATGGTCGGGGCGCTGCCGGTCACGGAAGCTCGGTCGAAAGTGTGAACTGGTAGATACCGCCGATCCCGTCGCGCATTCCCTCGCGCGCGACGCCGACCCGATAGCGGGAGTGATGAACGGCGACGCCGAGTCGCATCGACCATTCCACC
Organism: Gemmatimonadaceae bacterium; assembly: GCA_036262535.1. Lineage (GTDB taxonomy): Bacteria > Gemmatimonadota > Gemmatimonadetes > Gemmatimonadales > Gemmatimonadaceae > JABFXC01. Next base: position 13,852 of record DATAIS010000089.1, on the reverse strand, counting down.
TCTCCCCTCCGGCGTCGGCGCGCGAGACCTGTCGCCCCCTCCCACGGTCCGGCGACGAGCGATGCGAAGCCGTAGTGCTCGTTGGAGCCCTGCGGCAGTATCGTCAACGCGTATCCGAGCCTGGCCGTGGTCGTGCCGAGCGCGAAGATGTCGCCGTCGAGACCGCCGGAAATCGCCGACTGCTCGTCGCTCGCGTTGGCGGGCCGCCAGAGGAAGGTCGTCGCTGCGGCCCGGATCGGCAGGCCGAACACCGAATCGGCGTGGACGCCGGCGTCGGCCAGCACTCCTCTACCACTCTCGTCGCCCATGGTTCCCCTGCGATATCTCAGCGCGACGCCCACGCTCACGTGCTGCTGCCGGCGGCTGGCGGCGACGGTGTAGAGCGCGGTCGAGTAGGCCAGGTCGCCACCGATCGCAGCCGGGCTGTCGGTGGTCCGCGCGATGCCGTGCACCTGTCCCCGCACGGCGGAAAACGCCGCGGTGAATCCCTGTGGCAGGCGCGCAGCGAGCGAGACTCCCAGCACCGAGGCGCCCACGTCTTCCGGGGTTTCGACGGCGCCGACCGCGCCGCGCACTCGCGCCGTGCCGGCCAGCTCGGCGAGCGACGGGTTCCAGAGCGCGAAACCCTCGCGCGAGAGCACCGGCGCGTCCGCGAGCGAGCCGAGGGGAAAGGCGAGGAGGTCGCGCCCGGGGACCTGCTGCGCCGAAACCGGAACGGCGACGCACCCGGCGAGCAGGAGTGGCCAGACATGGCGGGGCATCGGTGGACCTTAGACCGGCCCCCCGGCGGGGTCAAGCGTCGGCGGCCCGCCTTCCTCGCCCCCCGTCGCGGCGCTAAATTGTGTCATTCCATGCGCTTCAGTCATTCGAGCCGCGTGACGGCCCGGGGCGGGACCTCGCTTCCCTGCATGCCCGCGCCGGAGAAGGCGTGACCGGCCGACGATGGCTCGCGCCCAGTCTCTGGGCGCTCCTCACGCTCGCCATCAGCTCCGTCCCCTTGCCGGCCATCGCCGCGCCCGCGGGAACGGACAAGGGAGTGCACTGGGTACTCTACTTCGTGCTCGGGTTCCTGAGCGCCCGCGCCGTGCTCGCCGATCGCGGCGCGCGGGTCGCCGGGCTGCTGGTGGTTCTGTCGGTCATCCTCGTCTTCGGCGCGCTCGACGAGCTGCACCAGCGCTGGGTCCCTGGCCGTTCTGCGGACCCCCGCGACTGGGTGGCCGACGCCGTCGGTTCCTTCTCGGGGATGACGGCCGCCCTCGTACTCGCACGGCGCCGCGCGCCGCGCGTCCCCTGAACCGCTCGATGCCCCAGACCGCGCAAGACTCTTCGTTAGGCACGACCCTCCGCACCCACCTCTGCGGCGCGCTTCGCGCGGGGCACGTCGGCAGCGGCGTCAGGCTCGGCGGGTGGGTGCATCGGGCGCGCAATCTCGGGGGCCTCGTCTTCGTGGACCTCCGCGACCGCGCAGGCATCGTCCAGGTCTCCTTCGATCCGCGTTACGTTGCCGCCGACGTCCTGGAGCGTGCCGCCTCGCTCGGCAACGAGACCGTGGTGCTCGTCGAGGGCACGGTGGTCGCGCGGCCGCCCGAGATGCGCAATCCTGACGTGGAGACGGGGGAGATCGAGGTCCGGGCGCGCGACGTTCGCGTCGTCGGGCCCGCGGTCCCGCCGGCGATTCCCGTGGCGCGTGCCCGCAGCGAGAACCTCCCCGCCGAGGAGCTCAGGCTTCGCCATCGGGTGCTCGACCTGCGTCGCGCCGAGCTGCAGCGGAACCTGGTGCTCCGGCATCGGCTGATGCAGTGCACGCGGCGCTTCCTCAGCGAGCGCGGCTTCCTCGAGATCGAGACTCCGATCCTGACCAAGCCGACCCCTGAAGGCGCGCGCGATTTCCTCGTGCCGAGCCGCATGCACGCCGGCGAGTTCTTCGCGCTGCCGCAGTCGCCGCAGCTCTACAAGCAGCTGCTCATGGTGGCTGGCTACGATCGGTACTTCCAGATCGCGCGCTGCTTCCGCGACGAGGACCTGCGCGCCGACCGGCAGCTCGAGTTCACGCAGATCGACATCGAGGCGTCGTTCGTGGACCAGCCCGACGTCATGACGCTCGCCGAGGGGCTCGTTCGCGCACTCTGGAACGAGGCCGGCATCGCCGTCGCTGGCGACATGCCGCGCATGACCTACGCCGAGGCGATGGAGCGTTATGGCATCGACCGGCCCGACCTGCGCTACGGTCTCGAGATCCGCGATGCGAGCGACGTCTTCCGCGGCATCGAGTTCGGCGTCACGACGCGCGTGCTCGCCGAGGGCGGCCGCGTCCGCGGCATCGTCGTCCCCGGCGGCGGGACGCTTTCGCGGAAGCAGCTCGACGAGCTCGAGGCGGCGGCGAAGTCGGCCGGCGCCGCGGGGCTGATCCGGCTCAAGCGCAGCGGCGACACGGTGGACTGGGGCCCGGCGGCGAAGATGCTCGGCGCCGCCGGCGCGGGGCGGCTGGGCATCGGCGACGGCGACCTCGGGCTCTTCGTCGCCGGCACCGACCGCGTCTCGAGCCCGGCGCTCGATCGCGTCAGGCAGGAGCTGGCGCGGGTGCTCCAGCTCGTGAAGCCTGGGGAGAACCGCTTCGTCTGGGTCACCGACTTTCCGCTCTTCGACAAGGATCCGGAGACGGGTGCGCTCGGCGCCGTCCACCACCCCTTCACGTCGCCGAAGCTCGAAGACCTCCCGCTCCTCGAGTCGGCACCGGAGCGCGTGCGTGCGCGCGCCTACGACATCGTCCTCAACGGCACCGAGCTCGGGGGAGGGAGCATCCGCATCAGCGATCCGGACCTCCAGCGCCGGGTGTTCGGGCTGCTCGGCATCGACGAGGAGACCGCGCGGGCGCGGTTCGGCTTCCTTCTCGAGGGATTGCGCTCGGGGGCGCCGCCGCACGGCGGCATCGCGTTCGGCTTCGACCGCATCGCGATGCTCCTCGCCGAGGCGCCGTCGCTGCGCGACGTCATCGCCTTTCCGAAGACGACCGCGGCGCGCGCTCTCTTCGAGGGAGCGCCCGCGCGGGTGCCGCCGGCGGAGCTCGAGGAGCTGCACATCAGGATCGAGGATCGCGCACGTGAGCGAGGGGCTGCAACGGCATGACTGACGGAACGGATACGAAAAAGCTGGGAGTCGAGGGTGCGGACCTGCTCACCCTCGCCGGGGTCAACGACTCGAATCTCGTCGAGCTCGCGCGCATCGCGGGGGTTCGCGTCTCGCTGCGCGGCGACACGCTGACCATCCAGGGCACGCCCGACGCCGTCGCCAAGGCGATGCCGATCGCGCAGCGGATGGTGGACACGGCGCGCCAGCGCGGCTCGCTCGACGCCGACGACGTGCTGCGACTCGCCGACGAGACGCCCGCCGACGGGAACGGCACTCCGTCCGAGGGCCAGCGCATCGTTCTCCCGGGCGTACGCCGCATCGTCCAGCCGAAGACGAGCGGGCAGGCGGAGTACATGCAGAAGATCGCCGACCACGACATCGTCGTCGGCATCGGCCCCGCCGGCACCGGCAAGACGTATCTCGCCGTCGCGGCGGCGGTGGACGCGCTGGCGCGAAAGCGCGTGCGGCGCATCGTGCTCGCGAGGCCGGCGGTCGAAGCGGGGGAGAGCCTCGGCTTCCTTCCCGGCGACATGCAGGCGAAGGTGGACCCGTACCTGCGTCCGCTCTATGACGCGCTGGACGACATGATGCCGGCCGAGCGCGTCCAGCGCGCGCTCGAGACGCGGGTCATCGAGATCGCGCCGCTGGCCTTCATGCGCGGCCGCACGCTCGGCGACGCGTTCGTGATCCTCGACGAAGCGCAGAATGCGACGAACCTTCAGATGAAGATGTTCCTCACGCGGCTCGGCGTGAACTCGAAGATCGTCATCACCGGCGACCGCACGCAGATCGACCTGCCGAAGCGCGAGGAGAGCGGGCTGCTGCAGGTGGAGCGCATCCTTCCCGGCATCGAGGGAATCGCGTTCCACTACTTCACGGAAGCGGACGTGGTGAGGCACAGACTCGTACGCGAGATCATCAAGGCGTACGCGGAGGACTCCTGAAGCGCAAGGAGCTCTGGCGCCAGCTCGACGACGTCGCGCGCGAGCCGCGGAACGCGACGCGCGCTGACCGGATCCGCTTCCACGGGATGCGGATCGGGCTCGCGCTCGGGCTCGCGCTCGCGACCCATTTCCTCTTCCCGGCGACGCCGGCGGCGGACGTGCCGCTGTACGAGGTTGGATCGGTCGCCGTCGAGAACGTCATCGCACCCTTCGCGTTCGTCGTGCGCAAGGATCCCGACGAGCTGCGGCGCGAGCGCGAGGAGCTCGCGCGCTCGGCGGAGCCGGTGCTCGCCTACGTGCCAGCCGCCCTCGATTCCGCCCAGCGCGAGACGAACGCCCTGCTCGCGCTCCTCGACAGCGTCGCGCCGGCGGGGACGCCACCGCTCGCCGGCGCCGCCGCCGTCCAGGCCGCGGCGAACCGACGCGGCATCACGCTGACGCAGGGCGAAGCGGCCTACCTCGCCCAGCCGCTGCGGCGCCGCGCGATCCAGACCAGCCTCGATCGCCTGTATTCGCGCTGGCTCGCGCGCGGCGTCGCCCCCAGTGCCACGCTCGACACCCTTCGCGGCGACGTCATCATCCGTCGTGGCGACAACGACACCCGAGCGCCCGCGGACAGCGTCGCGACGTTCAACATGTTCGTCTCGCGGGCGCGCCTCATTCATCCGGACCCCGGCTCCGCGCTGGGCGATGCCGTCTATGTCAAGCTGATCGGAAGTCTCTTCCACCCGACGCTCGTGCTCGACCGCGTCGCGACGGAGCGCGCGCGTGAGGCGCTCCGGGCTTCGATTCCCGCCGAGAAGTATTCCGTGCGCGCAGGGGAGAAGATCGTCGGCGCGCACGATGTCGTCGGCCGCGCCGAATACGAGAAGCTTCGCGCGCTCCAGGCCGAGGCGACACAGCGACGCGGCGGCGAGGATGCGCTCGGGCGCGCGACGGGCGCGGTGCTCTTCAACCTGCTGCTGCTCTTCGTGGTCGGGCTGACGCTCTTCCTCTATCGGCCCCAGCTCTATCGCAGCTTCCGCGCGCTCGTGCTCGTGACGGTGGTCTTCTTCGTCGTGCTCGTCGGCGCGGCGGTCATCGCGCGCGGTGGGCTGATGCGCGCCGAGCTGATCCCGATCGCGCTCGCGGCGGTGCTGCTCAGCGTGATGTTCGATTCGCGCATCGCGATGATCGCGTCCACGGTGCTCGCGGTGCTCGTCGGCCTCCAGGCGCCCTTCCGCGGGACGAGCGCGCTCTTCATCGGCGTCGTTGCCGGTGCCGCGGCGGCGTTCAGCGTCCGCGCGCTCCGGCGACGCAACGAAGCGCTCGCGCCGATCGTGACGATCTCGCTCGCCTATTTCCTCACGGCGGTCGCGCTCGGGCTCATGCTCGACTGGACGCTGATGGACGTGCTTCGGAGCACGGGCTGGGGCGCGCTCAACGCGGTCGTCTGCGTTCCCCTGGCGATGGCGCTCCTGCCGCTCGCCGAGGAGTTCTCGGGGATCGACACCTATCTCCGCCTGCTCGAGTGGTCCGATCTCAATCGCCCGCTGATGCGGCGGCTGAGCCTCGAGGCGCCCGGCACCTACTCGCACACGATGCGCATCGCCGACCTCGCCGAGGCCGCGGCGAACGCGATCGGGGCGAACGGGCTGCTCGCGCGCGTCGGCGCCTACTACCACGACATCGGGAAGCTCAAGAAGCCGCAGTACTTCATCGAGAACCAGCAGGGGAAGAACCCGCACGAGAAGCTGAAGCCGCAGACGAGCGCGGGGATCATCCGCAGCCACGTCGACGGCGGGCTCGAGCTCGCCGAGAAGGAGAACCTCCCGGCCGCGATCCGGGGCTTCATCCTCGAGCACCATGGCACGCTGCCGATCTCCTTCTTCCTCGAGAAGGCGAAGGAACGCGACGGCGCCGCCGTCAACGTCCAGGAGTTCCAGTATCCGGGACCGACGCCGCGGAGCGCGGAGACGGCGATCCTCATGCTCGCCGACGGCGTCGAGGCGTCGACGCGCGTCGTCGCCGATCCGACGCCGGAGAAGATCCGTGCCGTGATCGACCACATCGTCAAGCAGCGGATCGACGCCGGCCAGCTTCGCGACGCGCCGATCACCCTGCGGCAGATCGAGCAGATCAAGGAGCAGTTCGCGCGCTCGCTCATCGGGCAGCATCACCATCGCACCGAGTATCCTGCTGCGGCCGGCGGCATCACGGCCGAATTCGCCGCCTATGAGCCTCGCCGTTGATGTCGCGAGCGATGGGGTTCGCGCGCCGTTGTCGAAGGCCGCCGTCGCGGCGATCGCGCGGGCGACGCTCCGCGCCGAGCGCGTGGGAAGCGCGCACCTCTCGATCACCTTCGTCAGCGCACGCGCCATCGCCTCCCTCAACGCCCGCTGGCTCGGGCATCGCGGACCGACGGACGTGATCTCCTTCCAGCTTCCCGCCGCGGCACCGGACGCGTCGCTCACCGGCGACGTCTACATCGCGCCCGAGGTCGCGCGCGAGAATGCGCGCGCGGCGGGGCTGGGCACGCGCGAAGAGCTCGCGCGGCTCGTCGTCCATGGTACGCTGCACGTCGTCGGACACGATCATCCGGAGGGAGACGCGCGACTCCGCTCGCCGATGTGGCGGCGCCAGGAGCAGCTCGTGACCCGCACCGCGCGGGAGTGGCGCCGGTGATCGGCACGGTCATCGCCCTCGTCGCCAGTGCGGCGATCGCGGCACTCCTCGCCGCCGCCGACGGCGCGCTCGTCACCGAAGGGGAGACGGGGGAGCCTCCGTCTTCCGCCGCCGAGCGCGAGCGCGCACACCGCGCTTTCGTCATCGGCAGGATGCTCGCTTACCTCACGACCGGCGCGACGTCGTGGTGGCTCGTCGAGGGTGTCCCGTCCCGCGGCGGGCGCGTCGCAATCCTCGCCGGGATCGCGCTCATCGTCGTCCTCCTGGTCGAGGGGATCGCGCGATCGGTCGGCGACGCGTGGGGCGCGCGCGGACTGCGTCGGGTGCGGCTCGTCGAAGTGCTCTTCCGGCGGCTGCTCGCGCCCGCTGCCACTGCCGGTGCATGGCTCGACTCGTGGCTCGAGCGGATCATCCCGCCCGCGCGTGGCGAGCAGGCGGAAGTCAGCGCGACGCCGGAGCAGTTCCGCGAGGTCGTCGCCGCCGACGCCGACGTCGGGCAGGAGGAGCGCGTGCTTCTCGGCGGCGTCTTCACGCTCGGCGAGACCGAGGTCCGCGAGGTGATGGTGCCGCGCGTCGAAGTCGTCGCCGTCGATCGCGAGATGCACTGGTCCGAGCTGGTGGACCGACTCCGCAGCACCGGTCACGCGCGACTTCCCGTCTTTCAAGGCGAGATCGACGACGTGATCGGCATCGTCTACGCGAAGGACCTGCTGCCGTTCATCGTCGCCGGCGAAGAACCCTCCGGCGGCTGGGCGGCGCACGTCCGGCCCGCGAGCTTCATTCCCGCGACCAAGACGCTCGACGCGCAGCTCCGGGACTTCAAGAGCGGCGGCACGCACATCGCCGTCGTCGTCGACGAGTACGGCGGCATGGCCGGCATCGTGACGATCGAGGACGTGCTCGAGCAGATCGTCGGCGAGATCCGCGACGAGCACGACGACGAGGAGGCGGAGCTCGTTCGCGAGGGGCGCGACCGCTTCTGGGCGTCGGGCCGCCTCCCGATGGCGCAGCTCGAGGAAGCGACGGGCCACGAGTTCTCCGACGAGGGCGTCGCGACCGTCGGTGGACTCGTCTACGCGCGACTCGGCCGCGTGCCGCGGGCAGGTGAGACACTCATCATCGACGACTTCCGCGTCGTCGTCGAGCGCGTCGTCAGGCGGCGGATCCTTCGCGTCTACCTCGAGCGTCTCGTCGGCGCGCGAGCCGCGCGGGCCCGGCAGACCGCGGACGGACGATGAGCTTTACGGGCGGTACCGGCGCCGGGCTCCTGCTCGCCATCGTCGCGTCCGCGTGGCTCACCGGCGCCGCGATCGCGGTGCGTGCCGTGAGCCGGATCTGGCTCCGCCACTGGGTGGAGCGGCGCCCGGCCGGATTCGCGGTCGCGGAACGATACCTCGAGCGTCCGACACGTCTCGTCATCGCCGCCAGCGCCGGGGTGGCGCTGACGACCATCGCTGCCGGCGCGGCCGTCACGGCTCACGGCTCGGCGACGTCGCGCACCGTGCGCGATCTGCTGCTCGCCGGTGCGGCGCTGATCTTCTTCGGCAACATGCTGCCGCGCGCGATCGCGCGACGGTGGCCGGCGCGGCTGCTGCCCGCGCTCGTCCCGCCGCTCCGCGTCGTCGAGATCCTCCTCGCGCCGATCGTCGGCGTCAGCCGGCGCATCGAGCGCACCCTCGAGCTCGAGCGCATCCGCACGGAGGGGGGGCGCTCTGCGCGCGACGGGCTTCAGGACCTGCTGCGCGAAGGAGAGCTCGAAGGCGTCGGCCAGCGGCAGGAGATGGAGATCATCACCGGCGTGGTCAGATTCGGCGAAAAGAAGCTGCGCGACGTGATGACGCCGCGCGCATCCGTCTTCGCGCTCGATGAGTCGCTCCCTCCCGACGAGCTGGCGCGGCGCGTCGCCGAGTCGGAGTACAGCCGCGTGCCGATCACGCGCAACGGGTCGCTCGACGAGATAGTCGGCATGGTCCACGCCTTCGACATCCTGCGCGCCGAAGGCGAACGGCCCCCGTTCCGCGAGATCGGGCGTGCACCCGCCGAAAAACCGTGCAACGACCAGCTCTTCCGGATGCTGCGCGCGAGCACCCATCTCGCCGTCGTCCACGACGCGGAGGGGCACACGCTCGGCATCGTCACCCTCGAGGATCTCCTCGAGGAGCTCGTCGGCGACATCCGCGACGAGCACGACGAGCATCAGCCGCCGGCGCGGACTCGCGCGCCGTGAGCGCGCCGACCGCGCTCCCCGCGCCGCTCGAGAAGCTGCTCGCCGATTTCGACCGGCGGCGGCCGGCCGCGCTCGCGCGCGCGGTGAGCATCGTCGAGAATCGGCGCGCCGGCTTCGAGCGGCTGCTCGCCGCGCTCCATCCGCGACTCGGACGCGCGCGGCGCATCGGCCTCACCGGACCGCCGGGGGCAGGGAAAAGCACCCTGACGATGCGGCTCGCGCACGCCTATCGCGCCGCCGGCCGCACCGTCGGCGTGATCGCCGTCGATCCCACCTCTCCCTTCACCGGTGGCGCACTGCTCGGCGACCGGATTCGCATGGAGTCCGTCGCGCTCGACCCGGGCGTGTTCATACGCTCGATGGCGACGCGTGGCTCGCTCGGCGGCCTTGCGGCGGCGACGCGCGAGGTGGCCGACGTGCTCGATGCGTACGGCGTGGAGGTCATCCTCATCGAGACCGTCGGCGTCGGACAGAGTGAGCTCGACATCGCGCGCACCGCGGACACCTCCGTCGTGATCCTGGTGCCGGAATCGGGCGACTCGATCCAGACCCTCAAGGCGGGGCTGATGGAGATCGCCGACGTGTACGTCGTCAACAAGGCCGACCGTCCCGGCGCGGACCGGCTACGGAACGAGCTGGAGCTGATGCTCGGCCTGCGCGCCGGAAACACGTTGCGCGACGTACCGGCCCATCATGGCGTGGACCTGAAGGCGGTCATGACGCCGGAGGAGCGGAAGGCCCTCAATCCCGCCAGGGCGGCACGAGAGGCCGCGCGCCAGGACGGCGGCCACTGGACTCCCCCCGTACTGCGCAGCGTCGCCGCCGCGGGGGAGGGTGTGACCGAGATCGTGGATGCGCTGGACCGCCACGTGCGATATCTGGAGCGCAGCGGCGAGCTTCGTGCACGGCGTCTCCGGCGGCTGCGGGAGCGGGTCGTCGAGATCGCCGAACGGCTCGTGCGCGCGCGGCTCTGGAGCGATCCGGCCACGACGCGGGCGCTCGACGATGCGCTGCCGTCGCTCGAGGCGGGAACCGTCTCGCCCTTCGCCGTCGCGGAGTCGCTGCTCGGCGGCGCGGGCGACGTGGTCGCGGGTCGCACACACCGATAGCTTTGTGACATGACCGTCCGTCGCATTCTCGAGGAGTCCACTCGATGACATACACGCCCGACCTTCAGCGCACCGTCCGCGAGCAGGAGGCGGAGCTCGCGCGGTTGCGCGCCGAGCTCGCCGAATGGCGCGCACGCTACGAGCGCGGCCAGCTGCGTGACATCGCGTTCTCGAACTCGGCGCGCGAGGTGGCGCCGCTTTACACGGCTCTCGACCGACAGAGCGCGAGCGTCGAGGATCTCGGCACTCCCGGCGCGTATCCGTTCACCCGCGGCATCCATCCCACGGGTTACCGCGGGAAGCTGTGGACGATGCGGCAGTTCGCGGGCTTCGGTACGGCGGTCGAGACCAACGAGCGCTACAAGTTTCTCCTCGCGCACGGCCAGACCGGACTCTCGGTCGCCTTCGACTTCCCGACGCTGATGGGCTACGACTCCGACCATCCGCGGTCGGAGGGGGAAGTCGGAAAGTGCGGCGTCGCCGTATCGAGCCTCGAGGACATGGAGACCCTCTTCGACGGGATCCCGCTCGACAAGGTCTCGACCTCGATGACGATCAACGGGCCGGCGATCATCCTCTGGGCGTTCTACATCGCCGCCGCCGAGAAGCAGGGTGTCGACTCGCGGAAGCTCCGCGGCACGATCCAGAACGACATCCTGAAGGAGTACATGGCGCAGCACGCGTGGGTGTATCCCATCGAGCCCGCGCTGCGACTGATCGTCGACTGCTTCGAGTGGGGCGCGACGCACGCACCGCTCTGGAACACGATCTCGATCAGCGGCTACCACATCCGCGAGGCGGGAGCGACCGCGGCGCAGGAGCTCGCGTTCACGCTCGCGAACGGCTTCTGCTACATCGAGCACGGCATCGACCGCGGCCTCGACGTTGACGAGTTCGCGCCGCGGTTGTCGTTCTTCTGGGACGTCCACAACGACTTCTTCGAGGAGATCGCGAAGATGCGGGCGTCGCGCCGGATCTGGGCGCGCCATCTCCGCGACCGTTATGGCGCGAAGGATCCACGCTCGCTCATCCTCCGCTTCCACTCCCAGACGGCGGGCGTCACGCTCACCGCGCAGCAGCCGATGAACAACATCGTGCGCGTCGCCTATCAGGCGCTCGCCGCGGTGCTGGGCGGGACGCAGTCGCTGCACACGAACTCGATGGACGAGACGCTCGCGCTTCCCACCGAGCAGGCGGTGCAGGTCGCGCTGCGCACGCAGCAGATCCTCGCCTACGAGACTGGCGTGCCGAACGTCGTCGATCCGCTCGGCGGGTCGTACTACCTCGAGACGCTCACCGACGAGATGGAAGCCGAAGCCGAGCGTCTCTTCGAGGAGATCGAGAAGGTCGGCGGCGTCGTCCGGGGCATCGAGACGGGCTGGTTCCAGCGCAAGATCGCGGAGTCGGCGGCGCGCCAGCAGTGGGAGATCGAGCAGCACCGGCACGTCATCGTCGGCGTCAACGAGTTCGTGAGCGACGAGCCGGAGCTGACCATCCCGCTGCTCAAGGTCGGCGCCGAAGCCGAGCGCGACCAGAAGGCGAAGATGAAGCGGCTCAGGGAACGTCGCGACGATGCCCTCTGCACGAAGCGCCTCGACACCCTTCGCGAGGCGGCGCGCAACGACACCAACGTGATGCCAGCGCTCCTCGATTGTGCCCGCGCCTACTGCACCCTCTACGAGATCCGCGCGGCGATGGAAGACGTCTTCGGCGCCTACCGCGAGCCGGTCTTCTTCTGAGCGTCCGTTCGGCACGCGGAAAGGGAGCGGCGCGCGGCGCCGCGACTCCAGACCAGACCCACCAGTCGCCGGCGGCCGCCGGCGACTGGTGGGCGTCCCATTTCGATGAGGACTACCTCCGGGAGTATGAGCCGCTCTTCGCGCCCGAGCGCGACCGGCGCGAGGTCGCGCGCCTTCTCGAGATCCTGCAGCTCCCGACCGGCGCACGGGTCCTCGACGTTCCGTGCGGGCAGGGCCGCCACGCGCACCTCCTCGCCGAAGCCGGATTCGACGTCACCGGGCTCGATTACTCGGACGTCCTGCTGAAGAAGGCGAAGGCGCGCGGCGCCGGCCCGACGCTCCGCTACCGGCGTGGCGACATGCGCCGGCTCCCGGGCACGTGGACGGGACGCTTCGATGCCGTCGTCAACCTGTTCACGTCTTTCGGCTTCTTCGGCGATCCGCACGATGACGAGCGGGTGGTCGCGGAGTTCGCCCGCGTCCTCGCGCCGGGCGGTTTGCTCATCTGGCACGGGGGCAATCGGGACGGCGTGATGGCGCGATTCCTCGCCCGCGACTGGTGGCAGACGCGCGACGGCACCCTCGTCGCCCAGCAGCGCTCGTTCGATCCGCTTTCCGGGTTTCTCACCGTCAACTCGGTCTGGCGCGGACGCAGGCGCTCCGGGGAGCGCGAGCACCGGATCCGGCTCTACACCCCGAGCCGGCTCGCGGAGCTCCTCGCCGCGGCCGGGCTGATCGTCGAGACCGCGTACGATGGATGGACCGCGCGTCCCCTGCGACGTCGCTCGAGCGAGATGCTGCTCGTCGCGCGCAAGGACGTGTTGCCGCGCCGTCGAGCGAGACGGTAGACTTATTGCACCGGCGGGGGCGAGTCCCCTCGCGCTTTCTCCAATCGATCGTCGCTCCACGGATGCCACGTCCAGTACGCGTTCTCATCGCCAAGCCAGGCCTCGACGGTCACGATCGCGGGGCGAAGGTCGTCGCCGCCGCGCTCCGTGATGCGGGTATGGAGGTCATCTATACCGGGCTCCATCAGACGCCGGAGATGATCGCGACCGCCGCGGTGCAGGAAGACGTGGACGTCGTCGGGCTGTCGATCCTCAGCGGCGCGCACATGACGCTCTTCCCGCGCGTGCGCGATCTCCTCGTCGAGCAGGGACGCGACGACGTCCTCATCACCGGCGGCGGGATCATCCCGAAGGAGGACATCGAGGCCCTCCAGTCGAAGGGAATCGGCCAGCTCTTCGGCCCCGGGACGCCGACGTCGGCCCTGGTGGACTACATCAAGGAGTGGTTCGCCGAGCGCGAACGCCAGGAAGCGTGACATCCCGGCTCCGCCAGCTCGCGGCGGAGGTCCGCGAGCTCGAGACGCGCCTGCGCGAAGGCGGCGGGCGCGACAAGGTCGAACGCCAGCACTCGCAGGGAAAGCTCACCGCGCGCGAGCGCATCGCGCGACTCGCCGACGAGGTAGCGCCCTTCGTCGAGGTCGGCCTCCTCGTCGCGCACGATCGTTATGACGGCCAGGCCCCTGCCGCCGGCGTCGTGACCGGCATCGCGCACGTGCACGGACGTCCGGTCGTCGTCGTCGCCAACGACGCCACCGTGAAGGCGGGTTCCTGGTGGCCGGAGACGATCACCAAGATCCTGCGCGCGCAGGAGATCGCGATGCGCTGCCGGATCCCGATCGTGTACCTCGTCGACTCGGCTGGGGTGAACCTCCCCTATCAGGGCGGCGTCTTTCCCGGACAGTACGGCGCGGCGCGCATCTTCTACTACAACTCGATCATGCGGCGCTACCTGCGCGTCCCGCAGCTCGCCGCGGTGATGGGACCCTGCATCGCCGGCGGGGCGTACCTCCCGGCGCTCAGCGACACGATCATCATGGTCAAGGGGACCTCCTTCATGGGACTCGGCGGGCCCAACCTCGTGAAGGGCGCGACGGGCCAGACCATCGACGCCGAGTCGTTAGGCGGTGCGGCGACGCACACCGAGATCAGCGGCGTCGCTCATTACACGGCCGAGGACGACGACGACTGCCTG
>DATAIS010000088.1:0-6310 GCA_036262535.1 Gemmatimonadaceae bacterium | reverse complement strand
GGCCGCGATCGTCGTCGGCAACGGCTTCGGAAAGCTGATCGGCGCGACGCAGGTGGAGGAGCTCGGCGAGCTCGAGTCTCCCGTGCTCCTCACGTGCACGCTCTGCGTGTGGAAGGTCGCCGACGGCCTCGCGAGCTGGCTTCTCGAGCAGCCGGGCATGACCGACGTGCGTTCGGTGAACGTCGTCGTCGGCGAGACCAACGACGGAACGCTCAACGCCATCCGTTCGCGGCGCGTCGGCGAGCGCGACGTCCGCGCAGCCATCGCCGCGGCGGGGAGCGATGTCGTCGAGGGGAGCGTCGGGGCGGGAGCGGGGACGGTCGCATTCGGCTTCAAGGGTGGGATCGGCACGTCGTCGCGCGTACTCCCTGTACCGCTCGGCGGCTACACCGTCGGGGTGCTCGTGCAGAGCAACTTCGGCGGCGTGCTGCAGGTGCTCGGCGCGCCCGTCGGTCGCGAGCTCGGACGGTACGCGTTCAAGGACGTGCTCGACCGCGAGCGCGGCGACGGATCGATCATGATCGTCGTCGCCACCGACGCGCCGCTCTCCGATCGAAACCTGAAGCGGCTCGCGTCGCGAGCGCTGCTCGGGCTGGGGCGCACCGGGTCGTCGGCATCGAACGGGTCGGGCGACTATGTGATCGCCTTCTCGACGGCGCCGGAAGTGAGGCGGCGCTTCGGCGCCGGGCCGACGGCGAGCGTCACCGATCTCGCGAACGAGTCGGCGTCGGCGCTCTTCCAGGGGGTCGTCGAGGCGACCGAGGAGGCGATCTACAACTCGCTCTTCATGGCGACGACGGTGACGAGCAACGGCCGCACCGTCGAGGCGATCCCCCTCGATCGGGTGCGGGAGATCCTCGCGCGCTACCGCGCGTCCGTGCGATGACCGCTGCTCTGCGCACGTTGCTGCGGGAGGTCGTGGATTACGCCGGCCTGTTTCCTCCCGCCGGGCTGCCGATGCGCGACGCCGTCGCGGAATATGCCCGGCACCGCGCGGGCCCCGACGCATGGATGCTCGGCCGCTTCGTCGCACCGGTGACGCGGCTCGCCGAGTGGGAGGAGGCCGCGCGCGACGCCGGGCCACGCGACTGGCGGCTGGCGGTGCTGGCGCCGAGCGTCGACGCCGCGCTCGAGCGCACTTTGACCGACTTCAACGCCGCCCACGCGGGAAGCGCCGTTGCTGACGCCGTCGAAGTGAAGGCGGCGCGCGAGAGCGAAGTCCCGCGTGGCGCCACGGTCGCCGGCGCACCCGTCTACGTCGAGGTGCCGATCTCCGACGATCCAGCGCCCTTCGTCGCCGCGATCGGCCGCGCCGGGGCGCGCGCCAAGGTGCGGACGGGCGGCGTCACCGCCGATGCCTTCCCCTCGGCGGCCGAGGTCGCGCGCTTCATCAGGCGCTGCGTCGAGCATGGAGTGCCCTTCAAGGCGACGGCGGGGCTGCATCATCCGCTGCGCGCCGAGTATCGGCTCACGTATGCGTCCGATGCGCCACGCGGCACCATGTTCGGGTTTCTCAACGTCCTGCTCGCGACGCTCGTTGCGCGCGCCGGGGGCGACGCCCGCAGCCTGATCGCCGCGCTCGAGGAGAAGAAGGCCCGCGAGATCGTCGTCGGCGACGACGCGATCGAGTGGCGCGGCATGCGCTTCGGCGCCGCCGAGATCGCCGCCGCGCGCGGGCAGGGAATGTTCGGCTTCGGCTCCTGCTCCTTCCGCGAGCCGGTGGACGACCTGCGCTCGATCGGCCTCCTATGATTCCCCACGTCGACGACACGCACGATCCGTCGCTGCGCTCGTGGGTGCAATCCGCCAGCCGGGCGACCGACTTCCCGATCCAGAACCTGCCATTCGGCGTCTTTCGCCGCGCAGAGACGAACGAGCCGGGCCGCGTCGGCATCGCGATCGGAGACATGATCCTCGACGTCGGCGCCGCGCGTCGCGCCGGGCATTTCACCGGTGATGCGGCCGCTGCCGCGCGCGCCTGCGAGCAACCCTCGCTCAACGCGCTCATGGCAGGGGGGCGCGCCTGGTGGGGCGCTCTTCGCCGCGCGGTCTCGGCGCTGCTGCGCGAGGGGTCGGGGGCGGAGCGTGATGCGTCGTCGCTCCTCGTGTCGATGCGCGACGCGGAGATGCTCCTCCCGGCACATGTCGGCGACTACTCCGACTTCTACGCGTCGATCCATCACGCGACGAACGTGGGGAGCATGTTCCGTCCCGACAACCCGCTGCTCCCCAACTACAAGTACGTGCCGATCGGGTACCACGGCCGCGCATCGTCGCTGGTGCAAAGCGGCACGCGCGTGCAGCGGCCCTGCGGGCAGCGGAAGGGGCCGAACGATCCGGCACCGAGCTTCGGGCCCAGCAAGTCCCTCGACTACGAGTGTGAGGTCGGCGCCTTCATCGGCCCGGGCAACCTGCTTGGCGAGCGCATCCCGATGGCGACGGCGTGCGAGCAGATCTTCGGCCTCTGTCTCGTCAACGACTGGTCCGCGCGCGACGTGCAGAGCTGGGAGTACCAACCGCTCGGTCCTTTTCTCGCGAAGAGCTTCGCGACGACACTCGGTCCGTGGGTGGTGACGATGGAGGCGCTCGCGCCCTTCCGCGTGCCCGCCGCGGAGCGTCCGGCGGGCGACCCCGCGCCACTCGAGTACCTGCGGGACGATGGCGACCTCGCGCGGGGTGGAGTCGACATCGTCGTCGAGGTGGCGATCCGGACGCGAGCGATGCGGCAGCGCGGCGAGCACGAGGCCCGCGTCAGCCGCGCGCGGTTTGCAGACATGTACTGGACCATGGGCCAGATGGTCACCCACCATGCGAGCAACGGCTGCAACCTGCGGCCGGGGGACCTCATCGCGAGCGGGACGATCTCGGGCCCGACACGCGATGCGCGTGGCTGCCTGCTCGAGCTCACGTGGCGTGGCGCCGAACCACTCAGCCTTCCCGGCGGCGAGACACGTACCTTTCTCGAGGATGGCGACGAGGTCATCCTGCGCGGCGCGTGCGAGCGCGCCGGTTACGCGCGGATCGGATTCGGTGAGTGCCGCGGCACCATTCTCGCCGCTTCCTGAGCAGCGCACCTTACAACTCCGGCTTCAGACGACCCCAGTGGCTTCACGCAGCACGCTACCGTTCGAGATCCGCACCTCGCCCATCCAGGGCAGGGGTGCGTTCGCGACGCGCCTCATCCGGCGCGGCCAGCGCGTCATCGAGTACACCGGCGAGCACATCGAAAACGACGAGGCGGACCGGCGCTACGACGACGAGAAGATGCGCCGCCATCACACCTTCCTCTTCATCGTCGACGACGACACCGTCGTGGACGCGGCGGTGGGGGGCAACGAGGCGCGCTTCATCAACCACTCCTGCGATCCGAACCTCGAGGCGGTCGTGGAAGGGAAGCGCATCTTCATCTACGCGCTGCGCACGATCCGTCCCGGTGAGGAGCTCGCGTACGACTACCAGTACGAGCGCTTCGACGACCACACCGCGGAGGACGAGAAGTTCTACGCATGCAGGTGCGGGGCGGCGAACTGCCGTGGCACGATTCTCGTCCCGCCGAAGAAGAAGCGGAAGCCGGCCGCGAAGAAGCGGAAGCCGGTGAAGCGGCAGCGCCGCGCGACGAAGCGCAACAAGGCGCGCCGTGCCGCGTAGCGAGGACGCGAGATGACGATGAACTGGCGCGCGGGTCCGCCCGACGACGAGGACGACGACCTCGACGGCGCGGGCGCCGATGGGAACGAGGAGGGCGACGGCGACGAGGAGGGAGACGACGAGCTCCCGCCGACGACCGTCTTCGTCGCGACCGCGACGCCGCTGCAGGTGACCGTTGGCCCGCTTCCCGACGAGCGCGCCCCCGACGGCGTGTGTCTCGCGTCGCGGATCGACGGCCGCCTCGTCGCGCGCTGCGCGATGCCCGGTGAGTCGATCGAGCGCCTCCTCGCGCTCAAGCTATTCGAGGATCCGGTGCTCGTCGGCCTTCTCGCCTTCGAGGGTGACCCCGGGATCCAGGCGCGGCTCGTCGCGCTCGTCCCCGCGACCCGGCTCACCGAGGGCGGGGAGGAGGACGAGCCCTGGAAGGCGAGCGTTCCCTCCTTCGAGGAAGCGCAGAGCGAGCAGTCGGAGGAGACGAGTGGCCTCGCCGCCGTGCTGCTCGGCCACATCGTGCGTTTTTCCGGCGATCGCAAGCACCCGGAAGACCTCGCCCAGGAAGCCGTCGACATGCTGCAGAAGGTCGTCGCTGGTGGTCCGCTTTCCGACGCCGCCAAGCGCGCCATCGACGATCTGCTCGACTCGCTCTGATCAATCGCTCCCGACAATTCGATCCAATGAATTCTTTCGACGCTCCGCGCCGCTGGACCCCCGTACCCCTTGGCTCCGACGTCCCACCGCCGGCGGGGCCTTACACCCCCGTCGTCCGGGCGGGCGATCTCGTCTTCGTGTCGGGTCAGGTGCCGCGCGACCCGCGCACCGGTGCGATCGTCGGCGAGACCATCGAGGAACAGGCGCGGCAGACCCTCACCAACGTGCGCGACGCGCTCGCCGCCTCGGGCGCGACGCTCGAGGACGTCGTGTCGGTGACCGTCTACCTCGCCGACGAGAACGATTGGGGGCGGTTCAACGAGGTGTACAAGACCTTCTTCTCGCCACCCTATCCCAGCCGGACGGCGATCGGCGCGGGACTGCGTGGGATCCTCGTCGAGGTCACCGTCACCGCGTGGCTCGGCGGGCAGCGTCAGGCGCGCGGCTGACGGCTTTCGCGAACAGACGAGGTGCTCTCTTGCCAATCGTTCGGGGCGCGGCCTAGATTTTTTCGGCTGTATTCGCGCGTCGTGCGCATAACCCGAACAGGGAGTTGAATGGCAAAGCAGGATTCGATCGAGCTCGAAGGGACGGTGACGGAAGTGCTCCCGAACGCGACGTTCCGCGTCGCGGTGAACGGCGGGCACGAGGTGCTGACGACGCTGGGCGGGAAGATGCGGCAATTCCGCATCCGGGTCCTCGCCGGCGATCAGGTGAAGATCGAGGTCTCCCCGTACGACCTCACCCGCGGGCGCATCATCTACCGCCACAAGTAGCCACGGCCGGGGTCGCTGCCCCGGGGCCCTTAACGTCGGGCGAAGGACGGCGTCTCATCTGGTGAGCGCGCGATGGTGCGCGCCGATCTCACAGGAGACGCACGGATGAAGTTACGCTCGACTCTCGTTGCGCTGGCGCTGGTCGCCGGCGCTGGCATCGCCGAAGCGCAGTCCGCGCCGGCACAGCAGACCCCTCGCGCGGAGCGCGCCGACTCGGTGCGTCGTGACGGGAAGCACCAGGGCCACCGGTTCGGCGCGCGTGGTGTCCGCGGTGGTGCAGTGCTCCGCGGCATCCAGCTCACGGATGCGCAGCGCACGCGGATCCGCGCCATCCACGACAAGTACCGGGCGCAGTACCAGCCGCTTCGCGATCAGCTCCGCGCCCCGATGGATTCGGCGCGCGCCGCTCGCCAGCGCGGTGACACCACGGCCGCCCGTGCCGCGCTCGCGCGGACGACGCCGGTCCGGAACCAGATCACGGCGCTCGCCGATCGCGAGCGTGCCGAGATCCGCGGCGTGCTCACCGCGGAGCAGCAGAAGACCTTCGACGCCAACGTCCAGCGCATGCAGGAGCGCATGACGAAGCAGGGTGAGGGCAAGGGCCACGGTCGCGGGCGCCGCAACGGCTGATCGACGCAATCCCGCACGACACCACGGCCGGCAGACACTGATCTGCCGGCCGTGGCTGCTTTAATGCATCATTCACGCGGGCCCTGCCGCACCCCACCCTCACGTCGGGAGAGATGCATGCGCTTCTTTCACAACCCCTCGCTGGCGCGCTTCACCTGGGCGCTGCTGCGCATCACGGCGGGCCTCGCCTTCACGGTCCACGGGGCGCAGAAGGTGTTCGGGATGTTCGGCGGCGTGGATGGGAAGGGGATGACGCCCCCGCTCATGTCGCTGTTCGGCTTCGCGGGTGTCCTCGAGCTCGCGGGCGGGCTGCTCATGGTGATCGGACTCTTCAGCCGCCCGGTCGCTTTCATCCTCGCCGGCGAGATGGCGGCGGCATTCTTCATGGGTCACGTCACCGCCCAGGGCGGCTTCAACATCAACCCGGTCCTGAACCGCGGCGAGCCAGCATACCTCTACTGCTTCATCTGGCTCTTCTTCGCCTTCAACGGTGCCGGCCCATTCAGCATCGACTGGAACCGCGAGCGCCGGCTCACGGACGGTACGCCACGCTGAGGTAGGCGCGCACCTTTTTCTTCCAGGGGTCGTCGAGCGAATAGCCGACACCC
>DATAIS010000087.1:0-19286 GCA_036262535.1 Gemmatimonadaceae bacterium | reverse complement strand
GCGTCGCGGAGCGGTCCGCGCGTCGTGTTGATCGCGACGTAGAAGAAGCGCAGCCCGGGTGCCGACACGAGCCGCGCGTTGCGCTCGTCGGTGTTCTCCCAGCGGCGCGTCTCCGCCTGCGGCACCTCGAGGATGTCCACGTTGCCGCTCTCGAACTCGGCGACCGCGGTGCTCGGCTCGGGGATGATGCGCGCCATGAGCGACTCGGCCTGCGCCGCGCCGCCCCAGTACTGGTCGTTGCGCGCGAACTTGAGGTAGTCGTCATGGCGCCACTCGACGAAGCGCCAGGGGCCGGTGCCCACCGGCCGCTCGCCGAAGTTCGACGGCGTCGAGTCGGGGACGATCGCCGCCACCGGCATCGCGAGCAGCTTCGGGAAGATCGGCATCGGCTCGTCGAGCACGACGACGACGGTGCTGTCGTCGCGCACCGTCAGGCCGGCGACCGACGTCGCCTTGCCGTCGGCGTAGTCGCGCGCGCCGCGAATGGGGTAGAGGGGCCAGCCGCGCCCGCCGCGCTCCTTCGGATCGAGGACGCGCTGGAAGCTGTGCTGGACGTGACGCGCGACGAAGGGCGTCCCGTCGTGGAAGGTGACGCCGCGCCGGAGGTGGAAGGTGTACGTCCGCCCGTCGGCGGAGATCTCCCAGCGCGTGGCGAGTCCCGGGACGACCTGGGCGTCGGGGGTGAAGCGGGTCAGCCCGTCGAAGACGTACCCGACGGCCCGGCCGGTCGGGACGTCGGTGGACTTGGCGGGGTCCAGCGACCGTGGATCGTAGTTGTCGCGCGAATCGATGATGGTGCGGCGGGAGGGGGCGGAATCGCCGCCGCGACACGCGGCCGCAAGGACGAGCAGGAGCAGGACGATCCGGGTCATCGAACGGGGTCTGGAGACGTGTCCGCCGAGGTCGTTACGGTTGACAGAAGTGCGTGAAACGGGAGAACTTACGCCCTTCTGCAGAGCAGCGTCAATCGTGCCTTTCATCATCTACGCGGACGACCACGAGGACATGCGCCGGATGGTGCGCGACGTCCTGGAGGCGTTCGGGCACGAGGTGGCGAGCGTCGGCGACGGCGAGGCGGCGCTGGCGGCCGTCGGCGGGAGGGAGCCCGACCTGCTGATCCTCGACCGGCAGATGCCGAAGCTCGACGGGATCGCGGTCTGCCGCGCGGTGAAGGACAACCCGTTCACCGCCCACATCCCGGTCCTGATGCTCACCGCCCTCGGAACCGTCGAGCGCAAGCTCGAGGGCTTCGAGGCCGGCGCCGACGACTACCTTCCCAAGCCGTTCGACACGCGCGAGCTGCGGGCGCGCGTCGAGGCCATGCTCCGGCTCGTCAAGCGTGAGGCGGACCGGAACCCTACCAGCGGGCTCCCCGGAGGAAAGGCGATCGAGCAGGAGCTCATGCGCCGGGTCGAGTCCGGAAGCGCCTTCGCGGTCTGCTACGTGGACCTCGACAACTTCAAGCCTTTCGCCGACAGGTTCGGATTCGCCACCGCCGACGCCGTCATCCGCGACACCGGCCGCGCCCTGCGGCAGGCGCTGGCGGACGTAGGGGGGAATGGGGACTTCGTGGGTCACATTGGAGGAGACGACTTCATCCTCGTGACCCACCATGAACGGGGTGAGTCTATCGCGGGGGCATGCGCAAGCCGGTTTCGGGACGTGATCGCCCGTGCCGTCGGCGACGACATGGTGGCCTCCGGATCCTTCGACGGCGTCGATCGCGAGGGCACGATGCGGCGGTTCCCGTTGGCGAAGCTCACGACGGCGGTGCTGAAGGTCGATCCCACCCGCTGGCACTCGGCGTCGAAGCTCGGCGAGCAGGCCGCGGCCGCGAAGCAGCGGGCGCGCGCCACTGGCGAGGGCACCATCATCGTCGAGCAGGTGTAGCAGTCACCCCGCGGCGCGTTCGCCGCGAACCGTTCCGAGGGCCGATGCCGAAGCGACGCGACGAGACCTACGTCTCGCGAGCCTATTCCTACCGCCGTGACCTGAGCCTCACCGAGATGATCCCCGCCATCGGCGCCGGGGTCGCGGTGGGGGTCGCGGCGTTCTACGTCGCGCGGCTGCTGCTGCAGCGCACGCCGCTCGTTCCCGGTGCGCTGGAGCCGGTCGAGCGCATCGAGCCGCGCCGTCGCAAGGGCGACCGCGCTTTCCGCGCTGCCGAGAAGCGCGCTTCGGGCGCGTGATGCCGGCCCGGCGCCGGCGCCTGCTCCGCTCGATCGTCGTCGCGTCGGTCGCCTTCGTCCTTCCCGTGCTGGCGGGGGCGCAGGACACCAGCTGCCGCCCGGGTGACCCCGAGGTTCGTTCGCTGACCTTCAGCGGCAACAAGGCCTTCGACGACGCCGAGCTCTCGCAGATCGTGGCGACGACGGCGTCGAGCTGGTGGCGGCGCACCTTCCGCGTCGGCGGGACGCGGCGCTGTCTCGTGCGCGACGAGCTCGCGCGCGACCAGCTCCGCATCGCGCTGTACTACCAGAAGCGCGGCTACTGGAAGGCCGAGGTGGACACCGTCGTCACGCCGCGTGGCGACGACGCCGTCGCGGTGCGCTTCGACGTCACCGAGGGCGAGCCGATACGCCTCGCGGAGCTCGGCATCTCCGGCCTCGACAGCGTGCAGGGGCGCGACGCGATCCTGCGCGGGCTCGACCTCTCGACGGGCGGCCCCTTCGACGAGTTCAGGCTCGAGGCGCTCCGCGACTCGCTCTACACGCGGCTGCTCGACAACGGATATCCGGGAGCGATCCTCCTCCGCTCGTTCGACATCGACACCATCGCGCAGCGCGCGACGTACGACATCGAGGTGAACCCCGGCCGTCTCGCGCGCATCGAGGACGTCGTCGTCGTCGTGGACACGACGCGCGGCGAGCCGCAGCGCATCCGCTCGCGCACGGTGAAGAAGATCCTCGGCCTCAGGCCGGGGAACATCTACCGCCGGCGCGACGTGCTGCGCGCGCAGCGCAACCTCTACGCGA
This sequence comes from Gemmatimonadaceae bacterium, assembly GCA_036262535.1. Taxonomy (GTDB): domain Bacteria; phylum Gemmatimonadota; class Gemmatimonadetes; order Gemmatimonadales; family Gemmatimonadaceae; genus JABFXC01. Next base: position 16,311 of record DATAIS010000087.1, on the reverse strand, counting down.
CGGACGCCTACCGCCACATCGAGATCGGGCTCGCTCCGGACCAGACCGCCGACGATTCGATGCTCGTCATCCAGGCGTCGCTGATCGAGGGCGACATGCGGACGATGCAGGCCGGCGTCGGCTGGGCCACGATCGACTGCTTCCGGACGCAGGCGACGCTGACCGACCGCAACTTCCTCCGCGGCGCCCGGCGCCTCGAGCTCACCGGCCGCCTCTCGAAGATCGGCGTCGCGGAGAATGCGTCCACCGACTGGACGCGCAAGGCGCTCTGCACGAGCGACGCGCAGCAGGACACCGTGTTCGGCCGCGCGCTCAACTATTACGTCGGCGCGACTTATCGTCAGCCGACCTTCTTCGGCCTGCGCGCGCGGAGCGTACCGACGTTCACCGTCTACAGCGAGCTGCGCTCCGAGTTCAAGCAGTACGAGCGAAGAACACCGATCGGTATCGCCGCATCGGTGACGCGCGAGCAGTGGGTGCGTGCGCCGCTCACCCTCGCCTACTCGGTCGAGCGCGGCAAGACCGACGCCTCCTCGGCCTACTTCTGCGCGCTCTTCAAGGTGTGCGCGCCCGACGTGCAGGACAAACTGCGGCAGTTCCGGCCGCTCGCCGTCGCGAGCCTGTCGCTCACGGTGGATCGCACCGACACCCCGATCACGCCGACGCGGGGGGGCGCGCTCCGCTTCGAGGTGAGGCATGCGTCGAAGTCGATCGGCTCCGACGAGAACCAGCAGTTCAACAAGGCGATCGCCGACGCGAGCTGGTACACGCCGGTCGGCGACCGCGCGGTGTTCGCGGCGCGGCTGCGCGGGGGCGTGGTGCTCGGCGCCGACCTGTCGTTCCGCGGCGCGGCGTTCAGCGGCGAGAACTTCATTCCTCCGCAGGAACGCCTCTACGCCGGTGGCCCGAACAGCGTCCGCGGCTACCAGCAGAACGAGCTCGGCCCGGTGCTGTACGTGGCGCGCGAGGGGTTCGTCGCCGTGGATACCTTGTCGCCGTCGCCGACGGAGCGGCGCTTCACCCTCGTCGACGACCCGAAGAACCCGGCCCGCACTGCCGAGCGCCGCGGCTTCGACTTCGTCCCGACGGGTGGCAACACCCTTGTCGTCGCGAACGTCGAGATGCGGGTCCGCGATCCATTCCTCCCCAATCTCCTCCAGTGGACCATCTTCGGGGACGCGGGGAAGGTCTGGGAGCGAAAGGCGGGCTTTCCGACACAGGAGAAGGTCCGATTCACCCCTGGAGTCGGGCTGAGTATCCTCAGCTTCCTCGGGCCCATCGGCGTCTCAGCGGGGTACAACCTCAACGTGCGTCCCCCGGGTCCCATCTACTACAACGACGTCACGGGCGCCGGCGCGACCAACGGAACGTTCTGCCTCGCGGCAAAGAACGTGGAGACGATCGTCACGTACGACAACGGCCGCTGGACGCAGGATGAGTCGAAGTGCGCGTCGTTCCAGCCCGAACAGCGGAAGCGGTTCTGGGACCGCGTGGTGCTGCAGTTCTCGATCGGACAGGCGTTCTAGGGGAATCAGGCGGTAACACGGTCGATGGCAAGAATGTCGCGGCGACGCTTCGTCGCCCTGGTGAGCGGGCTCGCGCTCGTCGTGCTCGGCGTCGTCGTCGGGCTCGTCGTCGTGCTCGTCACCCAGACGCCATACGGCCGCGACCGCGTCCGCGACTACATCGCCTCGCGCATCGCGCCTAACGTCCACGGGCGCATGTACGTGGGGAAGATCCGCGGCGGACTGCTCGGCGGCGTGACCGTGGACTCGATCGAGATCCGCGACGACGAGGACTCGCTCGTCGTCGCGAGCGGCCCGATCACCCTCGAGTACGACCCGCGCGACCTCGTCGACAAGCGCGTGCTGCTCACGCACGCGAAGCTGGTCCGTCCCCTCTTCTACGCGCGCAAGCACCCGGACAGCGACCAGCCGGGGTGGAACTTCGAGCGCGCCTTCGGCAAGGGAAAGAAGAAGGGGCCGCGGGGCGTCGATCGCGGCTTCGGCGACTACATCGTCGCCGACTCGGTGACGATCAAGGACGGGTCGTTCATCCTCACCATGCCCTGGACGCCGCCCGACACGCTGCGCGGCGCGAAGCTCGACAGCGCGGTGAAGGCGGCGCTGACCTCGCCGGACCACGAGGTTCGCCGGACGAAGGAGGGCTACAAGAAGACCTGGCGCTGGACGGGACTCAACCTCGAGTCGCCGTACGTCCGCATCGCCGACCCCGACAGCGTCGGCCGGCTCTTCATGGCGACGAGGATGTCGGTGAAGGAGTCGGATCCGCCCTTCCTCTTCCGCAACGCCACCGCCGCGGCGAAGGTGCTCGGCGACTCGGTGTGGATCGACGTCCCCCACTTCGACCTCCCCGGGTCGTACGGCAAGGCGAAGGGGAAGGTCGTCTGGGGGGGCGGGAAGCCGATCCGCTACGCCATCGACGTCGATGCCGACTCGGTGTCGATGGCCGACATCGCGTGGGTGTATCCGACGATGCCGCGCACCGGCGGCGGACACGCGAAGCTGCGCATCGAGAACGACCCGCGGAACCTGCGTGTGCTCGAGTACAAGCTGACGCAGATGGACGTGCGCAGCGTCAGGTCGCACGTCACCGGCGCGATGACCTTCGCCGTCGGCCATCCCATCCTCGTCGTGAAGGACGTGGACATGGTCGCGAGCCCGATGGACTTCGAGCTCGTACGCACCTTCAACGGCAAGCCGTTCCCGGTCGATTGGCAGGGGACGCTGTGGGGCACGGTGAAGGCGCGTGGCGGGCCGCTCACACACTTCGTCGTCGACGACGCGCGGCTCACCTTCCGCGACAAGCACGTCCCGGGCGCGGAGACGCGCGCCACCGCGCACGGCGCGCTCGACATCCTCTACCCGGCCTTCACCGTCTTCAAGGGCCTGACGGTGAACGTCGCGCAGGGCGACCTGCGCACCGTCCAGTACCTGTATCCGAACTTCCCGCGGCTGCGCGGCACCATCGCCGGCGTCGCGACGCTCGACTCGTCGTGGCTCGACGTCCGCTTCCGCGACGCCGACGTCACCTACACCGACGGGCCGGGCGATCCGTCGCGGCTGACGGGCTCCGGGCGGGTGACGTGGGGCGAGGTCTTCATGACCTACGACGTCGCCATGGAGGCGAAGCCGCTCTCGCTGACCGCGCTCGCCCAGTCCTATCCGATGCTGCCGACGCGCGGGCTCGTGAGCGGCCCGATCGCGGTGAAGGGCACCCTCGAGTCGCTCGACGTCACCACGACGCTCACCGGCGCCGCGGGGACCGTCGCCTTCGACGGACATCTGGACGCCTATCCGCCGGGCTACACGATCCGCGGCACGACGCGCGTCACCGAGCTGAACGCGCGCGCCCTGCTCGGGCGCGACGACGTGCCGGTCACCGACCTCACCGCGCGCGTCGAGAGCGACGTCACCGGCGACTCGCTCGCCAACCTCGCCGGCCGGATCGCCGCCGACATCACGTCCGGCTCGACGGTCGATGGCTTGCGCATCTTCTCCGGGCGCGCGCGGCTCCGCGCCGCCGAGGGACGGATGCAGGCCGACACCCTCGCCGTCGAGACGACCGCGGCGACGCTCTTCGCCTCGGGCGGTCTCGGGCTCGCGCAGGGCACGAGCGATAGCATGCGCGTCGCCGTGTTCGTCGATTCCCTGGGCGGGCTCCGGCGGTGGATCACGAGCGTCCCCGGAGACTCGCTCGATGGCTCGATCGCCGTGACGGCGACGTTGCGCGGCTCGGTCGGCGCGCTCGACGCGACCGGCGACCTGCTCGGCCGGGCGCTCTTCTATGACGGCCTTCGGGCCGACTCGGTGCGTGGCGCCTTCGCCGCCCATGACCTGACGCACGCCGCGCACGGCGACATCACTCTCGCCGCGCAGTCGATGCGACTCGGCGTGACCGCGACCGCCAGCGGTATCGTCCTCGATCGCGTCGAGGGGCGGCTCGGCCTCGCCGCCGATCGCACCGGGCGCGCGACGCTCGCCGCACGCGGCCCGGACGGCCAGCGCGCGAACGCCGGCGCGAACGTGCGCTTCACCGGCGACACCGTCGACCTCGCGATCGACGAGCTCGCCCTCGCGATCGAGCCGCGCGAGGGACGCAACGCGTCGAGCTGGCGGCTCGGCGCGCCGGCGACGGCCCGCGTCGCGCCGGGATACGCGTTCATCTCGCCGCTTCGCGTCGCGAATGGAAACGGCGGCTCGATCGCGCTCCGCGCTACGCTGCCGATGGCCGGGCCCGCCGACGCGAGCCTCGTTGCCGAGCGGGTTCCGCTGAGCGACATCGCCAGCTTTCTCGAGTCGCGCTTCACCTTCAGCGGCAACGCCTCGGCTCGCGTCGCCGTGACGGGGACGCGCGAGGCGCCGATCATCGACTGGAGCACCCTCATCGAGCGTCCGCGCACGGGCGCGGTAGCGCTCGAGCACATCGAGGGGAACGGCCGCTACGCCGACCGCCGCCTCGACGGCAACCTCCGCGTCGCCTACAGCGGGCGCGTCGCGCTCGGTGCCGAGGGATCGCTGCCGATCGATCTCGCGCTCGTTGCGCGCGACCGCCGGCTGCTCGACGCGCCGCTGCGGGCGACCATCCGCGCCGACTCGGCGGACCTCGCGATCATCGAGACGATCACGTCGGGCTTCGACGTCGCGGCGGGCCGCGTGAGCCTTACGGCGGACCTCGGCGGCACCTGGACGCGGCCGACGATCGACGGCCGGCTCGGCATCAGCGGCGGCGCGGGGCGGATCGTCCCCCTCGGCGTCGCCATCCGCGCGCTCTCCGCGGACATGGAGATGTTCGGCGACAGCCTCGCGATCCGCCGCCTCACGGCGCAGAGCGACGGCCCGAACGAGCGCGGTACGATCGCTCTCACCGGCTGGATGGACCTCGACCGGCTCCACCGCGGCAACGCGGAGGACGGGATCGATCCACGCTTCTCGCTCGACCTCACCGCGCGTGCCTTTCACGCAATGAACACGCGCGACCTCGGCGACGTCCACGTCACCGTGCCGCAGCTTCATCTCGCGGGCTCGGTATCGCGCTCGACGATGACGGGGACCGTGGTCATCGACGACGGCGTCTTCTTCATCCCCGAGCTGTCGCGCAAGCGCGTCGTCGACGTCAGCGATCCGACGTATCTCGACGCGATCGGCGGCTACACCGGCCGCACCGTGGCGCCCGACGCGCCGTCCGAGATCGTCGAGAACCTCGCGCTCCAGAACGTGCGCGTGGTGATCGGGCCCGACGTCTGGATCCGCTCGGCTGAAGCGAACATCCAGCTCGGCGGCGAGGTCAGCGTCACGAAGGCGCGCGACACCCGCGCGCGGGACGTGGCGAGCGCGCCGATGCAGCTCGCGCTTCAGGGAACGCTGACCGCCGACCGCGGCCAGTACCGCCTCCAGCTCGCACCCCGCATCGGTCGAACCTTCGACGTCGCGCGCGGGCGGCTGACGTTCTCGGGTGATCCGGACATCAACCCCGCGCTCGACATCACCGCCCTCCACACCGTGCGCACGGAGAACCAGCAGGACCTTCGCGTGCGGGTGAACATCCGCGGGACCCTCGCCCAGCCGGAGCTGTTCCTCGTGAGCGACGAGGGTCAGCAGATCTCGCAGACGGACCTCGTCAGCTACCTCGCGTTCGGCAAGCCGGGATTCGAGCTCGTAGGGACGGGAAGCGCGAGCTTTCGCGAGCTCGGAGTGGGGACGGGCCTCCTCACCGCCGGCTTCGCCGCCGAGAGCTTCCTCCAGGAGCGCTTCGGCTCGGCGATCGACGTCTTCCGGGTCCAGACCGGGACGGCGGGGAACGGCGTCGCGCTCGGCGCCCAACAACAGGGGGACCTGCGCACGACGATCGGCACGACGCGCGTGACGGTCGGGAAGCAGGTCAACGAGCGCACGTTCATCGGCCTCGACGCAGGGCTGTGCGACCTCGCCGGGGTCAACAACAACGGCTCGGGCGACAAGCGCTCGTCGCTCTTCAATCCGCAGAGCCTCGGCCTGCGCGTCGAGCAGCGCCTGACGCACGGTTTCTCGGCGAGCGCCGCGTACGAGCCGAGCGACGCGGCGAAGCGCTGCAACCTCGGAACGCTGCTGACGCAGCAGCGCCCGAGGCAGTGGGGCTTCGACCTCTTCCGCACCTGGTCGTTCTGATGCGGCGCGTGCTCCTCGTCGCGAACCCGGCGTCGCGGCGGGGAGCGAAGCTCCGGGACGCGGCGGTCCGCGCGCTCCGCGACGCCGGCGTCGAGTGCGACCTCGCGCTCACGGAGCGCCCGGGCCACGGCCGCGAGATCTGCCTCGCCCGCCACGACGGCTACGACGCGGTCTTCGCGTTAGGCGGGGATGGCACGGCGATGGAGGTCGTCGGCGCCCTCGCCGGGAGCGGGAAACCGGTCGGCGTCCTCCCCGGCGGGACAGGGAATCTCATCGCCCGCGCGCTCGGCATCCCACTGCTCATGAAGCGCGCGGTGCGCTCGCTGCTGGGCGGCGAGGTCCGCCGCGTCGACCTTGGCTGCATCGACGAACGCCACCGCTTCGCCTTCGCGGCCGGCGTCGGCGTGGACGCCGAGATGATCGAGAAGACCCCGCGCTGGCTGAAGCGTCGCGTCGGTATCGTCGCGTACGCGCTGGTCGCGGGACGGGCGGTCCTCTTCGGCCGGCCCGTGAAGGTCCGCGCGACGGTGGACGGCGAGACGGTGGAGCGCGCCGCCGTCTCGGTGATGCTCGCGAACTTCGGCGCCGTGCTGAAGGACTGGATAACGCTCGGTCCAGAAATCCGTCAGGATGACGGAATGCTCGACCTCTGCGTGTTCAGTCCGGCCGGCCCGATCGACGCGCTCCGGATCGTCTGGAAGCTCCTTCGGAAGGACTTCCGCGACGACCGCCGCGTACTCTATCGGAAGGGGCGCGACTTCCTCATAGAGACTGATCCACCAGCACGTTACGAGGCTGACGGCGAGCTGCTCGGCACGACTCCCTTCCGGGCCCGGGTGGACCCTCTCGCAGCGTCCGTCCTCGTCCCCAGGGAGTAGCGAAAAGGACTGTCAAGAATTTTTACATTCTGTGGATTGGCTCGTCCATGAACCGTATGGGCGAGTCCTCCCGCAAGACGCTGGATCAGGAAGAGGTGCAGTCCCCCCTCACCCCGCCGGTGCAGGCCGAAGCCGCACTGCGCGAGATCGCGCGCGAGCGCGACCACCTCTTCCTGCTCCATGAGGCGCTGGTCGACGCCGAGCAGGCGCGCACGCTCGAGGCGCGGCTCGAGATCATCGTCAACGCGATCCGGAAGATCGGCTTCGGCCGCGTCCTGATCTCGCTCCGCGACGAGCACCTCAACCAGACGAAGCTCGTCAGCGTCGGCCTGACGCACGACGAAGTGCGCGACCTCCGCGACAAGCCGGCGTCGGGTGTGGTCTGGAAGCGCCGTCTCGCGTCGCTCGAGCGCTTCCGCGTCTCGCAATCGTACTACCTCGACGCGAGCGACGAGTGGATCGCGCGCGAGTTCCACGGCGGTCTGCCCAGCCGACTCGAGCCGGGCGCGGATCCGAAGTGGAATCCGCGCGACGCCCTGCTCGTGCCGCTGAAGGGAAGCGACGGGCGCATCATCGCCACGCTCGTCCTCGACGACCCCGCCGACCGCGCCCGACCGACGGTGGCGCGCATCCGCACCGTCGAGCTGTTCGGCCAGCAGGTCGCCTACATGATCGAGCAGGCGGAGCTGGTCGAGATCGCGCGTCGCCGCGCCGACCGGCTCGCCCGCCTGCACGAAGTGGGCGTCATCCTCGCCCGCTCGCTCGACGAGAAGGACATCACGGAGGAGCTCGCGCGTCAGATCGTGCGCGTCGTGCGCTGCGACGGCGTCGTCATCGCCGCGCCGGACGTCGAGGAGAACTTCGTCACGACGCTCTACCGCTCGGTGCGCGGCGTGCGCCGCAACCGCCCGCCGCAGCCGCTGGGCTACGGGCCGATCGGCGAAGTCGCGCGCACCGGCCGCGCGGTGCGCATCGGCGACTACGACCCCAACAAGGTCGGCGTCGCCGCGGCGGACGACCTCGTCGGCGACGGCGGGCCCGCTCGCTCCGTGGTCGCGGTGCCGATGCTCGTCGGCGCCAAGCTGCTCGGCGTCATCGCCCTGCACACCGCCGCACCCAACGCCTACGCGGCGGAAGACGAGGAGGTGCTCTACACGATGGCGGCGCAGGCGGCGACGGCGATCATCAACGCCCGCCACTACGCCGCCTCGCAGCGCGAGCAGCGCGCCGGCGAGGCGCTCGCCGACGTCGCGCGCGCCGTCAGCGAGTCGCTGCGCGTCGGGCAGATCGTTCCCCTCGTGCTGCGGCATGCCGCGGCGCTGCTTCGCGGCGAGGGCGCCTGCCTGACGATGCGCCAGGGCGACGCCTTCGAGGTCGTCGAGGCCTACGGCTGCGTGACGCCGCTCAAGGGGCTGCGCATCCCGCTCTCGAGCTCCCTCGGCGGCCGGGCGCTGCGCGAGGGGAAGACGCTCATCGCGAACGACGCCGCGCAGGACGCGGGCGTCTTCGAGCCGGCGCGGGTCAAGGCAGGAATCCACCGCATGATCGTCTCACCGATGCAATCGCGCGACGGAACGGCGGGAGTGCTGGCGGTCTTCAACCGCGAGGCGGAGTTCACCGACTCCGACGCGCGCGTGCTGCACCGCCTCACCGGCCAGGTCGCCGTCGCGCTCACCAACGCGCGGCTCTTCGAGGAGGTCGCGTCGCTCGGCGAGCGCCACCGCCGCGTGCTCGAGACCGCGACCGACGCGATCGTGATCACGGACCTCGAGCGACGCATCGCCTTCGCCAATCCCGCCGCCGAAGGACTCTTCGGGCGCGGCAGCGATCTCGTCGGCACTTCCGTACAGGACCTCGTCGCGCCGGAGATGCGCGAGGAAGTCCGCGAGCGGCAGCGGCTCGGCTTCGCCGGCGAAGGGCAGCGCTACGATGCGGTCGTCGTCCGGTCCGACGGCGAGCGCCGCTACGTCGCGGTCAGCACCGCGCCGCTGCGCGAGAGCGGTGTCGTCACCGGCACCGTGGCCTCGCTGCGTGACGTCACCACCGAGCGCCGCGCGCGCGACGCGATGGCGCAGTCGGAGGCGCGCTACCGCAACCTGGTCGAATCGGCGTCAGACGCCATCTACACGATGGACGCGCGCGGCGCGATCACGTCGGCGAACGAGGCGACCTGCGCGCTGACGGGAATGAAGCGCGAAGAGCTGCTCGGCCGCTCGACGCTGCCGATGATCGCCGCCGACGACGCCGAGACGGTCAAGCACTTCTTCCGCCTCGCACTCTCGGGAGAGCCGCACCACTACGAGTGCCGCGTCGATGTCCCCAGCGGACAGCGGCTGCTCTCGGTCACGAACACGCCGATCCGGTTCGGCTCGGCGGTGGTCGGCGTGCTCGGCATCGCGCGCGACGTCACCGACGAGCGTGCGCGCGCCGAGGCGCTCGAGCTGTCGGAGGCGCGGTACGAGCGGCTCGTCGAGAGCGCGGTGGACGCGATCTTCACCCTCGACCGCGAGATGCGTCTCACCGCCGTCAACCGTGCGCTCGAGGAGACGACGGGGCGCCAGCGCGCGACGCTGCTCGGTCACGCGGTGACCGAGCTCTGCGACCCGCGCGACGCCGAGACGCTTCGTGACGCGTTCGCGGCGACGCTCACCGGACACCGCCGGCGCGTCGAGGTCAGGCTGCGCGGCGCCGACGGCCATCCGCGCCCGGCGTCGCTGATCGCGGCGCCGATCCTCGAGCGCGGCGAGGTCGTCGGCGCGCTCGCGATCGTTCGCGACGTCACCGACGAGAAGCGCCTCGTCGATCAGCTCCTCCAGCAGGAAAAGCTGGCGGCGATCGGCCAGCTCGTGAGCGGCGTCGCGCACGAGCTCAACAACCCGCTCGCGGGGATGATGGCGTTCTCGCAGCTCCTGCTGCAGCGCGAGGACGTCACCGAGGACCAGCGCCGCGCGGTTGAGACGATCAATGACGAGGCCCGGCGCGCGGCGAAGATCGTGCGCAACCTCCTGACCTTCGCGCGCAAGCACCAGCCCGAGCGCCAGGTCACCGACGTCAACCTCGTGCTGCTCGACACCATCGAGCTCCGGCGCTACGCGTTGCGCGTGCAGGGGATCGAGCTCGACGTCGACCTCGCGCCGGCGATTCCGCCGACGTGGGCCGACCCGTTCCAGCTCCAGCAGGTCTTCCTCAACCTCCTCACCAACTCGGAGCAGGCGCTCGAGCACTGGGGAGGGTTGCGGCGCATGGAGCTGCGCACGAGCTGGGAGGACGACGTGATCGCGATCGTCCTCTCCGACACCGGTCCGGGGATGAGCAAGGACGTCGCCGACCAGATCTTCAATCCCTTCTACACGACGAAGCCGGTCGGGAAGGGAACGGGACTCGGCCTCTCGATCTCCGACGGCATCGTGCGCGAGCACGGCGGCCGCATCCTCGTGACCTCCTCGCCCGGCGCGGGCGCGACCTTCCGCGTCGAGCTGCCGCGCGTGGAGCCGCCTCCCACGGATGGCGGTGGCGACGGCGCTCCCGCACGTCCCTCGGCGATCGCGCCGCAGCGGCGTCGCATCCTCGTCGCCGACGACGAGGCGTCGATCCGCGAGGCGTTGCGGGTCTTCCTCCGCTCGCTCGGTCATCACGTGGACGTCGCCGAGACCGGCCACGAGGCCGCGGCGCGACTCGACGGCAGCAGCTACGACCTGATCCTCCTCGACCTCCGCATGCCCGATGTCGCGGGGGACGTCATCTACGAATCGCTGCTGAAGAAGAATCCCGAGCAGGCGAAGCGCGTCGTCTTCGTCACGGGAAACGTTCCCGGCACACCGGCGCTGGACCGCGTCGAGAAGACGGGACGCCCGCACATAGCCAAGCCGTTCGCGCTCGAGGACATCGCGCGGCTGCTCGTTCCCGCAGAGGACTGATGGCCACGATTCTCGTCATCGACGACGAGCAGGATATCACGACCGTCCTCGGGCGATTCTTCGAGCGCGCCCGTCATTCGGTGACGGTCGCGCACAGCACCGCCGAGGGATGGGCCGTCTTCCAGCGCGTCCACCCCGACGTCGTTCTCCTCGACCTGCACCTTCCCGACGGCTCGGGGATGGATCTCCTCGCGCGGCTCAGGGACGCGGACGCGGTCGTGATCATGATGACGGGACAGGGGGACGTCGAGGTCGCGGTCGAGGCGATGCGCGTCGGCGCCGAGAACTTCCTCGTCAAACCGATCGAGCTCGCGCACCTCGGCGCCGCGACGGACCGTGCGCTCGAGAAGGCGAAGCTGCGCGAGATGAACCGCTTCCTCTCGCACCGGCGTGAGGCGGCGACGACGACCGCGGCGCTGGGCGTGTCCTCCACGATGCGTGACATCGCCTCGCAGATCGAGATGCTGGCCCGCAGCGACAAGACGACAGTCCTGCTCCTCGGCGAGAGCGGCACCGGCAAGGGACGCGTCGCCGAGATCATCCACGCACAGAGCCTGCGCGCATCGAAGCCTTTCGTCGAGGTGAACTGCGCCAGCCTCACCGCGCAGTCGCTCGACAGCGAGCTGTTCGGACAGGAGAAGGGCCCGCTCGACGCGCGCGAGCGGCAGATGGGGCTCATCGAGGTCGCCGAGGGTGGCTCGCTCTTCCTCGACGAGATCGGCGATCTCGACGCGACCCTCCAGCCGAAGCTCCTGCGCATCCTCGAGGGGAAGAGCTTCCGCCGCCTCGGAGGCACGGAGGAAGTCCGCACCGAGGCCCGGCTCATCGCCGCGACGAGCAAGGACCTGGTGAACGAGGTCACGGCGGGGAAGTTCCGCGAGGACCTGTATTATCGGTTGAGCGTCATGCCGATCACCCTGCCGCCACTCCGCGCGCGGACGCGCGAGGATCTGGTGCAGCTGATCGCCGCGGTGCTCGACGACCTGCGCCCGCAGCTCGGCGAGGCGCCGGAGCGGGTCGCCGACGCGGCGCTCGAGCGGTTGCTGAAATACGCCTGGCCGGGCAACATCCGCGAGCTGCGCAACGTGCTCGAGCGGGCAATGATCATGGCCCGCGGTTCGGCGGAGATCCTGCCGGGACACCTCCCGCCCGAAGTTCGCGACGCGAGCGGTATCCTGGTCGAGCATTACACGCCACGTTCGCTCGAGGAGGTGGAGCGGATCCACATGGAGCGAACCCTGCGTGCGCACGCTGGCAATCGTACGCGCGCCGCGAAGGAGCTCGGGATCTCCCGGGCGACGCTGATCAAGAAGATCAAGGACTACAAGCTCGACTGAGGAGCCATGCCCGAGCTACACGAGCACGACATGATGGTCTGCCGCGCCTGCGGCAAGGAGGAGCGTGCGTCGGAGGGGTATCCCTGCGTCGACTGCGGTACCTTCATCTGCATGATCTGCAACTTCCGCGGCGTCACGCTCTGCAAGGTCTGCCAGGAGCTGCGCGACGAGCAGACGGGGAAGAAGAGCTAGATGCCGCTGCGCGTCGTCGTCTCGGCCGCGCTCGCGCCGCTTCATGCCGAGGCGCGGGTGTCGAGTCCGCAGGTCTCCCAGGCGTTAGGCGGGCACGTCCTCCAGGTCGTCGAGAGCCAGGAGGAATGGCGGCGCGTCCGCGGCGAGGATGGCTACGAGGGCTGGGTCCATGCCGGCTACCTCGCTCCCGCCGGCGAGATCGCCGACGGCGCGGCGCGCCTCACCTCCCTCGGCTGCACCGTTCGCGGTGTTGGGGGCCGCCGGCGGCCACTGCCGCCGGGCGCGCTTCTTCTACCCGACGAGACGGTGGAGAGCGGCGAGGCGCTCGGCGCCGACGCGCTTCGCGCCCGATTCCCGCGCGACCCCGCCGCCGCGGCGAAGACCGCCGTCGCCATCTTCGACGGCACGCCGTATCAGTGGGGCGGCGTGACGCCGTGGGGCGCCGACTGCTCGGGACTCGTGCAGACCGCCTTCCGGCTCCATGGCATCCTGCTGCCGCGCGATGCCTGGCAGCAGGCGAGCGTCGGCGACGACGCGGGCGACGATCCGCTCGCGCTCGCCGCCGGGGACCTGCTCTTCTTCTCCGACCGCGACGACCGCCGCGTGACGCACGTCGGGGTCGCCCTCGGCGCGGCGGGGATGGTACACGCCGCGCTCGGGCGCGGCGGCTATTCCGTGGAGCGCCTCGACGACACCGACGACCTCTACGTCGAGAAGCTGCGCTCGCGGGTCACCGGCGCGCGCCGCGTCCGCTGAGCCTCGCCGCTAGCTGACGAGCGGCGAGCCCGGGACGATCGGTCCCGGCGGCGGCGCCGACGATCGGACCTGGAGCGGGATGACGGCCATCTCGCGCCCGCCGATCGCGATCGCGAGGGTGAAGGTACCCGACCGATCCACAGGCAGGTCGAGCGCGGCAACGAAGGGAAGGTCGAGCTCCTCGACGCCGGTGGGCGGCGTCTCGACGCGAAGCTCGCCGCTCGTGCTCCACATGATGGTCCCGTCGGGCGCCCGCCACGTCAGCGTCATCGAGTGCGTGCCCACATCGGCGCGGCCGCCGTTGATACGCGCGACGAGATGCGCCCGCGGGTGCACCGCAGGCAGCGACGCGACGTGAACGGCGTCGAAAACGCCGAGGATGTTGAGCTTCCCCTCCTGGGAGAGGTTCGCGGCGTCGGCGAGCAGGGCGAAGGCGACTCTCATGTCCGTCAATCTAGCGAACGTCTCGTGCGAGGTTCGAGAACCGTTCTCGAACCTCGCACCGACCGGAGCGGGGCGCGTAGTATCTTTACCCCCGTGTCCACGATAGCTCCTCCAGCGCCCGTTCGGCCCGCCCGAAAACCAGCCTCGACGCGCCACTACGGCACCGACGCTCTTCTCCTCCTGATGGCCACCATCTGGGGGATCAACTTCAGCGTCGTGAAGTACGGGACGCGAATCGTGTCGCCGCTCGCCTTCAACGGCCTGCGCGTCGCGATCGCGGCGATCGTGCTCATCGCCATCGTGATCGTCGCGCGCGAGGGGTGGCCCGACCGCCGCACGATCTGGACGCTGCTCGGCCTGGGCGTGATCGGGAACGGCCTCTACCAGATCTTCTTCATCGAGGGCGTCGCGCGGACGCAGGCTGGTGCGGCGTCGCTCGTGCTCGCCGCGTCGCCCGCGTTCGTCGCGCTCATCGGCTGGATGCGGGGCGTCGAACGGACGGGGCCGCGACGCGTCGCGGGCATCGCGCTCTCGCTCGGCGGCATGGCGCTCGTCATCTTCGGCACCAGGGCATCCGTCCCCGGCGCGCCGGCGACGCTGCTCGGCAACCTGCTCGTGCTCGCGGGCTGTCTCTGCTGGTCACTCTTCACCGTGCTGCTCAAGCCCTACACCGAGCGCGCCAGCGGAACACAGATCTCCGCGCTGACGATGGTCGGTGGAGCGGTGCCACTCCTCGTGGCCTCCGCCGGCGCGATCGGAAGCACGAGCTGGGGATCGCTCCCTCTCGCCGGATGGGGCGCGGTCTTCTACAGCGCCATCTTCGCGCTCGTCGTCGCCTACTTCTGCTGGTATCACGGCGTGCGTGTGCTCGGGCCGACGCGCACGGCGATGTACGGCAACCTGCAGCCGGTGATCGCGCTGCTCGTCGCGTGGGCGATGCTCGGCGAGGTGCCGACGATGCCGCAGGTCGCCGGTGCGGCCGCGATCCTCACGGGTCTCCTCCTCACGCGCGCATGACCCGCGGCAACGGACGCCGTCCGCGCATCGCGCTCTTCGACATCGACGGCACGCTCCTCTGGAGCGACGGCGCAGGGCGTCGCGCGATCCACACCGCACTGCGGGCCGTCTTCGGCGGCGTCGGCCCCGAGCAGCACCGCTTCGACGGCAAGACCGACAAGCAGATCGTGCGCGAGCTGATGCGCCACGAAGGCCACGACGACGCGGCGATCGACGCGCGCATGGACGCGCTCCTCGACCGATACGTGGCGGAGCTGCACCGCGAGCTGCGTGACCCCGCCCATCCGCCGCAGCGCTTCCCCGGCGTGCTCGAGCTGCTCGACGCGCTCGAGGCACGCAACGACGTCGTGCTCGGCCTCCTCACCGGCAACCTCGCCGAGGGCGCGGCGGCGAAGCTGCGCGCGGTCGGCATCGATCCGGAGCGCTTCGTGGTCGCCGCATATGGATCGGACCACGAGCACCGCCCCGAGCTGCCGCCGATCGCTCTCCAGCGCGCCGGAGAGCTTCTTGGCGCCGGCGTCGCCGGCGAGGACATCGTCGTCATCGGCGACACGCCCGCCGACATGACCTGCGGCCGCGGCATCGGCGCGCGGGCCGTCGGCGTCGCCACCGGCCGCTATCGCGCCGCGGAGCTTCTCGAGCACGGCGCGCACGCCGTCTTCGACGACCTGACCGACACCGCGTCCGTGGTCGGCGCGATCACCAGCTGACGGATGATCGAGATCGAGCTCAAGGCGGTGGTGGACGATCTCGACGCCCGGTGCGCCGCCGTTGCGCGCGCCGGTGCACGGCTCGTGAAGGACGGACATCTGCGCGACCTCCGCTACGACGACGCCGCGGGCAGCATCACGGGGCGCGGCGAGATGCTGCGCGCCCGCGTGTTCGCCGCCGACGGGCGCCGCGAGGCGTCGCTCGAGTGGAAAGGACGCTCGGCGTCGCGCCGCGACTTCAAGCAGCGCGAGGAGATCGGCACCTCCGTGGCGGACCCGGACGTCCTTCTCGACATCCTGCAACGGCTCGGGCTTCGCGTCATTCTCCAGATCGACCGGCGCATCCGGCAGTACGAGCTCGAGGGTGCCGTCGTTCGATTCGAGAGCTATCCGCAGATGGACGACCTCGTCGAGGTCGAGGGTCCGGAGGACGCGATCGAGCGGGCGGTGAGGATCATCGGCATCCCGCGCGACGCGTACGGATCGGGGTCCATCCAGGCGTTCATGCGCGACTACGAGCGGCGGAGCGGCCGGCGCGCCATCGTCGGCGAGGACGGGCCCCGATGAGTGCGCGCGAGCCGCTCGCGGCGCGCTATGCGGTGGAGGCCGGCGGGCGCTGGCGCGGCCACGCGGTCGCCGGGCGGGCGACGCTCGTCCTCGACACGAACGCCGTCTGGCTCGAGGACGATGGCAGCCGCCGACTGCCGATCCCGCTCGACACCCTCGTCGGCGTGCGCGCGCTGCGGGGCGAAGTGACGCTCTTCCTGCCTGACGGCGAGATCGTGCTCCGCGGCGAGCCGCGACTCGCCGCGGCCGCGCGCGACATCATCGCCCGCGCCGTCGACGCCGGCGAGCTCACGCTCGAGCTGCGGTCGTTAGGCTCGCACCGCCAC
>DATAIS010000086.1:0-6196 GCA_036262535.1 Gemmatimonadaceae bacterium | reverse complement strand
CTCATCGGCACGACCCTCGTCGCCGACGGCATCGGCTTCCACATCCCGAAGGGCTACATCTACTTCGCGATGGCGTTCTCGGTGTTCGTCGAGGTCATGAACATCAGGGCGCGGGCGAAGCGGAAGGCGGAGCCGGTGAAGCTGCACACGCCGTACGTCTGAAAGCTGCCAGCTACCAGCTGCCAGCTGCCAAAAGCAACCCGCTGGCAGCTGGCAGCTGGCAGCCGGTAGCTCAGCCGCCCCAAACGGACGCCTTCTTCGCCCAGGGGGTCTCCTGGTAGCGCTCGCGGAAGGCACGCGCCGTCTCGCCTAACGCGGACGCGTCGCCGGTGCCCTTGTAGCGGGAGACGCCGGCCCAGTACATCGCTTCGGCGGCGGCGTCGGAGTCGCCGTGGGCGTCGACGACGGCCCGGAACTGCCGCTCGGCGTCGGCGAACTGCCCGCGCTTGAAGCTCATCTGCGCGACACCGAGCTGGAGCTGCGCGAGGAAGTCGTCGGTGGGGAGGAAGCCCTCGATCCGGTGGCGCTCGGTCCCGGCAGGATCGAGCATGAGGATGGTCGGCGTCCATTGCGCGTTGTAGCGCTCGCCAAACCGGACGAAGGCTTCCGCGTCATCGCGCACGTGAAGGCGCGCGGGGATGAAGTTCTCGGCGATCAGCTTCGCCACGCGCTGATCGGTGTACACCTCGGCATCCAGCCGAGCACAGCCAGCTCACATCGGGGCGGCGCTGAAGTCGAGCAGGACGGGCTTGCTGGCCGCGCGCGCTTCACCGAGGACGGCGTCGACATCGTGGCGCCAGTTGATCTCGTTTGCCATCTGCGTTCTCCGGAAGGGTCATCGTGTGTCCGCCGCTGGAAGCGCGGCGGTGCCAAGGCGACCTTCAACGACATGACGATCGCCAACCCAGGAGCCTCGAGGTCAGGGCAAACTCCACGCCTCGCGCCATCCGGCGCTGCGAGGACTGTTCCGCTCGCGTTCCACTTCGTTGCGCTGCTGGCGGTCGGGGCAGCGTTGGCGCTCGCCCGCATCGATCCCGATGCATACCGCGCGCTGGTGCAGGAGGATCGCCCCGTCGAGTGGTGGACGGCGGTCGTCTTCGCGGCCGCGGGGGTCGTGGGCGCGCTGAAGGCGATCCGCGAGCGCCGCGTCTTCGACGGACTCGTCGCGCTCTTCTGCCTCTTCGTCGCCGGCGAGGAGATCAGCTGGGGGCAGCGGCTGATCGGCTTCACGCCGCCGGCCGCGTTTCTCGCCCACAACACACAGCAGGAGCTCAACGTCCACAACTTCGCGGAGCTGTTCGGCCGGCCGAAGTGGAGCCTGATCGCCGCGCTCGCCGGTTATGGATTTCTACTTCCGGGGGTCGCGCTCTGGTCGCGGGGCCGCCGCCTGCTCGACCGACTGGGGGCGACGCCGCCTCCTGCTCCGCTCGTCCCCTGGTTCACGGCGGCGGTCGCGCTGCTTCTCTGGTATCCGCTCGAGTTCACGGGCGAGTGGGTGGAGCTGCTCGCCGGCTGGCTCTTTCTCGCGTCGCGCGTCCGCGGTGGGCGGGGGCTGCTCGCGCTCGCCGCCGCCACCTTCGCGGCGGCTCTGGTGATGGTGCCGGTGAGCGACGGGATCGCCGCGCGCGACCCGGCACGAATCACCTGCGCGCGTCACGAGGCGGCCGCGCTGCTGACTGACCTCAGGGCTGGCGCCGCGACCGAGCGGCTGCTCGACGCGCGCTCGGTTCACAAGCGGGCCTGGTCGGCGGCGGAGGAGGGTTACGTCGACTGGGACGCGACGCGGCGCTTCCACGCCGCATCGTGCAGCGGCGCCGCCGCCGAGGATGCCTCGAAGCGCCGTGCCTTCGGCATCGATCCCTGGGGAACCGCGTACTGGATCCGGGCGCGCGCCGGCGAGCTCTCCGTCTACTCGTTCGGCCCCAATCGCCGCCGCGACGGGGCCATCGCCGGCGACGACGTCGTCGCCAGCGCGACGCGTTAGGCGCATGAGGGACGAGTGACGCGAGCCCGGCGGCCATGTTCGAGCGTTAGGCGCCATGGGTGATCGTCTCGTCACAATCGGATCGTGACGCGAATCACGCGGCGCGCGAAGTCGCCTGCGCGCGCATCGGTGGGCGCGGAACGTGCGAACGGATCCGCGGCGCGCCAGTGAATGCGCCGACATCAACGGACAGGTATAGCACATGACTAACACTCGCTTGCTCTTCGCGGGCGCGCTCGCGGCGACGGTAGCCGCGGCCGCCTGCCGCGACGCCACCGGTACCGGCGACCGTGGCCGCGTCGATCTCTTCGTCGCCGGCGCGCGCAGTGCCGCGACGGCGAGCGCCTCGCGGGCCGACGCGACGGCGCTCCGGATCATCACCGGCAACGGTCACACGCTCGATCTCCAGTTCGCCGACCTCGCGGTCCGCGACGCGCGCCTCGATCGCGTCGATGGCCGCGAGGGGGAGGACAGTGATTCCGACGGGCGGCATTCCGACGACGTCGCGATCCGCACCGGGCCGTTGACGCTCGCGCTTCCGCTCGACGGCGCCATCACCAGCTCCATCGGCGCCAGCATCCCCTTCGGCCGCTACGATCAGCTACAGGCGAAGCTCGACGGCCTGCGGCTGCGCGGTACGTACGACGGGCAGCCGTTCGACACGACGATCCCGCTCGAACGCAAGCTGCGGCTGCGTCTCTCCCCGCCGCTCGTCGTCGACGCGGCGAATCCCAACGCGAGCGTCACGCTCCGTGCCGATGTCGCGCCATGCTTCGTCGCGGCGGACGGGACGCCGATCGATCCGCGCCGGTTCCAGACCGAGCCGGCGTTGCGCGCCTCCGTTCGCGAATGCATCGTCCGCACGCTACGTGCGCGGCCGGGCCGCGTCGCCGACGATCGGGACAGCGACGTCGATACGGACACCGATACCGACGGTGACGCGGATACCGACACCGACCACTAGCGCGCGCTGCGGTATCGAAGCTGTAAACCCGCCCCCGGTTGCGGGTCACCCTTCTGTTCGCCTTGCTCGAACCGCAACCGAGGCCGATCCATACTTGTGACTGCCAATTTGTCCGCTTATATTGAAGCAGCGGCTGCGCGCTGATGCGCAGACCAGGTGCGATCGACAGGGGCCTGCCGATTCCGAGCAAGCTCCTGTTTTTCGTTCCGTCGCTTTCGCCGGTTGGCGAAGCCCATCGTGAGGGCATGGATCACGAACGAGTAGGTCGGGACGCGCGGATGCTTCCGTACTCCGTCCTACGAGGACAATCAGGAACAGGAGTAGGGATCATGCGTACGACAGGGACCGTGAAGTGGTTCAACGATGCGAAGGGGTTCGGCTTCATCACCCCCGAGGGTGGTCAGAAGGACTGCTTCGTGCACCACTCGGCGATTCAGGGAAGCGGCTTCAAGTCGCTTCAGGAAGGCGAGCGGGTCGAGTTCGACGTCGTGCAGGGGCAGAAGGGCCCGGCGGCTGAGAACGTGACGAAGCTCGGTCGCTAACACGGCCAGAACACCGAAGCCGGTCCGGCACATCGCCGGACCGGTTTCGCGTTAGGCACCGAACCGCCCACGCCGCGCCGCATCCCGCGTCGCGCCCCACCCTTCCAGGCGCCGCATGTCGCAACCGATCTCGGACGTCCAGCCGTTCCTCGGAACCGCACGCGCGCAGTCCGTGTGCAACCGCGAGCTCGACCGCCTCGTGACCACCGTCGCCGACCGCCTCTCGACGGCGGCCGACCTCCCCGGCGGCGCGACCGCCGAGGTCCGGCGCTCGCCGGGACGGTGCATCGTGCAGCTCGGCCCGGTCGCGCTCACGATGTCGTGGGTCCGGGGGAGCGTGGACACGGTGCTCAACGGCCGGCTGATGGTCGTCGAGTGGCGCGGCACCGTCGGACGGCCGAACGCCGCCGCGCCGGAGCAGCGGATCGCGTCGCGCGCCGCGCAGCCCGCGCGCGTCGTCCACGAGACGGTGCTCATCGCCGACGCGACGAGCGAGCGCGACTGGCTCTGGCGCCGCGAGGATGCGGATGGTGTCGCCTTCGCATCGACGGAGCTGGCGACCCGCTGCGTCGACTCGCTCGTTCGCGCGTTGCGCGATGGGCCGGTAGACTAGGGAAGAGACGACGGCCGACGCGTCGCCGCGCCGGCCGGTGGCGTCAGTAGAGCCGGTCCGTTCGCTCCTGAACGCGCTTCACGTCTTCGCGGTTCTCATCCACCAGGTCGCCGATGCGGGCGCCTCGCTCACCAGCATGCGACCCCGTATCCTCGACCGCGCCCCCGAGCCGGACGTCGTCCTGGACGAACTCCTCGCCCCGAGGCTCGGTGCGGAGGTCGTCGACGTCCTCCCGCTTGACCTTGAAGTGCCCGCTGACGTCCCGCCCGTTGTGCGGCTTGTTGCGTTCCGACATGAATCTGTTCTCCGTCTCGAGGTGTTGGTTCGTCGGGGACGGACTCGGACGGCAAGAGGCACGCCCACGCTCTATCTTATCGCGCCATGAACGCGGGCTCCCGGATACTCATCGTCGACGACGACAGCGCGATCTGTGAGGCGTACCGCGAGATCCTGAGCGCGGAGGGGTACGACGTCGTGACCGCCGGCAGCGGCAAGGAGGCGCTCGCGGTGCTCGAGGAGCTCGGCGGCAGGATCGACGTCCTCATCCTCGACATCGGCCTCCCCGACGCCGACGGCACCGACGTCGCCCGCGAGATCGTCGCGCGCATCGGCAACCGGCCCACGCTCTACGTGAGCGGACTCGCCGACGACTTCTGGCAGCTCGGCGACGCCCCCGGCCGCTGGCGCGTGCGCCAGAAGCCGATCCCGATCCCGTGGCTCGTCGAGACCGTGCGCTGGCTCGCGGACGGGGACAAGCGCGAGCCGTAACTGTCGCTCGTGCTGGCCTGTACGACGAAGGTTCGTCCGGATTCTGCGGATGAAACAGATCCTGCGGATCGTTTCGCGTGGCGTACCCGCGCCTCCGCGTGGCCGGTGCGCATGACGCAGAACTGCCTGGGGGCACGCGGGGCGAGACCCTCTCTCCCCGCTTGCCCCAAGCCGTTTCGGCCGGCTGTGAGGAGGGGAGCACCGCCCAGGAGCGATCCGTTCATCCGTGTGATCCGCTTCATCCCACCCTGCTGTTGCCGTTGCTCTCACTGGTGTCGTTGCAGTCCTCCGCGCCCTCCGCGGATCTCCGCGCCTCCGCGTTAATCCGGGCCGCCGGTAGGAGCTGACGGGCCGGCGCGACCAGTCGACATCTGCTGCATGACCCGTTCGCTTGACACTGGTCCCGCTCCTGCATATCCTGACGACAGACAATCGAACGACCCCGTGGTGATTTGCCGCCTATTGCCGCCACGTTAAACAAGGTGCTAAAACGCGACGCGTGCCCGGCGGCTTTCACCGTCCGGGCGATTTTGTTTCTGCGCGATGCATGAGCAGGTCGCTGGCGGCGTCCTCGAACCTCGAGTGCAATGCCGCTACCGCCGTCTCGCACCTCGCACCAGCGCACCTCGCACCAGCGCGCTCCGCGCCTGCTCGTCGTCAAGTTCGGTGGCACCTCGGTCGCCAACGCGTCGCGGGTCAGGCGCGCCGCGCGCCGTGTCGCCTCGCTCCAGGGCGCCGGGTGGACGCCCGTGGTCGTCGTCAGTGCCGCAGGGCACACGACCGATCGCCTCCTGACAAACCTCGCGCACCTCGCACCCGATCACTTGGAGAATCCGCTCGTAAGGCGCGAGGCGGACCGCCTCCTCGCCACCGGCGAGACTCGCTCCGCCGCGCTGCTCGCCGCCGCGCTCTGCGCCACCGGCGTTCCCGCGACGAGCGTCCGCGCCGACGAAGCCGTCCTCCGCGCCGAGGGGCCGTATGGCGCCGCGACGCTCGTCGCGCTCGAGCCGGGCGCGATCGCGTCCGCTGTCGGCAACCGCGTGGTTCCCGTCGTCGCCGGGTTCCAGGGAATCCGCGCCGACGGCGAGCTCGTCACGCTCGGACGCGGCAGCTCGGACACCTCGGCGGTCTTCCTCGCCTCCGCGTTAGGCGCGCGCGAGTGTCACATCGTCACCGACGTCCGGGGCGTGTACGACGCCGACCCGCGCCTCGTCGAGGGCGCGCGCTTCCTCCCCGAGCTCGGCGCCGACGAGCTGGTCGCGCTCTGCGAGGCGGGAGCGCAGGTCGTCCACCCCGAGGCGGCGCGCCGCGCGCGCGACGGCGAC
>DATAIS010000085.1:0-18721 GCA_036262535.1 Gemmatimonadaceae bacterium | reverse complement strand
ACTGCGCCAGGTGTTCGGCTTCCATCCGCTGCTGATCGGCGGCAACCCGTTCGACTGCACGTCGATCTACGCGATGATCCACGCCCTCGAGCGGAAGTGGGGGGTCTGGTTCGCGATGGGCGGGACGGGCGCCGTCGTGCGGGCGCTCGCCGCGCTCCTGACCGAAACTGGAGGCACGCTGCGCCTCGGCGCGGGCGTCGCGGGCATCGACGTCGACGAGCGGACGGGTCGCGCGACCGGCGTGACCCTCGCCGGCGGCGAGCGCATCCCGGCGGACGCGGTGGTGAGCAATGCCGACGTCGCGACGACGTACCTGCGCCTCCTCCCGCCAAGCGTGAGGCGACGCAACAGCGACCGCCGCATCGGACGGCTCCGGCAGGCGATGTCGCTCTTCGTCATGTACTTCGGCACCGACCGCCGCTACGACGAGCTCGCGCATCACGAGATCCTGATGGGCCCCCGCTACGCGCCGCTGCTCGACGACATCTTCCGCGCGCGCCCGCTGGCGAAGGATTTCTCGCTCTACCTTCACCGCCCCACGGCGACGGATCCGTCGCTCGCCCCGGCGGGATGCGACACCTTCTATGTCCTGTCGCCGGTGCCGAACCTCCGCTCACGCACCGACTGGGCGACGGCGGCACGGCCGTACCGCGACGCGATCGTGCGCTACCTCGAGGAGCGCTACATGCCCGGTCTCTCGCGCCACATCGTCACCGAGCGCACCATCGACCCGCGCTATTTCCGCGACACGTTGGGCAGCCAGCTCGGCAGCGCCTTCGGCATCGAGCCGGTGCTGACGCAGTCGGCCTGGTTCCGGCCGCACAACCGGAGCGAGGACGTGCCGAACCTCTACTTCGCGGGCGCGGGGACACATCCCGGCGCGGGGCTGCCGGGGGTGATCAGCTCGGGGAAGATCGCCGCCGAGCTCGTCGCCGAGGATGTCGCGAGCGGCCGGCTCGCTCGCGCGACGGCGTGAATGCAGAAGGGCGGCGCCTGACGGCGCCGCCCTTCTCTCCTCGAAGCAGACCAGCCTAGAACGCGAAGCCGATCGAGAGGCGCGCCGTCGGATATGTCGCGATCACGTCGGTGAGGATGGCGCTGTCCTTGATGAACAGCTTCTTCGCCCCGGCGCCGAGGCCGATGTAGAAGCCCTTGGTCGCGCCGAGCAGCCAGTTGTAGTCGAGCGAAATCCCGACCGTCGGACCGGAGAGCGTCTCTTTCTGCGTCGTCGTCGTCGAGCCGTTGATCGTCGTCTCGGTGCCCGTCAGGCTGGTGTAGCCGACCTGACCGCCCACCGAGAAGCCCTCGAGGGCGTGGCCCTGCGGATAATACTTCAACTTGAGGTCGCCCGAGGCATACTTGCCGCTCGACCCGTCCTTGTTGGTGTCGCCATGGCTCCAGTAGCTGGCGCCGAGGCCAATCGTCGACGCGGTACCGAGGCGGTGCTCGAGCTCACCCGCGTACACCGTGAACATCGCGGCGAGCGGCTGGATCGAGAGGACGTTCGACTTCGCGGCGGGCGCTTGCGCCGAGACCATCGCCGGAATGGCGAGGGCCGCGGCCAGGGCGATGGTACGGAGTGTACGCATGGTCCTTGGATGGGGGGTTGGGGCGTCTGAAAGGCTCCGGCCGGCCATTCGGACGGCGTGCCAACAATCAGGACGCCCCTGCCCCCCCCGGGGTCACGCCCGGGCTGTGACTCCCCCCACCAGTTATCTTTGTGAGGGACCGGGAGCGCCCATCGCTCCCCAACGTTCGCGCCCTACCGCACGATGGACATCCAGATCACGACCAAGAAGAGCGAGGGGCTCGAGCGCCTCCTCGAAGTGTCCGTACCCGTCGAGACCGTCCGCGCCGCCGAGGACAAGGCGGCGCGCCGCTACGCCTCGCAGGCCCGTCTTCCCGGCTTTCGTCCCGGCAAGGCGCCGGCGGCCGTCGTCCGGAAGCGCTTCGCCGACGCCATCCGCCAGCAGGCGCTCGAAACCCTCGTCCAGGACGCCTATCAGGAGGTCCTCGACCGCGAGAAGCTCAAGCCCGCAGGGCAGCCCCACGTCCATCACGTCCACTTCGACGAGGACCGGCCGCTGACCTTCGAGCTGCATCTCGAGGTGCGCCCGGAGGTCAAGCTCTCCCGCACGAGCGGCTTCCGCGTCACCCGACCGATGGCGCAGGTGACCGACGCGCAGGTCCAGGAGCAGCTCGACGCGCTGCGCGACCAGAAGGCCACCTGGACGCCTATCGAGGACAAGCCCGCGCCGGGCGACATGGTGACGGTCAACCTCGCGACGGCCGAGGGCGACGCCCCTCCTGGCGAGGGCAAGGAATACCGGATCGTCATCGGTGAAGGCCAGGCGATCGCGGCGATCGAGGAAGTGATCATGGAGGCGAAGCCGGGGGAGACGATCGAGCGCCCGGTCCGCTGGCCCGACGACTTCCCCGACGAGGCGCAGCGCGGCAAGACCAAGCCGGTGCGCGTCCAGCTCCTCGACGTGAAGCGCAAGTCGCTGCCGGCACTCGACGACAGCTTCGCGCGCGAAGCGGGCGACTTCGACTCGATCGACGCGCTCCGCGATGCGGTGCGGACGGATCTCGCAGCGCACGCCGATCGAGAGGCGGAGTCGCAGTTCCGGACGCAGCTCGTCGATCAGGTCATCGAGGCGAACCCGTTCGACGTCCCGGAAGCGTGGGTCGCGCAGCTCAGCGAGGCGTACGTCCAGCAGTTCCAGGTGCCGGAGGCGGAGAAGGAGCGCTTCGCGACGGAGTTCCGCCCCGTTGCCGAGCGGCAGGTGCGCCGCGATCTCGTGATCGAGGCGATCGCCGAGCGCGAAGGACTGAGCGCGAGCGAGTCGGACATCGACGCGCGCGTCGCCGAAGTCGCCGAGAAGCGTGGCGCCAACCCCTCGCAGGTGTACGCCTCGCTGCAGAAGGCGGGACGGCTCCGCGAGATCGAGCGCAGCATCACCGAGGAGAAAGTCTTCAACTGGCTCAAGGAGCGGAACGCGGCCGAATAGCGGCGCGTTCCTTCCTTCGCACTCAGACGGGATACACGAAACACATGCCGACGATCTATCCGCCCTATGTGATCGAGCGCTCGAGCCGCGGCGAGCGAACGTACGACATCTTCTCCCGGCTCCTGATGGACCGGATCATCTTCCTCGGGACGCCGATCAACGACGACGTCGCGAACATCGTCATCGCGCAGCTGCTCTTCCTGCAGGCGGACAACCCCGACCGCGACATCCACGTCTACATCAACTCGCCGGGGGGCAGCGTGTCGGCGGGGCTCGCGATCTACGACACCATGCAGTTCCTGAAGAGCCCCGTGAACACGATCTGCATGGGGCTCGCGGCGAGCATGGGCGCGTTCCTTCTCGCCGCGGGACGCAAGGGGAAGCGGCTCGCGCTGCCGCATTCGCGCATCATGATCCATCAGCCCTCGGGCGGCGCGCAGGGAACCGCGGCCGACATCGAGATCCAGGCGAAGGAGATCCTGTATCTGCGCGGCAAGATGAACGAGCTGATGGCGAAGCACACGGGTCAGACGGTGCAGCAGATCGAGCGCGACGTCGAGCGCGACAAGTTCATGTCGGCCGAGGACGCGGTGCAGTATGGTCTCATCGACCAGGTGATCTCGCACCGCGGCGACATCCCCGCGGAGAGCGACGGGAAGAAGTGATTGACGTTCGTCAAGATGGGGTGATGCATTGTGAAAAGGTTCACATATGCATCACCCCATCTTGTTGCTTGACCGTCTCAACCGCGTCTGTTAGTTCTCGGAGGGCTGCGCCGCCCTCCCGTCGCACGCTGTCCCCCTCCGCACGCGCCAATGTCCCACGATAAGCACCTACGCTGCTCGTTCTGCGGAAAGTCCAAGGATTCGGTCCGGAAGTTCATCTCCGGCCCCTCGGTCTACATCTGCAACGAGTGCATCGCCCTCTGCAACGAGATTCTCGCCGAGGACGAGGAGCGTGAGGTAGCGGAGGCGATCACCCAGGTCCCGACGCCCCAGGAGATCAAGGACGTCCTCGACCAGTACGTGATCGGTCAGGAGCAGGCCAAGAAGGCGCTGTCGGTCGCGGTCTACAACCACTACAAGCGGATCAACGTTCAGTCGGTCAGGGACGAGGATGTCGAGCTCGACAAGTCGAACATCCTCCTCATCGGGCCGACCGGAACGGGCAAGACGCTCCTCGCGCAGACGCTCGCCCGCATCCTCGACGTGCCCTTCACGATCGCGGACGCGACGACGCTGACGGAGGCGGGGTACGTCGGGGAGGACGTCGAGAACATCCTCGTCCGGCTGCTCCAGGCGGGGGACTTCAACGTCGCCGAGTGCGAGCGGGGCATCGTCTACATCGACGAGATCGACAAGATCGCGCGCAAGAGCGAGAACCCGAGCATCACGCGCGACGTCTCCGGCGAGGGTGTGCAGCAGGCGCTGCTCAAGATCCTCGAGGGCACCGTCGCCTCGGTTCCGCCGCAGGGTGGCCGCAAGCACCCGCAGCAGGAATACATCCAGATCAACACGAAGGACATCCTCTTCATCTGCGGCGGCGCCTTCGACGGGCTCGAGAAGATCATCGAGTCGCGCACGGGCCGCCGGCAGATCGGCTTCGGCGGCAGCGGCGAGGGAAGCAACGCCGAGCGCGATCGCGCGAAGAATCCGTTCGCCGAAGTCGAGCCCGACGACCTGCTGCGCTACGGCCTGATCCCCGAGCTCGTGGGCCGTCTTCCGGTGACGGTACCGCTTCAGGCGCTCGACGAGGAGGCGCTGGTGCGCATCCTCAAGGAGCCGAAGAACGCGCTCACCAAGCAGTACGCGAAGCTCTTCGAGCTCGAGAACACGAAGCTCGCCTTCGACGAGAATGCCCTCCGCGCCGTCGCCCAGAAGGCGCTCAAGCGCGGCACCGGCGCGCGCGGCCTGCGCGCGATCCTCGAGGAGATGCTCACCGACGTGATGTTCGAGCTGCCGAGCCGCGAGGACGTCACCGAGGTCCGCGTGACGGAAGCGACGGTCGTGAACCGCCAGCCGCCGCTGCTCGAGATCTCGCCGAAGAGGCAGAAGAAAGAAGCGTAGGGCGAGCGGCTTTGAGCTCTTAGCTGTTAGCGTAAAGCAACGGCGTTGACCGATTCGTCAACGCCGTTTTTTTCACGCCGTCGCTCGACGCGAAGAGCTAAGAGCCCCGGGCCGGTGGTTGGCCGCTGACGCTAACGCGAACCGGCTGAGCCGTTAGATTCCGCCCCATGTCCGTCACCTACATCCGCGACACGGAAACCTTCACGGTTCCCGAGCGGCTCCCCGTCCTGCCGCTGCGCGACCTCGTCATCTTCCCGTACGTCGTCACGCCGCTGATCGTGGGGCGGCCGGCGACGCTCGCGGCGGTGGAGACGGCGCTGGAGGAGGATCGCTTCATCTTCCTCGTCGCGCAGCGCGCGGCGGAGGTCGAGGAGCCGGCGGCGGCGGACCTGCATCGGACCGGAGTCGTCGGGCGAATCGGGCAGATCACGCGGCTCCCCAACGGCACCGCGCGCGTCCTCGTCGAGGGAATCGCGCGGGCGCGCGTGACGCGGTACGCGCCCACCGGCGCCTTCGTCCGCGCCGTCGCCGTGCCCGCGCCGATCGACCGCGTTACGTCGCCGTCGCCGCGGCTGCGTGGCGCGCTCGACCTCTTCGAGGAATACGTCGCCCTGCACCGTCGGCTCCCCGCCGAGGTCGCGGCGATGGTCCAGGGGGCGCCCAACGAGGAGCAGCGCGCCTACGGCGTCGCCGCGCACCTCACCGTCGGCACCGACCGCCGGCAGGAGCTCCTCGAGGCCGATTCGTTGGAGACGCTCGTCGACCGGCTCACGGCGACGCTGACGACGGAGCTCGACCTCCTCCGTCTCGAGCGGAAGATCGACGACGACGTCCGCGGGACGCTCTTCCGCAACCAGCGCGAGTTCTACCTCCAGGAGCAGCTGCGCGCGATCCACCGCGAGCTCGGCGAGGAAGACGCCGACGACCTCTCGGAGGTCGAGGCGCAGCTCGCCGCGAAGGCGCTTCCGGAGACGGTGATGACCCGCGCACGGCGCGAGCTGCGGCGGCTGCGCAAGATGTCGCCGATGTCCCCGGAAAGCACCGTCGCGCGCGGATTCCTCGATTGGGTGCTGGCGCTGCCGTGGACGGAGCGGACCGCGACGCGGCCCGACGTCGCGCGCGCGCGCGCCGCCCTCGACGAGGATCATTACGGTCTCGTCGACGTGAAGGAGCGGATCCTCGACTACATCGCCGTCCTCGCGCTCGTCGATCGCCCGGAGTCGCCGATCCTCTGTCTCGTCGGTCCCCCCGGCGTCGGGAAGACCTCCCTCGGCCGCTCGATCGCGCGCGCGCTCGGGCGCGAGTTCGTCCGCATGTCGCTCGGTGGCGTCCGCGACGAGGCCGAGATCCGCGGCCATCGCCGCACCTACATCGGCGCGATGCCGGGGCGCGTCGTCCAGGCGATGCGGCGCGCCGGCGTCGTGAACCCGGTCATCCTCCTCGACGAGATCGACAAGCTCGGTGCCGACTATCGCGGCGATCCCGCGGCCGCGCTCCTCGAGGTGCTCGACCCCGAACAGAACCGCGCCTTCAACGACCACTTCCTCGAGGTCGACTACGACCTTTCGGACGTGCTCTTCGTGACGACGGCGAACTCGCTCGCCGGCATCCCGGAGCCCCTCCGCGACCGGATGGAGATCATCCGCCTGCCGGGGTACCTCGATCCGGAGAAGATCGCGATCGCGCGGCGCTTCCTGATACCGAAGCAGCTCGAGCGCAACGGCATCGACCGCGCCCGGGTCGAGATCGGCGACGACGTGATCTCGGCGGTCATTCGCGGCTACACGCGCGAGGCGGGCGTGCGCGAGCTGGAGCGCCGCATCGCCCGTCTCGCGCGCAAGCTCGCGCGGCGTGACGCCGAGGAGCCGACCGCGGAGCGGCAGCGGATCGTCGTCGCCGCATCGGAGCTCCATGCGCTGCTCGGTGCCGCGCCCTTCGACGAGGAGGATCGCTCGCTCGACGACAAGGTCGGCGTCGCCTGCGGCCTCGCCTACACGAGCGCCGGCGGCGAGGTGCTCGAGATCGAGGTCACGGTGCTCCCCGGCCGCGGCAAGCTGGCGCTCACCGGAACGTTAGGCGACGTGATGAAGGAGTCGGCGAGCGCGGCGCTGAGCTACACGCGGTCGCGCGCGCAGGCGCTCGGCATCGAGCGCGACTTCCACCGCACCCGCGACATCCACGTCCACATGCCGGCCGGAGCAACCCCGAAGGACGGCCCATCGGCGGGGATCGCGATCGCGACCGCGCTCGTGAGTGCGCTGACGGGCGTCCCCGTGCGCGGCGACGTCGCCATGACGGGCGAGCTCACGCTGCGTGGACGGGTGCTCGCCATCGGCGGCCTGAAGGAGAAGTCGGTCGCGGCACATCGCTGCGGCGTTCGGCACGTCGTCATCCCCGCCGCGAACGCCCGTGAGCTCGACGAGCTGCCCGAGGAGGTGCGCAATGCGGTCGTCTTCCACCCGGTGAAGCAGATGGACCAGGTGCTCGCGCTCGCCCTCGGAGCCGTCCCCGCGGGCGCGAGCACTCACGCGTCGGCGCCTCTCGCGCATTGACCTTCGTGGCGGCCGATCCGCTCGTCATCCGTGACATCGAGTACCTCGGGCCGATGGCGAGCCCGACGGGCTGGCGGCCGACGCACCCGTTCCCCGAGGTCGCCTTCGCCGGCCGCTCGAACGTCGGCAAGTCGTCGCTCATCAACACGCTCGTCCGCAGGAAGAAGCTGGCGCGCGTCAGCAACACCCCCGGCCGCACGCGCGAGATCCATTTCTTCCGCGTGAACAACGACTTCGTTCTCGTCGACCTTCCCGGATACGGCTACGCGCGGATCTCCAAGGAACGCCGCAGCGAGTGGCGCCCGCTGATCGAGGGATTCCTCCGTGAGAGCGGCGGACTGCGCGGCGTCGTCCAGCTGCTCGACATCCGCCACGATCCGACCCCCGACGACCTGCAGATGCTCGACTTCCTCGCCGAGCTGGGGGCGCCGGTGATCGTCGCCGCGACGAAGGCCGACAAGATTTCGCCTGCGGCGCTTCGCGACCGCGTGAAGGCGCTGGCCGACGCCATCGGCGTCGAGGAAGACCAGGTCATCCCCTTCAGCGCCGTGACGCGTCACGGCCGTGACGAGCTGGCGGAAGCAATCCTCGAACTGGTCGGTGCCCCCAGCTGGCGGGAGGGCGAATGAGAGTCTTCGCCGCCTCATGCGCGGCGCTGGTCGCCGCGTGCTCCTCCGCGCCCCGCTCGCCGACTCCGGCGACGCCGCGGCAGGGCTCCGCCGCCCCGGCCGCCGCGCGCGACACGAGCGCGCTCGTTCCGGCTGGCTACGGCACGCTGCGCCAGGACGACATCGCGCTGCGGATGATGGTCGCCAACGTCCAGATCCGCGCCATACCGCTCGACGAGTCGATCATCCGTGTGCTGTCGCCCGACTCGTATCGATCGCTGCACGGGTTGCGCGAGAGCAGGCGGGAGACGATCGAGCGCCTCGCCGCGCGCTACCTGCTTCGGGAGCGCAACGTCTGGCTGGTGAGCTTCTTCGGGCTCGCCCCCGACGCGCGTTTCTCGCCGCAGGAGCTCACCCTCGGCATCTCCGGACGCGATTTCCGGGCGCTCGAGATCATTCCCCTCACCAATGGGTTCGGCGAGCAGCGCGTGAGCCAGAACCAGACCCAGAGCGCGGTCTACCTCTTCCCCGACGGCGTCGATCCCGACCAGCCGATCGTCGCGCGGATGGAGGGAGCGCGCGACGACTCGTGGGGAACGATCCAGCAGCGCATCGAGCGCGAGCGCGCGCTCGTCCGGTCGCGCGCGCCGGCGGCCGGTCGCACGCCCTGATCCTCACGCCCGTCAGCCGTCGTCCTGACCGGTACGTTGGCGAACAGCGCGCGAGGCGTGCGATATTCTCGCATGGCCTACCTGCCCCTGCGCACCCTTGCCGCCGCGCCAGCCGAGCGCATCGCCCGCGAGTGGCTGGATCGCATCGAGGACGAGCTGCGCGACCCGCGCTGCGACCGCGCGCTCCTCTGCCGCCGCACGCTCGCCGAGATCCTCGCGCCCGCGTACGCCGCGAACTGGGAGGAAGCGGTGAACGACGAGCGGATCCCGGCCGGCACCCGCCTCATGCTCGCCGCGCTCGACCCGCGCAACGTCACGCTCGAGCCCGAGTACTACGCCGAATGCGACGACACGAAGTTCCAGCGCGTGAAGCCGCTGCTCTGGCTCTGGTACTCCTTCGACCGCTCGCCGTCAGGCGGCCAGCTCGTGGACGTCGGCGTGCAGCTGCGGCGGATCCTCGCCTCGCACGTCTTCCGGCGCTGCGGCTCGAACTTCAAGGCGTTCCAGCACGTGGAGTTCTCCTTCGGCTACAACATGGAGGTCGGTGACGACGTCGTCGTCCACCGCCACGTCCTCCTCGACGACCGGGGCGGGATCGTCCTCGGGAACAGGGTGTCGATCAGCGACTACGCCAACATCTACAGCCACACCCACAGCATCGTCGAGCAGCGCGAGGTCACCAATGCCGTGACCGTGCTCGAGGACGGCGTGCGCATCACCTACCACGCGACCGTGCTCGCCGGCGTGCGCGTCGGGACGCAGGCGATGGTCGGGGCGATGGCGGTGGCGACGAAGGACGTCCGTCCCTACCACGTCAACGTCGGCATCCCGGCCAAGTCCGTCCGCGTGAAGCCGAACGCGCCCCACCAGAATGACTGCCTGCCGACGGCGCGCGAGCGGGCCGGCGACGGTTAGGCTAGAAGACGCGGAGGACGTCTTCGACCGCCCCCGCGTCGCCGGCGCGGAGGAGGTGCGCGACCTCGTCGAGCGCGACCTTCTCGCGCGGCCACGCGAATCGCTCGCGCGCTGCCGCGGCGTCGAGCCACTCGTAGCGCTGGTGCTCGTCGCCGAGCGTGACGTTCGCCGGCTCGTCGACGAAGGCCGCGAACACCACCGCGAACTGCACCGTCGAGGACCTGTGCAGGTAGAAGGGCTGCACCGTGACGTTGTACAGCCGCGCGACGGCGAGGCCGGTTTCCTCTCGCACCTCTCGCACCGCTGCCTGCTCCGGCGACTCGCCGACCTCGATCCGCCCGTGCACCGTCTCCCAGGCGCCGGGACAGCGCGTGTCGAGGCCGCGCTGCACGACGAGAACCCGCCACGCTGGCTGGAGCGGGCGGATCACATACACGTCGATGGTGCCGATCGAGAGCTCGGTCATGGCGGCGAGGGTGTGCGCGAAAGCTAGCACCCGCGGCCGCCAGTCGGCTCACGGCGGAGCGAGGAGATCGAAGTGGGCCACCTCCTCGAGTGGGTCGGGGCGGCGCTCGCGCGCTTCGCGGACGAGTGCTGCCACCTGCGGCGGGAAGGGCAGGTCGACGACGCGTGTCAGCTCGCTCACGGACGTCGCGCCGGCGCCGACCTGCGCGACACCAGCCTCCCAGAGGCGACGCATCCCGGCGTCGAAGGCGACGTCGCCGACCCGGGTCGGCGGCTCGCCCGCGGCGATCGCGCGCTCGATGGGAGGCGAGACCTCGAGCGCTTCGACGAGCGCGAGTCGCCCGCGGTATCCCGTCCCGCTGCACGCGACACAGCCTCCCTCGCGCCAGCGCAGCGCGCCAGCCGGAAACCACCGCGCGAGGGAAAGCGCGGGCGGCCCGGTGTCCGGCACGCGGCAGCCCGGACAGAGGCGGCGCACGAGCCGCTGCGCGAGCACGCCCTTGAGCGCGCTCGCGATCTTGTAGCGCTCGACGCCGAGGTCCTCGAGCCGTGCGACGACGCTCGGCGCGTCGATCGTGTGCAGCGTCGAGAGCACGAGGTGCCCCGTGAGTGCCGCCTGGACCGCGATCGCCGCCGTCTCCCGATCGCGGATCTCGCCGACGAGGATCACGTCAGGATCCTGGCGGAGGATCGAGCGCAGCGCCGCGGCAAACGTCAGCCCCGTCTTCGTCGAGATCTGCACCTGCGCGATTCCGGCGAGCCTGTATTCCACCGGATCCTCGACGGTCACGATGTTGACGCCGCGCTCGCGAATCGCGCCCAGCGCGGCGTAGAGCGTGGTCGTCTTCCCCGACCCCGTGGGACCGGTGACGAGGATCATCCCCTCGCGCACCTCGAGGATGCGCGCGACGGCGGCGAGCGTCGGCGCATCGACGCCGAGGGAGTCGAGCGTCGCCGCCGTGCCGCGAGCGTCGAGGATGCGCAGCACCACTTTCTCCCCGTGGGCGGCGGGAAGCGTGGAGACGCGGACGTCGACCTGTCCGGCGCGCGAGGCGACCGCGATGCGCCCGTCCTGTGGACGCAGCCGGTCCGCGATGTCCAGCCCTGCCATGATCTTGATGCGCGAGACGAGAGGCACCCCCGCTTCGCTGTCGAGGGTGCGCACGTGGCGCAGCAGGCCGTCCACGCGGTGCTTCACCGCCAGCCCGGCCGACTCCTGCTCGAGGTGAATGTCGCTCGCCCGGGCGGCGATTCCCTCGGCGATGAGGGTGTCCACGAGCCCGATGATCCCGCCGTCGCCGCCGTCGCTCGCCTGCGCCGCCGCGGCACGCTCCGCCGCTGCCGGTAGATCGACGCGATACGCGCGGTCGAGCGCGCGCGCGATGGTGTCTGGGGTGGCGAGCAGCAGCTCCACTCTTCGCCCGGTGGCGAAGCCGATCGCGCGCTCGAGGTCCAGATCCGCGGGACGGCTCGTCGCGACGGTGATCGTCGAAGGCGTCAGCGCGACGGGGACGACCTGCTGGCGGCGCGCCCACTCCTCTGGAAGCGCGTCGACGGCGAAGGGATCGAGCGAGCTGCCATCCCAGCGCGGTGCCGGATCGGTTCGGGAGCGCATGCCCCGAACGTCAGGCACGCGCGGCGAGGCGCCGTCATCGCGCCGACGCGCGCGACGGCTAGAGCACGCGCCAGAAGTCGCGGGTGAGGTCGATGCCGAAGGTCCAGCGGCCGTCACGGAGACCGCGTGCGACGTCGATTCGCAGGATCTCGAACGGTGGGTAGAAGCCGACGCCGGCGGAGGGGAAGAAGGCAGCGCGATCCGAAGGGTCGGGTGAACGCGCCGCGTTGCCGGAGACGTACACCACGTGGAGGTATGGAGCGAGCGTCCCTTCCCCACCCGCGCGCCCGAATCGTCCGAGGGGGACCGGGACGAACGGCACGGAGAACTGGAGCTCGACGTGCTCCATCGCGGCGGCACGCGCGGCGAAGGCGTGAAACTCGTAGCCGGGTCCGGTCACCGGTCCGCCGAGGTAGACGAGATCCTGCGCAGCGTGGACACCCGTCCGCGCGACGCCCGCGCCGAGCGTGTGCGTGAGCAGCCGTGCCTTCCCGAAGGCGCGCTCGGTCTCGGCGTTCGCGACCCAGCGGATCGCCCGGCTCGTCGAGTCGATGGCCTTCATCTCGACCCACGTCAGGCTCGCGCCGCCGCGAACGCTCATGCCACCAACGGTCAGTGGCGGTCCCCGCTCGAGCGAAAGCTCGCCGCGGAAGCCGCGACGGGTGAGCGCGGGAATCGTCGGCTCGTAGCGTCCGCTTGCGGGCTGCGCATGGATGGCGACAGCGTGCTGGCTCTCGGCCGCGCCCTCGAGCCGCCACACCATTCCCAGCGGCGCCACCCAGCGAAGTCGGGCGCCGACGCTCATCGCGCGGTAGGGGTCGGTGTAGTCGCTTCCGAATTCCTGCGCGGCGATGCTGTTGCGCGCGAGGGAGACCTCCTGCACGTCGCCGACATCCCGGAAGTCGTTCATCGCGAAGAGCTCGACGGCGCTCCCGCTGGCGCGCCGTGCGGCGATGGACGCTCGCGCCTTGAGGAAGTGGTCGTCGAAACCGTAGCGTGCGGCCGCGGAGGTAACCATCCCGCCACCCCATCGCCCCGCCAGCGCCCCGCCTAACGCGAGGCCCTCGACGCGGTTGACGCGCACGAAGTCGGAGATGCCGCGAACGCCGAGCGCCGCCCCGCGGCGCCGCTCCAGCGCCTGGTGGCGGACGAGGCGGCGCGCCTCCTCCTGGATCTGCCGCACGTCCTCGTCGGTCACGGCGCGTACGTCGGGAGGCAGCGAATCGAGGATTCGCCCCTGGAAGCCGCGGCGGAGCTGCTGCGGTGGCGCCGTGGCGACGATCTCGGGTCCCGCGAACATCGACGCGGGGATTCCCGTGTTCACCTCGTGACAGCAGATCTCCCAGCGGCCGCGGATGATGCCGCGCACGGGATACTCGAGCCAGGTGCCGGTACGCCTGATCTCGATCTCCTGCCGGCTCGGCAGCCAGTAGCGCCCTTCGACGAGCGAGCTCTCGAGAATGACCGAGATGTCCTCGAGCGCCTTGTCGCGGAACGCCGACCGGGTGAAGGAGAAGGCCATCTGCACGACCTGTCCCGTCTCCCGCTCGACGAAGACCGCACCGACGACCCGCGGCTGGCGATCGTCCTTCGGCCGCACGCGCAGGATGTCGACCGTGATCTCGCGCCCGGGGATGACGATCTTGAGCGAGTCGCCGACGGCGAAGTCGTACTCGCTCAAACCGGTCGGCGAGAGAGGATGCGGCACGTCGAGCACCTCGTCGCCATCGCCGAGGCGGATGATCCCGGGAAAGTTGTTCTGGACGATGCCGAGATGGTCGCGGTGATAGGAGATGTCGGTCGGAAGGAGCGTCGTATCACGGCGACCCGAGATCAGCTGCTTGCTCAGGTTGGGCGACTTCCAGTACACTTGCAGCATGAGCTCGTCCGCCTTGACGATCTTCGGCGGCTCGCTCTGCGGCTCCTCGACGATCTGTCCGAGAAAGGTGAGGAAGCCGTGTGCGCGGGCCTTGTAGTCGACGAGCCCGGAATCGGCGAGCTCACGGGCGCGGCGCTCCGTCGCGGCCCGCGCCCGGGCGAGCGAACGATCGTCGTTCCACCCCTGCGCTGAGGCGCTTCCCACCCAACCCATCAGCGCGGCGATCGCCGCGAGAACGACACGTCGCATGACCCGCGAATATCTCCCGCGTCCAGCGCGCGTACAAGCCATCGTCGTCGCGTGAGCTTCGATTCGTTCCGCGCGCTCGCCGCGGCGGGCGGGCTCGTGCCCGTGTGGCGCGACATCCTGCTCGACACCGACACGCCGGTCTCCGCATTCGCGAAGCTGCGGCGCGGTCCCTTCGCCTTCCTGCTCGAGTCCGCCCCCGCGGGAAGCGAGACCTGGTCGCGCTACACCTTCCTCGGCACCGAGCCGCGCGGTGCCTGGCGGCTGCGCGACGGCGTCGTCGAGGACTGGACCGCCGACCGTGGCTGGCACGGCGCGCGGACGCCCGGCGACCCCATCGCCGACCTGCGTGCGATCGTCGGCGAGCACGAGCCGATCGAGGTGCCCGGGCTCGGCGCGCTCTGGAGCGGCGCCGTCGGGTACTTCGCCTACGACGTCGTGCGCCTCGTCGAGCGGTTGCCGGACGCGCCGC
This sequence comes from Gemmatimonadaceae bacterium, assembly GCA_036262535.1. GTDB lineage: Bacteria > Gemmatimonadota > Gemmatimonadetes > Gemmatimonadales > Gemmatimonadaceae > JABFXC01. The sequence continues at coordinate 4,221 of DATAIS010000085.1, read as the reverse complement.
CGCGCGCGGTGGACGCGCCCGACGCGCTGTTCGTGTTCACCGACGTCGTCGTCATCGTGGACAACCTCAAGTCGCAGGCGCGCGTCGTCACCGGCGTGCCGGTGCGGAAAGGAGCGTCCGAGTCCTCCCTTCGCGCCGCGCACGACGAGGCGGTCGGCCGCATCGACGCCACCATCGCGCGCCTCCGCGAGCCGGCGACCCTCTCCCCCCTCGAGCTCGACCGCGAGGCGCCGCCCGCGACCGGACGCAGCACCTACGCACGCGAGCGGTTCCTGCGCGACGTCGAGCGCATCCGTGAGTACATCTTCGCGGGGGATGCCTTCCAGGTGCTCCTCGCGCGCCGCATCGAGGTCGAGCACGACTTCCCCGGCGACGCCCTCTATCGGGCGCTGCGCGCGCTCAACCCCTCGCCGTACATGTACCACCTCGTGCTCGACGGCGTGGAGCTGGTCGGCAGCTCACCCGAGCTGCTGGTGCGTGTCGCCGACGACCGCGTGACGGTTCGCCCGATCGCCGGTACCCGGCCGCGGGGGCGCACGCCGGCGGAGGACGAGGCGCTCACCGCCGAGCTGCTCGCCGACGAGAAGGAGCGCGCCGAGCACATCATGCTCGTGGACCTCGGGCGGAACGACGTCGGCCGCATCGCCCGCTACGGCACGGTCACGGTCACCGACCTGATGACGGTCGAGCGCTACTCGCACGTGCTCCACATAGTGAGCGAGGTGCAGGGCCGGCTGCCCGCCGGTGCGAGCGCGCTCGACGTCTTCCGTGCCGTGTTTCCCGCGGGGACGATGTCCGGAGCGCCGAAGGTGCGCGCGATGGAGATCATCGACGAGCTGGAACCCGAGCGCCGCGGTCCCTACGCCGGTGCCGTCGGGTACATCGCGAGCGGCGATCGGCGGATGGACCTCGCGATCACCATCCGGACATGCGTCATCGCCGGCGGCGTGGCATCCGTGCAGGCGGGCGCCGGCATCGTTGCCGATTCGGTTCCGGATCGTGAGTGGGAGGAGACCGAGAACAAGGCGCGCGCGATGCTCGCTGCCATCGGTCAGGTGCGGCAAGCGCTCGCCTCCCGTGCGGAAACGTACGCTGGAGGGTCGCCGCAGGGCGCTAGGCGAGGCCCATCGAGCACGTCATATTTGTAGCCGCGATGTCCTTCAAGCTGATCAGCACCGAGGGCGAGCAGACGTTCGAGCTGCGCGCCGGGGGGACGCTCGTCGTCGGGCGGGCTCTCACCAGTGACATCCCGGTCCTGGATCCAACGATCTCGAGACGGCACGCCGAGGTCGCCTGCGACGAGAGCGGGGTTCACGTCCGTGACCTCGGCTCGAGCAACGGCACTTTCCTCAACGGCGTGAAGGTCGACGAGGCGCGCCTCGCTCCGGGCGACATCGTCACCTTCGGAAAGGTGCCCTTCCGCCTCAAGGAGACCTCGGCGGCCGAGAACCGTCTTCCGACGCTCACTCCGGTCGAGTTCCCGGCCTCGGGTGTCGGCGGCGCCACGATCGTCAGGCGGCTGCCGATGAACAGCAGCGCGTCGCGCCAGCCCTTTGGCGCCGTCCGCCGCTCTGCCGACCGGACGTCGATCGGCGAGGTCACCGGCGAGGTTGTGCCGGTCGAGGACAAGACCGAGCAGAAGCTCGCCCTCCTGCTCGAGGTCTCGAAGGGCCTCGCGCGCGCGGTGGACGTTGATGCGCTGCTCGACCGCATCGTCGGCGAGGTCTACAAGATCCTCGACGTGGACCGCGTCGCCATCCTGCTCGCCGACGAGAAGGGCGTCCTCCAGCCGAAGATCGCGCGCGACAAGAAGGGCGTGACCGCGGGCCGGATGGTGCCGCAGTCCATCGTGCGCAAGGTCGTCGAGGAGAAGGTCGCCATCCTCTCCGACAACACCCTCGAGGACCAGCGCTTCAGCGGCCAGTCGATCGTGATGCAGCGCGTGCGCTCGGCGATGTGCGGGCCACTCATCGGCAGCGAGGAGCGGGTGCTCGGCGTCCTTTACGTCGACAACCTGACTACGGCGCGTCGCTTCAGCGAGGAGGACCTCGAGTTCCTGATCGCATTCGCCGGGATCGCGGGCGTCGCGATCGAGAACTCACAGTTCGCCGACCGCATTCGTCGCGAGACGCTGGCGCGCAGCAACTTCGAGCGCTTCTTCGCGCCGGGGCTCGCCGAGCGGATCGCGACTTCTCCCGAGGCCGTCAAGCTCGGCGGAGAGAAGCGCCAGGTCGCGGTGCTGTTCAGCGACATCCGGGGCTTCACCCAGCTCTCCGAGGAGATGACGCCCGACGACATCGCGTCGCTCCTCACCGAGTATTTCACGGAGATGGTCGAGTGCGTGTTCAGGAACGGCGGCACGCTCGACAAGTTCATCGGCGACGCGGTGATGGCGCAGTGGGGCGCGCCGATCGCGAGCGAGAACGACGCCGACCGCGCGATGAAGGCGGCGCTCGAGATGATGCAGGCCCTCGAGCAGCTCAACGAGCGCTGGCGCAGGGATGGCCGTCCCGAGCTGTCGATCGGCATCGGGCTCAACTTCGGCGAGGCGTTCGCCGGTAACATCGGGTCGGAGCGCCGGCTCGAGTTCACCGTCATCGGGGATACAGTCAACACGGCGAGCCGGCTCTGCTCGGCGGCCGATGGCGGCGAGATCCTGCTCACCGAATCCTTCCGCAAGGCGCTCAGGGAACCGCCGCCACTGGAGAAGCGGGCCGGCGCCGACCTCAAGGGAAAGAGCAAGCGCACGGCGATCTGGCGCGTCGCGACGCCGTGATCGGCGTCTCGGTCGAGACACCGCCGGGATACGAGCGCGTCGCGAGCGGTGGCGCGCTCGCCGTCGTTCGCCAGGCCGAAGCCGACGACGTCAGGCAGATGCTTGGCGCGGGGACTCTCCATGCGCTGGCGGCGCGCGACGCGCGCCGCCGCGAATATTCTGGACGCCGTCCGGTGTACGGCATCGACCTCCCACGGAGCGGGACGTCGGTGGTCGTGCGCCACGCTACCCACGGCGGGATGCTCGCGCCGATCACGCGCGACCTCTTCGTGGCACCAGGCCGCGCCCCTGAGGAGCTGCGCACCGCCGCTACGCTGCGCGACGCGGGCGTGCCGACGCCGGCGGTGGTTGGGTTCGCACTCTATCCGGCCCGAGGCCCGCTCGTGACGATCGACGTGATGGTCGAGGAGATCGCGCCGGCGCAGGACCTCGCGGACGCGTTCGGCGGCGAAGGCAGCGACCGCGGGGCGTTGATCGAGCTCTCAGCACAGCTCATCGCCGCGCTCGCGCGGGCCGGGGCCCGGCACGAAGACCTCAATCTCAAGAACATCCTCATCGCCTTCGATGGCGCGACCGCGCGCCCGGCCGTCGTGGACGTGGATCGCGTCGTCCTCGGCGTGCCGCGCCTCGTGGCGCTCGACGCGAACCTCGCCCGCTTCTCGCGGTCGGCGCGCAAGCTGCGCGCACGCCGTGGCCTGCCGGTCAGCGAGGCCGAGCTCGAGACGCTCGCGCGGCGCGCGCGGGAGCTCGTCGCGTGACCGTGTCCGGAACGCCCCTCGCGCCGCTCGGGCGGGTCGGCATCGTCATGATGAGCGCCGTCGGGGACGCCGTCCACGTGCTGCCGGTCATCAACGCCATCAAGCGCGCGAGTCCGGCCTCGCACATCACCTGGGTGCTCCAGCCCGGACCCGCGACGCTCGTGCGCGGTCATCCGTCGGTAGACGAGATCCTCCTCTTCGACCGGAGCCACGGCGTGCGCGCGTACCGCGACCTCCGGCGCCAGCTCCAGTCCCGTCCCTTCGACGTCGTGCTCGCGCTCCAGGTCTACTTCAAGGCGGGCCTCGTCACGGCGCTGACCCGGTCACCTGTGAAGCTCGGCTTCGACCGCGCGCGGGCGCGCGACCTCAACTGGCTGTTCACCACCGACCGCATCCACCCCGCGCCGATGCAGCACGTCCAGGATCAGTACTTCGAGTTCCTGCGACCGTTAGGCATCTCCCCCGAGCCAGTGGAGTGGCGGCTCGGGCCGTGGGAGGAGGAACGCGCGTGGCAGCGCGAGTTCTTCGCCCCGATGCCCCGCCCTGTCGCGAGCATCGTCGTCGCGACGAGCAAGCCGGAGAAGGACTGGGCGCCCGAGCGGTGGGCGGAGGGGTGCGACGCGCTCGGCCATGACTTCGGCCTGCAGCCGGTGCTCGTCGGCGGGCGCTCGGAGCGCGAGCTCGCCG
>DATAIS010000084.1:0-5534 GCA_036262535.1 Gemmatimonadaceae bacterium | reverse complement strand
GCGCGTCGGCGGGATGAGCACCGAGGCCGGGTTCAATCCCTCCCAGATCGTGAACGCGGCGGCGACGTTGTCCTCGCCCGGCCGCGCGCTCTCGTTGCGGGTGTCGCTGACGGCGCCGATCTCGATGACCCCGACGTTGCTGTTGCCGTTCACGAGTCCGGGCGTGACCCACTTGCCCGTCGCGTCGATGCGCGTCGCGCCGTCGGGAATGGCGACGTTGGCGCCGACCGCGGCGATCTTTCCGTCGCGGATGATCACCGTGCCGTTCTCGATCGGCGGGCCCGATACGGGGTAGACCTTCCCGCCGGTGATCGCGATCGTCTGTGCCGCGGCTGGCAGCGCCAGCGCAAGGAGCGCGGCGAGCGCAGCGATGACCGCGCTACGCACAAGAATCGTCTGCCTCACTTGCCACCTCCGGTCTGCGCGAGCGGCACGTTGCCGAGCTCGAAGTCGGTGCGCCACTGATGCGCGGGATCGTTGCGGTCGTAGAGCAGCGCCCCATCGACCCACACCTTCTCGGCGCGGGTGTAGACGCTGAACGGATTGCCCGACCAGAGCACGACGTCGGCGTTCTTGCCGACCTCGATCGAGCCGACCCGGTCGTCGATGCCTAACGCCCAGGCGGGGTTGATCGTCAGCCACTTCACCGCGTCGTCCTCGGTGAGCGGGATGCCCGCCGCGATACCGGCGGCCATCGCCTTCGCCGCCTCCTGGTTGAGGCGCTGGCTTCCCGACGCGTCGTCGGAATGCACGATGGCGCGGCCCCCGGCCTTGTGCAGGAGCGCGATGTTGGCGCGGATCGCGTCGTTCGCCTCGACCTTGAACGCGCCCCAGTCGGCCCAGAGCGAGCCCGAGATCCCCTCGCGCGCGAGCACGTCGGCGATCTTGTACGCCTCGACGCCGTGGTGGAACGAGCGGATCTTGTAGCCGAACTCCCTCGAGATGTCGATCATCTGCATCATCTCGTCGGCGCGATAGCAGTGGTTGTGGACGAGGATGTTGCCGCGCAGGACTTCGGCGAGCGTCTCGAGGCCGAGGTCGCGCTGCGGCGGATCGCCCTGATGGTTCGCGTTCCACTTGTCCCAGCGCCGGCGATAGCCCTCGGCCTGGATCCACGCCGCGCGATAGCCGGCGACGTTGCCCATGCGCGTCGACGGACCGCGCTGCTGGTAGACACGCTTCGGGTTCTCGCCGCACGCCATCTTCAGGCCGTGCTTCGCACCCGGGAACTTCATCTCCTGGACGCTGCGCGCCGGCACGACCTTCAGCACCGCGCTGCGTCCGCCGATGAGGTTCGCCGAGCCGGGGAGCACCTGGATCGTCGTCACACCGCCGGCGAGGACGCGCGGCAGCTGCGGATCCTGCGGGTTCACCGAGTGCTCGACCCAGACGTGCGCCGTGACCGGATTGGTGGCCTCGTTGACGTCGTTGTTCTGCGTCCCCTGGCCGCCGGGAGCGGCGCCCGCGCCGACGTGCGAGTGGTCGTCGATGATCCCCGGCGTCACGTACTTGCCGGTGCCGTCGATGACGACCGCATCCGCAGGCGCGTCGACGGTGGCGCCGACCGCGGCGATCTTGCCGTCGCGCAGCAGGACGGAGCCGTTGCGGATCGCCGGCCCCGCGGCGGTCAGGATGGTGACGTTGCGGACGACCGTCGCGCGCGACGGAAAGGGCCGATAGGTGCTCGGGAAGGGATCCGCGTTAGGCGTCGAGACGCCTCCGGCGCCTACGCCCTGCGCGGTGGTCGCGCTCGGCCTGGCGGTGCTGTCGGCCCGCTGTGACGCGGTCGTGGGTCTCGCGGCCGCGCTGGCGCAGCCGGTGGAGACGAGCAGCACGGCGATGGCGAAAGATCGCATCGCGATGGTGGTCCTCCAGATCGGTGGTGGGGGAGGGGTGGGACGCAGCGCGTCCCGTCGGTGACGCGAAGCTATCCGGTCGCCACGCCCGCGGCCAGCCTCGCCCGGATGAGGGGCACGTCATCGGTACAGAGAGCATCGACGCCGAGCCTCGCGAGCCGCAGCGCGACCGCCTCGTCGTTCACCGTCCAGGCGATGATGCGCGACCCCGCGGTACGCGCGTCGCGGACCATCCGTTCGTCGATCAGCGACCAGTGCGGCCAGAGGTCGCGCGCCTCGTAGCGGCGCGCCATCCCTGAGAAGTCGGGCGCCGTGCCGACGTCGAAGAGCAGGCCTCGTGGAATGTGCGGAGCGATCTCGCGCATGCGCCCGATCGCGCGATGGTCGAAGGAATGCACCGCGCATTCGGCTGGGCCCCGCTCGATCGCCTCGGCGACTGCCTCCTCGATGGCGGCGCCCTTGATCTCGACATACACCGTCGCGCGACGCCCCACCAGCTCGAGCACTTCGGCCAACGTCGGGATGCGGTCGGTGGTACCAACCGTGAGCCGCCGCAGTGCGTCGAGCGTCATCGACGCGATTGGCGTACGCGCCGGGTCACCTTCGGGGGTATGGGCCCGCGGCACGGGATCGTGGTGGACGACAACCACTCCATCGGCGGTGGCATGCACGTCGAGCTCGATGGCGTCGGCACCGCGGGCGAGGGCGCGCTCGAAGGAGGAGAGGGTGTTCTCCGGAGCTTCCCGGGGGGCTCCGCGATGACCGACGAGCCGGGGGCTGGCGGAAGGGCTCATCCCGCGAAGCTAGAACCCGCCGGGCCTGGCCGGGAGGCCTTAACGTATGCGCACGAACGACGTCTCACAGGACGAGTGCATGACCGGTTCCGATCCTGGCGGTCAGGAGAGCGATGCAGCGCTCGTCGAGCGCTGGCAGGCGGGCGACGAGCGGGCGGCGACGACGCTCGTCGAGCGCCACGCCGCGCCGCTGGCGCGGTTCGCGGCCAGCCTCGGCGTGCGCGACGAGATCGAGGAGATCGTCCAGGACACCTTCGTGCGCGCGTTCGGCTCGCTGGGGCAGTTCCGCGGCGAGAGCACACTGCGCACCTGGCTCTTCACGATCCTGCGGCGCCTCGTGCTCGACCGGCGGCGGGCGCGATCGCGCCGGCCGGTCGCGGTGCCGATCGAGGAGGGTGATGTCGTCACCGAGTTCGACGCGCTGGACGCGGTGGTGGCTGACGAGGCGGAACGGCGGCTCGCGGCGGCGATCGCGACGCTGAGCCCGACGCAGCGCGAGGTCTTCACTCTGCGGGTTGGCGAAGGGCTGTCGTACAGGGAGATCGCGACGGTGGCGGGCACGACGGAAGGGGCGGCACGGGTGCATTACCACAACGCGATGCGCGCTGTGAAGGAGTTTCTCGATGGGTGACTGCGACAACGTGACGATTCGCGAGCTCCTGCCCGACTACGCGGCAGGGACGCTCGACAGGGATGCGCGCTCGCGGGTGGCCGCGCACGTTGCCGGCTGTGCGCTCTGTCGCGACGAGCTCGCGCTGCTGGCGATGGCGCGTCGTGCGCTGCAGCCGGCCATGTCGATCGACACCGCGCGCATCGCCCGTGGCGTCGTCGCGGCGACCGTGACGGGGCAGCGCAGACACGCGCCGAGCCGCGTGCGCGCGACGCGCTGGTCCGCTGTTCGTCTCGCCGCCTCGATTGCCCTCGCCGCCGCAGGTCTCGCGACCTTCGGCGTCTGGCAGAAGGGTCGCGTTACTGACGATCCCGACACCCTCGCGGCGGTGACGATGCCGGCAGTCGCAGCGGCCCTCGCGCCCGTCGGCGGCCTCGCGGAGCTGGACGAGAATCAGCTCAACACCCTGCTCGACGACATCGCATCGCTCGAGGCGGCTCCGGCGGCGGAGCCCGCCGACATCGTCCCCACGTTCGTCGATCCCACAGCGGAGGAGATCCAGTGAGGAAGAACACGATCCTTCTTTCGGCCCTCGTGATGGCCGCGACCCCGCTCGCGGCGCAACAGCCGCTTCCGCCGGACAGCGCGCGGGGCGCGGCGCTCGAAGCACGGGTGCGCGAGCGCATCGCCGCCGTGGCGAAGGAGCGTCTCCGCCTGAACGACGATCAGCTGCGTCGGCTCCAGCAGGTGAACACGACCTTCGAGCCGCGCCGCCGCGCGCTCGCGCTGGAGGAGCGCGACGCCCGCCTCGTGCTGCGCTCGGAGCTGGCGCGCAACGAGCGCGCCGACAACACGCGCGTCGACGATGCGCTGAAGCGGCTCTTCCGCGTCCAGCGGCAGCGGCTCGATCTCGCCGAGCAGGAGCAGGGCGAGCTCGCGAAGTTCCTCCAGCCCTCGCAGCGCGCCGGCTATCTCGCGCTCCAGGACCAGCTGAGGCGGCGCATCGAGGAGCTCCGGCGCGACGGCGAGGGAGGCCCGCGCCGCAATGGCCCGCGCGGGCGCCGACCCTAGAGCGCGCTCGGGTAGGTCTCGGGAACCTCGTCCACGTCGTGCTCCGGCGCCCGCTCGAGGGGCCGGAGCGCGCGCGTCTCGTCGATGTGGATGAGCGCGTCGAACTGGTCGGCGAGCCGCGCCTCGAAGTAATGGCTCGCTCGCTCGGTCTCCGGCCGGTAGATGACGCCGATGGCGCGCTCGAGCCGCGGCTCGCGCAGCGCGTGCGCGACGTCGCGGTCGCGCAGGTCGAGGGTGAACGCCGGAATGCCGACGTCGTGCATCAGGCGCTCGTGGCTCCCGGCGAGTGACGGGACGACGCGCTTCGTGCGCGCGGGCTCGTCCCAGTCGTCGGCCGCGGTCACCGTCCCGGTGTGCGTGGTGAAGCCGATGCCGAAGGCGCGGTCGGCGTGCTGCTGCCTCACGACCTGCCCGACGTTGAGCTCTCCGCGCCGTCCCATCTCCGTCGCGCGGGCGTCGCCGAGGTGCGAGTTGTGCGCCCAGACGACGAGCTTCGCCTCGCGGCCGTCGCGCGAGAGGTGAGCGAGGAGCGCTTCGATCGTCTCGGCCATGTGGGTGTCGCGAAGGTTCCAGCTCGACACCCGTCCGCGGAACATCGCGCGATAGTAACGCTCCGCGTTGCGGACGAGACGTGCGTTCTGTTCGGCCATGAAGTGCTCGTCGGGAGTCGTCGCGGCATCGTCTGCCGTGTAGCGACAGGCGTTCTGGCGAAGCTCGACCAGCTGCCTGACGACGTCCTCCTCGCAGGACTCGGTTCCGCTGGCCGTCGCGTAGCCGTAGGCCTGGAGGTCTTCGCCGAAATGGTCGAAGCAGGCATAACGGTCGCGTGCGCGGCGCGCCGCGTCCTCGTCCACGCTCCAGAGGTAGCGCAGTACCTCCTCGACCGAGGTGTGCAGGCTGTAGAGATCGATCCCGTAGAAGCCCGCCGCACGCGTCGCGGTGCTCGCGTTCCGCTCGCGCAGCCAGTCGATGAACCGGACGACGACGTCGTTGCGCCACATCCATTGCGGGAAGCGCACGAAGCCACGCAGCGCCTCTTCGGCGGTGCCGCCGTCCTCGCCGCGCACGTGCCGATTGACGCGATACGCGTCGGGCCAGTCGGCTTCGACCGCGACGGCGTCGAACTCCAGCTCCTCGATCAGCCGGCGGGTGATCCGTGCGCGAACGTCATAGAACTCGTACGTGCCGTGTGACGCCTCGCCG
>DATAIS010000083.1:0-1628 GCA_036262535.1 Gemmatimonadaceae bacterium | reverse complement strand
CCGGCCGCCGCATTGTTGGAGATCAGCGTCGCCGGATCGCCGAGGTTGCCGCCGTACACGACCTGCGCGCCGTCGAAGCTCCGCGTCCCGTTGCCCTGGTCGCGGGGGGCGACGTCGCGCCAGAGGTCGAAGCGCGTGCCGTCCACCTCGAGCACCGCGACCGTTGAATCGATGACGCGGCTGACCAGCGGATACTGGAAGTAGCTGCCGTTCTCGCCACCCGGCTGGAGCCCGAGGCGACGAAGCTCGCTCTCGATGTACGCCGTCGCCCGGTCGTTCCACTCGGTCCCGGCGTAGCGACCCATCAGCGAATCGTCGGCGTACTTGTACAGCCGCGTCATGAGGTCGCCGGCGGTGATGTCGGCGCGCGTCGCGGGCCCCGCGTACCTGGCCGGCAGGGGTCGCTGCGCTGGCGCCGCGGCGGGCGAGGCGGCGCTGCGGGCGCAGCCGTTAGGCAGGAGAGCGACGATGACGGCCGCGGTGGCCAGACCAGCGATTCGAGCGCGCATGTGTAGTTCGAAGGTGGTGAGGTGTCGCCGGGAGCGAACATCGGGACGTCCAGCGGCGGGGACAGCGCCTATGGAGCAGGTCGCTGGCTGGTGCACAAGTCTAATCAGCGTCATGACTTGCCGCATTGGTCGACGGGGCGTCGGCCATGCATCTCCGGTCCCGACAACGGAGGCCAACCATGCCCATCGCCATGAGACGCTCGCAGATCGTCGTCGTGCACGCCCTGCTTGGCGCCGGACTGCTGCTCGCCGCGCGTCCCGCGGTTGCGCAGTTCGTCACCAGCGCCGGCCTCTTCGTTTCCTCGCCCACCGATGCCCATACGCCGCGCGCGATCGCGGGGATCTCCGGGATGGCGAAGCTCGGGCCGGTCGGGGCGCGCCTCAGCATCGGAGAGTCGGGGCGCGACGCCGTCGACGACTGGGGGGACACGACCCATGTGACCTATGCGTGGACGTTCGACGCCGACTTCGTCGTCGGACAGCCTCTCATATCCGAGGTCTTCGTCGTCGAGCCGTACGTCTTCGCCGGCCTCGGCGCCGGCCGTTGGGATCCGGTCCACGAGGCGGACGCGCGCGGGAACTTCAGCACCGGAGCGGGCCTCACCATGGGCGCCGCGCGCGGCGTCCAGGTCGCCTTCGAGACGCGCCGCCGCACCATGTGGGACACCTACGTCGTGGACGGGGCGGGGTCGACCACGCTGACGGAGGGACGTCTGATGATCACCTTCAGCTTCGGACGCTGACGCCGGTCGCTCAGTCGCGCCCTACGCCAAGTGCGTCAGCGACGCGGTTGATGTAGTTGAACCAACTCGCGATCAGGGTGATCTGCAGAATGCCCCGGTCGTCGAAGCCGGCCGCCCGGAGCCGGTCGTGATACGCGGGGGAGATGCGCGTCGCGTCCTCCGTGAGCTGAACGACGTATTCGATCATCACGCGCTCGGCGTCGGTGATCGGTGCCGTCCGCCAGTCGGTCTCGAGGGCGGTGACCAGCGATTCGTCGAGCGTGACCTTACGCAGAAACTCTGCGTGCGAGACGATTCAATACCGGCACCGGTTCGTCACCGAGACCATCGTCGCGATCATCTCATGCTGCCGCCGCTCGAGCGGCAGGTCGGGTGA
>DATAIS010000082.1:0-7480 GCA_036262535.1 Gemmatimonadaceae bacterium | reverse complement strand
TCCTCACGGCCGCAGCTCACCTCGCTGCCGGGCGAGAGCGTCGAGCGAATCGTACACCGCGCGCCGCAGTCCCTGTCGCGGCGCGATCGTGGCGCCAAGCTCGATCGCCGCGTCGGTGGTGGCGTCGTAGCGGGGCCAGACCGGGAGCCGGCCCGCGGCGGGCGGACCGTTAGGGTCGCGCGCTCCCGCGAACGCGACCCAGTAGTCGCTCATCGCCTCGGCGAGTGTCGAGTCATAGGGAGTGCGGCCGGCGCTGGCGAGAATCGGTCGGGGTCTGCCGAAGACGAAGGTGATCTCGGCGCTGTGGTAGGCGCCGCGGGCGCGGCTCGCGCTGTCCTCGCCGGCGCGCGTGAAGAGGTAGACGTACGCGGGGACGCCGCGGGCAGTGAGCATCCGCGCCAGGGCGCGGGCTGGTGCACCGAAGACCTCGCTGCTCTCGTCGGCGTTGCTGCCGACGATCGCGGGAACGAGGTTCGCCGCCCCGAGCGCGACCGCCGAGTCGGGGCGCGTGGGCAGGAACCAGCCGTCGACGACGGGGCCGAGCCTCAGCGATGCGCGCGGCCGCGACGGCGGTCCGCCCGGGCTGGCGGGCGGGCGTGGAGCGAGCAGCGCGAGCAGCGTCTCCGCCGGGACGGCACGCAGTCGCGCGGCGGCCGCGGCGTCGACGCCGTTCACGCCGAGCACCTCGGCGTAGCGCACGCCCGCAGCTTCCGCCGAGTCGCGGCGCTGCGAGAAACCCATGCCGGTGCCGCTCTCCATGATCGCGCCCTGGAAGAGCCCTTTCGCGAGCGGCGTGGCGATGAGCGTCCCGACGCTGAAGCCACCGGCCGACTCGCCGAAGATCGTGACCCGCGACGGGTCGCCGCCGAAGCGCCGAATGTTGCGCTGCACCCACTCTAGCGCCGCGACCTGGTCGAGGAGCGCGTAGTTGCCGGAGACACCGCGCTGGGATTCGCGCGCGAGCGCCGGATGGGCGAGGAAGCCTAACGGCCCGAGCCGGTAGTTGAGCGTCACGACGACGGCCCCCTTCTGCGCGAGCCGCGCGCCATGGTGGCGCTCCTCGCCGCCGAAGCCGGCGAAGAAGCCGCCGCCGTGGATCCAGACCATCACCGGTCGCGCCGCGCCGCCCGTGCCCGCCGTCCAGACGTTGAGGTAGAGGCAGTCCTCCGAGACGCCGGCCGCGAATGCGTCGATGTCGTCGTAGACGCGCACCTGCATGCAGTTGCGCGCAAGGCGGTCGGCCATGCGCACGCCCTGCCACGGGGTCACTGCCTGCGGGGGACGCCAGCGCCCCTCGCCCACGGGCGGCGCCGCGTAGGGAATGCCGCTGAAGTTGAGGATGCCGGTCGCGGAATCGACGCGACCCTCGACGACGCCGGCGTCGGTGGTGACGCGCGGGCCCGATGGCGTGTCGGCAGCCGTTCGGCTCGTGGCGCAGGACGCGGCTGTGACGGCGAGCAGGAGCGCGGCGGAAACACGCGCGGAGAAGGGAACATGGCGGCTCATGCGGATGATCTTACCCGTCCCCGATCGGGGAGGCGAGTGCGGCCGCAGCGCTCAGGAGCGCAGTGACAGAACCATCTTGATGTTCGCGCGCTCGAAATCGTTGTGGGGGAGAGGAACCTCGACGAAGCCTAACGAGCGGTAGAGCGAGATCGCGGGCTTGAGCACCGTGTTCGAGTAGAGCTCGACCTGGCTCGCGCCGAGCGACCGCGCTGGGTGCGCGGCCAGCCCGGCCGCCCGCGCCGAGCTGGGCCCGCCGCAGGCCCTGCGCGCGAAGGTGCCGGCAGCTGCGGAGATCGCCGCCGCGCGCGTCCTCACCGCCTGGGACGCGCTGAGCCGGCTCCGTCCCAACTTTCTCATGATGAATCGCGCTGCGTTCCGCGTCGAGCCGCGGATCGTCTACCTCGACGGGATGAAGCTCGCTTCACTGTCGGAGGTTCGTACGATTCCGGCCGCGCAGGTGCGCGAGATCAGGATGCTGGGTCCGTCGACGCGTCGCTTCGCTACGGAATGGGACATGCCCGCGGGGTGATCGAGGTTCTCACGCACCGCCGCTGACCTGGCGGCGCGTGACGCGGGGACGCTCGTCGCGTCCCCGCGCCACGCATTCCCCGTGGTGCCGGGCGGTCGCGGGCCGGCTGGGCGATCCGTCCTACTTCTTCGCCAGGCGCGCTCTTGCGTCGGCGCGGACCAGCGCCAGGCCCGTGTTGTTGAAGTGGAAGGTCGCGACCTTCTCGAGCAGCGGCGCCGCCTCGGCGGGGCGGCCGGCACCCTCGAGCGCGAGCGCCCGGTAGTACGTGACGTAGATGTTGTTCGGGTCGCCCTGCGCGAAATGGGCGAGCGCGTTCTCATAGTTCTTCTGCTCGAGCGCGATGAGCCCGAGCAGCTCGTGGGCACCCTCGTTCTTCCGCGGATTCTTGTTCGCGGCGACGGCGGTCATCGCGGCGTTGGCCTTCGCCGTGGCCGCAGCGAAGTCACCACGCTTCAGGGCGAGAAATCCCTCGAGGAAGGCAATCGTACCCTCCTCGGCGCGCCTGTTGTCCGCATTCGCGAGTACTGCCGAACGTTTGCGCGCGAGCTCCGAGCGGCGCGTCAGCGCGCGCTCCGCGACGTCGAACGCCCCAGTGTGCGCGGCGATGAAAAACTGCTGCGTCAGCGCGAAGACCTTCCCGCCGTCGCGATCGGGCACGCTCATCGTGTCGAGCGCCGCGACGACCGCCTCCAACTCGTCGATCGCGGCGCGCGGGTGGCCCTGATAGATCGGAACGAGCGACCGGTAGACCGCGAACGTCGCCCGGCCGTTGTCCTTCGACAGCGCGATCGCCGCATCGTAGTCCGCGCGAGCCTCGTCCCAGTTGCCCAGGAAGGTGTTGACATGCCCGCGCTGCTGGCGCTCGAGGCCCACCGTCGGCGCGAGCTCCGCTGCCCTGGTGTAGGCGTCGCGAGCCTCGGCGAGGCGCCCGGTCGCGCGGTAGACGTCCCCGAGAAAATCGTGCGGCAGATACGCATTGGGCTCGAGCTCCACCGCCTTCCGGATCGCCGTCTCCGCTTTCGCCATGTCCCGGGGCTCGCTCAGCAGGTAGGAGTTGCCGAGCTGGATGTAGGCGGGCGCGAACTGCTTGTCGACGACGATTGCGCGCTCGAGCGTCGCTCGTGCTTCCGTGAACTTCCCGAGCTGCGATTGAACGCCGGCGAGCGCGGTGTACGCACGCGGGTTGCGCGGCGCGATCCGTACGAGCTCCTTCGCCGCCGCCAGCGCCCCAGGAAGATCCTCGGCGAGCGACCGTTCCTCGATCTGGATGAGGAGACGCTCGGCCCGACTCGCCCGCGGCGCGAATCGCGACGCCCGGGTCAGCGCCTCGCGGTAGGCGGTGAGCGACGGCGCGCTGTACGCCATGCCAAGGTGCGCGAACGCGAAAGTGCTGTCGGCTGCCACCGCCTGCTCGAAGTGCGCATAGGCGTCAGGGGCGAGCCCTGCGTCGAGGGCACGCTGGCCGGCGATGACGTGGGTTCGTGCGGCGGCGACCCGCGTCGTCAACGGCAGCATCCGGCTCGACGCGACGTCGCCGGCGCTGACGTACGTGACCGTCGGTTGCTGCGCATTGCCCCCGCGCAAGGCAGGGAGGAGGAGGACTGCAACGGCGAGGGAGAGCGCGGTGAATCGCGGCATCTTGACCTCCCGGAACGCGGTGCGCTCCGTATGGCGGTGCGGCCGGAGGGAACTTCAGGTAGCGCCGCCATTCGGGGGCGACGGCGCCGGCCGTGCCTGCATATGGAGGTGCCCGGCGTCATGAGGCAAGCTGTACCGTACGTCTACAGCGGCAGCACCATCTTGATGTTCGCGCGCCGGAAATCGTTGTGCGGAAGGGGCACCTCGACGAAGCCTAACGACCGGTAGAGCGAGATCGCCGGCACGAGTACGGTGTTGGAGTACAGCTCGACCTCGGTCGCGCCGAGGGCCCTTGCACGGTCGATCACCGCCTCGGCGAGGGCACGCCCGATTCCCATGCCGCGTGCGACGGGGTCGACGGCCATCTTCGCGAGCTTGAACGCCCCATCCCCGACCATGAGCGCGCACGCGCCGACGATCGCAACACCCCCGTCGGCGTCGAGCTCGGCGAGGAAGATGCGGCCGCCCGGTTCGAGGATGTGCGCTTCGGGGTCGTCCAGCTCGAAGCGGTCGCGCGGCTCGACCGCGAAGTACTGTTCGATCCAGGCGAGGTTGAGCGCCCGGAAAGCGTTGCGGTCCGTGAGGCTGTTTCGCTCGAGCTCGCGAATCCGCCAGCGAGGCGCGGTGGTGGCGCCCCTCGGGCCCTGCGGGTCATCTTTCATCGACGGGTCGCCCGCCGCAAACCCTGGCTCCGCATCCGGTTGTCAGAGAAAAAGGATCCGTCCTGTCACCCCCACCCCACCCCGATGATGCGATCGCTCGCACTCGTCCTCGGGCTGCTCGCGGCGTCTCCGCCGCTCGCCGCCCAGGCCGCCGGCGCGTCCAGAGCCGCGCGCCCCCAGGCCCGCTCCACCGCCCGCCTCACCGTCCCCGTCGCCTACCACAAGCTGCCTAACGGCCTCCGCGTCGTGCTCTCGCGCGACACGACGGTGCCGACGGCGGTTGTCGCGGTCTACTACAACATCGGCTTTCGCAACGAGCCGCGCGACCGCACCGGCTTCGCGCACCTCTTCGAGCACCTGATGTTCCAGGGCTCGCAGAACCTGGGCAAGATGGAGTTCATCAAGCTCGTCCAGCAGAACGGCGGCATCCTCAACGGCTCGACGCGCTTCGACTTCACCAACTACTTCCAGGTCGTCCCCGCGCACACGCTCGAGACGGTGCTCTGGGCCGAGGCCGACCGGATGCGTGGTCTCGCCATCGACACGGCCAACCTCAAGAACCAGCAGGAGGTCGTGAAGAACGAGGTCAAGGTCAACGTCCTGAATCAGCCGTACGGCGGGTTCCCATGGATCGACCTGCCGATGGCCGCGAACTCCAACTGGTACAACGCGCACAACTTCTACGGCGAGCTCTCCGACCTCGATGCGGCCACGCTCGAGGATGCGCGCTCGTTCTTCAAGACCTACTACGCGCCCAACAACGCGGCGCTCGTCATCGTCGGCGACTTCGAGCCGGCGCAGGCGATGGCGTGGGTCAACAGGTACTTCGCCAACATCCCGCGCGTGACGCAACCGCCGAAGCCGGACCTCCGCGAGCCGCGCCAGACCGCGGAGAAGCGGGCCGGCCGCACCGACCCATTGGCTACACGACCGGCACTGGGACTCGCCTGGCACCTGCCTGCGCGCAACACCCCCGAGTGGTACGCCTTCGGCCTCATCAACCAGATCCTCGGCCAGGGGCAGGACTCGTGGCTGTACGAGGAGCTCGTCCGGCAGAAGGGACTGACGGGCAGCGTCGCCGCCGGGATCAACTGGGGGCTCGGCAACATGTACGACTACAGCGGTCCGATGCTCTGGATCGTGAGTGCGTATCACGACACGAACAAGCCGGCCGACTCGCTCGTCGCGGCGGTGGATCGCGTCGTGACGCGGATACAGAACCAGCCGGTGGACCGTGCGACGCTCGATCGTGCGCTGGTCAAGATCCGGAGCGAGCTGTACGCGAACATGGAGTCGTTCGGCGGCTTCGGGAAGGCGAACATGCTCGCCTCGTTCGCGCTCTTCGACGACGACCCCGCACGCATCAACCGGCTCGAGGACGGGTTCGCGCGCGTGACGCCGGCAGTCATCCAGCGCACGGCGCGCGAGTATCTCCGCAAGACCAACCGCACGGTTTACGTCATCACGCCGGGCAAGCAGCAGCAGACGCCGGCGACGGGAGGACAGTGAGATGAAGAGTCGATTCACGACGCTCCGCGCTGCGACGGCGATCCTCGCCGCGCTGGCGGCGGTCGCTCCTTCCATGTCGGCCCAGAAGCAGGCGCCGCCGGCGCCGGCAACGCCGAAGGACTTCCGCCTCCCGGCGAAGACCACCTTCACGCTCCCTAACGGCGTCGAGGTGACGATGGTGCCCTTCGGCATGACGCCCAAGGCCAACGTCCAGGTGGTGTTCCGCACCGGCAACGCCAACGAGGCGGCGAACGAGGTCTGGCTCGCCGACATCACGGGCGATCTCATGCGCGAAGGCACCACCGCGCGCACCGGTGCCGAGGTCGCGCGGACCTTCGCCTCGATGGGCGGGTCGCTGAACATCACGGTGACGTCCGACGAGACGCGCTTCGGCAGCGACGTGCTCACCGAGCAGGTGCCGGAGGCGGTCCGCCTCCTCGCGGAGATCGTCCGCACGCCACGCCTGCCGGAGTCGGAGCTGCCGCGCATCAAGGCCAACCGGCTTCGCCAGCTCTCGATCGCGAAGAGCCAGCCGCAGTCGCTCGCCGAAGAGCGCTTCTCGGCGATCATGTACGGCGATCACCCGTACGGGCGCATCTTCCCGACGGAAGCGATGCTCAACGGCTACACGATCGACAACGCACGCCGCTTCTTCGAGAACAACTTCGGCGCCGCACGCGCCCGCATCTACGTCGCGGGCGTCTACGACCGCGCGGCGGTGGAGGCGGCGATCCGCGCGGCATTCGCCGACTGGGCGCCGGGCAATCCGCCGATCACGCTGCCCGCGCCGACGCAGCCGACGACGCGCGACGTCGCGCTGCTCGACCGGCCCAACGCGCCGCAGTCCACGATCTACATCGGGCTGCCGGCGATCGATCCGTCGAAGCCCGACTGGATTCCGCTCCAGGTGACGAACTCCCTCCTCGGCGGTTCCTTCGGCTCGCGCATCACCTCCAACATCCGCGAGCAGAAGGGCTACACCTACGCGCCGTACAGCACCGTCCGCACGCACTATCGCGACGCGAACTGGGTCGAGATCGCCGACGTCACCACCAACGTGACCGGTGCCTCGCTCAAGGAGATCATCGGTGAGGTGGAGCGTCTGCAGAAGGAGCCCCCCAGCCCCGCCGAGCTCCGCGGCATCCAGAACTACATCTCGGGCATCTTCACGCTGCAGAACGCATCGCGTCAGGGCATCATCGGCGGCCTCGACTTCGCGGACCTCCACGGGCTCGGTGACGACTACCTCACCAGCTACGTGAAGCGCGTCTACGAGGTGACGCCCGCCGACGTGCAGCGGATCACCGCCACCTACATCCGTCCCGAGGCGATGAGCATCGTCGTCGTCGGCGACAAGGCGACGGTCGAGACCCAGCTCAAGCCATACCAGCCGGTCGTGCCGTAAGGCGGACCGGGCGTAGGCGCAGGACGATCCACGCCGCGGCAGCGAACACCACTGCCGCGGCGTGACTCGTTTCGGCGACCGCGATACCCGGTGAGCCGGAGAGCAGGTGGGGCGAGAACATGCCCCATCCGACCTTCGCCGCGATCGCGACCAGCGCCACGACCGAGAGGCGACGCACCTGTCCGGCGGTGAGAGCGACGGCGTCGAGCGCGATCCAGACGGCGAGCGCGT
>DATAIS010000081.1:0-2210 GCA_036262535.1 Gemmatimonadaceae bacterium | reverse complement strand
ACGCCGAGCTTGTCGAAGACGGCGAGCGCGGCATCGTCCCACTTCTTCGTCGTGTGCTGCGGCCGGTTGTTGGCGTCGTTCTCCGGGAGGTCGAAGACGCTCTTGAAGTACCCAACCCGTATCGCGGACAGCGATCGGGTGCCGTCCCAATTGAAGGCGGCGTCGTGGACCGTGAGGTCCTCGCCGTCGGGTCCATGGATGGCGGCGAGCACGAGCGCACAGTCCTCGACATTCCGGCACATCGGACCGAGCTTGTCCATGCTCCACGAGAGCGCCATCGCTCCCGTCTTCGGGACCCGGCCGTAGGTCGGACGGAGGCCGGTGACGCCGCACCGCGTCGATGGTGACGAGATGCTGCCTAACGTCTCGCTGCCGATGGCGAAGCCGACGAGGCCGGCCGCGGTCGCCGACGCCGGTCCCGCGCTCGACCCGCTCGAGCCCTGGTCCACCTTCCACGGGTTCTTCGTCGTGCCGCCGAACCAGACGTCACCCATCGCGAGCTCGCCGAGGGTGAGCTTGGCGACGAGCACCGCGCCGGCGGTGTCCAGTCGCTGGACGACGGTCGCGTCGTAGTCGAGGCGCTGCTCCTTGAAGGGCGGAGTTCCCCATGTCGTGGGATAGCCCTTCACGGCGAGCAGGTCCTTCGCCCCCCATGGAATGCCGTGCAGCGGGCCGCGGTAGCGTCCGCGCGCGATCTCCGCGTCCGCCGCTCGCGCCTGCGCCAGCGCCCGCTCCTCGGTGAGCGTCACGACGCACTTGAGCACGGGGTCGTACTTCTTCAGCCGCGCGAGGTACATCTCCGTCAGCGCCATCGACGAGACGCGGCGCGTCCGCACCAGCTCCGAGAGCTCCGTCACGGGCCTGAACGCGAGCGCCTCGAGGTCCTTCGGCGCGGCCCCGACGCGCACCCTCGACCGGACCATCGGCCGCTTCGAGCGGTCGATCTTCATCCCCGGAAGCAGCGGCGAGAACTGCACCGCCGGCGGCACCGAGTTCTCGAGCTTCACCGCGTGGAGCTGGTCGATCTGCTCGCGCTGCTGCTTGAGGTCATTGACCATCATCGCCCGCTCGGCCTCGTCGAACTGCACCCCCGCGACCTCCTCCGCGGCGGCGATGATCTGGGCCGTGATCTCGGCGCCGGCGCTGATCTTCGCCCAGAGCACCCCGGGCAGCAGCGTCGACCCGAGGCCGAGCGAGGAGAAGTAGCCGATGAATGCGCGACGATCGCGGAAGAGCGGTTCGGACATGGGCTCAGGGAAGGGAGGGAGTCCGATAGTACACGGCGGCGCGCGAATCTGGCTAGAACTGCTTCACCGGGCGACCTTCTGCTCGCCGGCAACGGCAACAGCAACACCTGGTTGGGATGAAGCGGATCACACGGATGAACGGATCGCTCCCGGACGGTGCCCCCCTCCTCACAGCCGGCCGAAACAGCTTGGGGGCAAGCGGGAAAGATGGTCTCGCCCCGCTTGCCCCAAGGCACTTCTGTGTGATGCGATTGCGTGGAAGGAGCCCGGTACGCCTCACAAGGCGATCCGTGTCATCCGTTGAATCCGCGTCATCCCAACCAGTTGTTGCAGGAGCCGGACAACACGACGGGGCTCGCCCGGCCCTCGTAACCGACCGCAACCAAACCTCACGAAGTCATGCGCACATCCGCGATCGCGATCCTCGCCGTCCTTCCGAGTCTCTCGTCCGCCCAACGACCCGTCACGTCGGCGCCCCCGAACTTCGATGCCTACGTCGAGCAGGTGCGCCGCATGTTCGAGGTGCCGGGGATGGCCGTCGCGATCGTGAAGGATGGGAAGGTCGTGCTCGCCAAGGGGTATGGCGTGAAAAAGCTCGGCGAGTCGGGGCCCGTCACGGCGCGCACTCGCTTCGGTATCGCGTCGAACACCAAGGCGTTCACCGCGACCGCCCTCGGCATCCTCGTCGAGGAAGGGAAGGTCGAATGGGACGCGCCAGTCGTGCGCTACCTGCCCGAGTTCGCGATGTACGACCCGTGGGTGACGCGCGAGATCACCGTGCGCGACCTGCTCGTGCACCGCAGTGGGCTCGGGCTCGGCGCCGGAGACCTGATGTGGTGGCCGACGTCGACGCTCGATCGCAAGGAGATCGTCAGGCGCATTCGCTACATCAGGCCCGCGACCTCGTTCCGCGCCGCGTACGCATACGACAACGTCCTCTACTCCGTCGCCGGCGAGCTGATC
>DATAIS010000080.1:0-3693 GCA_036262535.1 Gemmatimonadaceae bacterium | reverse complement strand
GTCGATGGATCAACCCGTCACGATCGATCGCCGGGAGGCGATTCGCCGTGTCACGCTGCTGCTCGGCGGCGTCATGGCGGCGCCGACTATTGCCGGCGCGATGAAGATCGACCTCGCCGCGCTCGGCGCTCCCGAATGGGCGCCCGCGGCGCTCACCGCCGAGCAGCTCGAGCTCGTCGCGGTCATCGCCGATCACATCATCCCACGCACGACGACGCCCGGCGCACGCGACGCGGGCGTTCATCGTTTCGCGGACGCGATCCTCAGCGGCTACGCGCCGACGGTGATGCGCGAGCGCTTCGTCGCCGGCCTGCGAGGCGTCGACTACCGCGCGCGGCGCAAGCATGGCAAGACCTTCGTGCAGCTGACGAGGGGCCAGCAGGTCGCGCTGCTGACGCAGATCGACAAGGAGGCCTATCCGGCGCGCGGCGCGATCGCGAAGGCGGAGCGCAAGGAGGAGCCGCCTCCGCGCGATCCCATCGTCGGACCCGGCAGCGGCGGCAGTGGCGCGCTCGCGAAGCAGACGCCGACCGACATCGAGGATCCCGACGAGTCGGTGGCGAAGGAGATGGGCTCCGACTTCTTCTGGCGTCGCATGAAGGAGATGACGTTGACGGGCTACTACACCTCGCAGGCTGGCGCGACGCGCGAGCTGAAGGTCAATCCGATGGGTGTGTGGCGCGGCGACATTCCGTATTCGAGCATCGGCCGCGCCTGGGCCTGACCAACCAACGAGACAAATGCATCTCCCCATCAGAGAAGAGTACGACGCGATCGTCGTCGGCTCGGGCGTGAGCGGCGGCTGGGCGGCGAAGGAGCTCACCGAGGGCGGCCTTCGCGTGCTGCTCCTCGAGCGCGGACGCCCGGTTACCCACGGCAAGGACTACGTCACCGAGCACAAACAGGACTGGGAGTTCCCCTTCCGCGAAGCGCGGCTGACGCCGGAGACGCCGGGCACCGAGGAGTTCCAGGTCCAGGCGCGCACCGGGCAGTTCCGCGAGGACTGCAAGCACTGGTTCATCAACGACAAGAAGCATCCGTACGAGGAGGCGCAGCCTTTCACCTGGATCCAGGGCGACCAGCTCGGCGGACGCTCGCTCATCTGGGGGCGCCAGGTCTATCGCTGGAGCGACCTCGACTTCGAGGCGAACCTGAAGGATGGCCACGGCGTCGACTGGCCGATCCGCTACGCCGACATCGCCCCCTGGTACTCGCACGTCGAGAAGCACATCGGCGTGAGCGGGGAGAAGCTCGGGCTCTCCTACCTGCCTGACGGCGAGTTCCAGCCGCCGATGGAGATGAACGCCGGCGAGAAGTACGTGAAGCGCGGCCTCGCGAAGGCGTTTCCCGACCGCAAGTTCACGATCGGCCGCGTCGCGATCCTGACGCGCGACCTGCCGGGGCGCGCCGCCTGCCACTACTGCGGGCCCTGTCCGCGCGGCTGCTCGACCGGCTCCTACTTCTCGAGCCTCTCCTCGACGCTGCCGCCGGCGAACCGCACCGGGCGCCTGACGACGCAGACCAACAGCCTCGTCCACTCGCTCATCTACGACGACGCGACGCAGCGCGTGACCGGCGTGCGCGTCATCGACACCGAGACGAAGCAGGACCGCGTCGTGTCGGCGAAGATCGTCTTTCTCTGTGCGTCGACGCTCAACAGCACGCGCATCCTGCTCAACTCGAAGTCGGCGCGCTTCCCGAACGGGCTCGGCAACGACAGCGGGGAGCTGGGCCACAACCTGATGGACCATCACTTCATGGCCGGCGCCAACGGGTCGATCCCCGGGCTGATGGACCGCTACTACCAGGGCCACCGGCCTAACGGCATCTACCTCGCTCGCTTCCGCAACCTCGACGACAAGTCGAGGCGCACGGACTACGTGCGGGGCTTCGGCTATCAGGGCGGCGCGGGTCGCGCGGGTTGGGGACGCGGCGGCTCGGAGCCGGGGATCGGCGTCGCGCTCAAGAACAAGCTGCGCACCCCCGGCGGCTGGGGCTTCGGCATGACGGCCTTCGCCGAATGCCTCCCATACCACGAGAACAAGATCGAGCTCAGCGAGCGGAAGGACGAGTTCGGGATCCCAATCCTCCGCGTCGACGCGAAGTGGCGCGAGAACGAGCTCGCGATGCGCAAGGACATGGTCGCGTCGGCCGCCGAGATGCTCGAGGCGGCGGGCGTCAAGAACGTCGGCACCTACGACGCGCACAAGGAAGGACAGCGCGGCGCCGAGATCGGCCTCGGCATCCACGAGATGGGCACGGCGCGCATGGGCCGCGACCCGAAGACGTCGGTGCTCAACGGCTGGAACCAGGTGCACACGGTGCCTAACGTCTTCGTGACCGACGGCGCCTGCATGACGAGCGCCTCGTGCGTGAACCCATCGATCACCTACATGGCGCTGACGGCCCGCGCGGCCAATCACGCCGTCGATGAGCTGAAGAAGCGGAACCTGTGATGGAGCGGCGGCGGTTCGTTCGAAATGCGCTGGGTACAGCGGCGGCCGCCGCTGCTGCCAGCTGCCGGACGGCAGCTCCCAGCTACCAGCTGCCAGCTGCCAGCGACGGCAAGGAGCAGGCTGGCAGCTGGCAGCGGGCAGCGGGCAGCCTGAAACAGTCCGTGACTCGGTGGCCATTCGGAAAAATGACCGTCGAGCAGCTCGCGGTCGAAGCCAAGGGCATGGGGCTCAAGTCGCTCGAGCTGATCGATCCCGCGGACTTCGCGACGGTGAAGCAGCACGGATTGATCTGCGCGATGGTGAACGCACCCGGCGATCCGCGGGTGCGTCTCACCGAGGGGTTCAACCACGTCGGGTTCCACGAGCGGCTGATCCCGCAGTACCTGAGGCACATCGACCTCACGGCGGACGCCGGCTTCCCGAACGTGATCTGCTTCTCGGGGAGCCGTGCCGGGATCAGCGACGAGGAAGGCCTCGCGAACTGCGCGGCCGGCCTCGCGAAGATTCTCCCCGCCGCGGAGCGTCGCGGCGTGACGATCTGCATGGAGCTGCTCAACTCCAGGGTCGACCACAAGGACTACCAGTGCGACCGCACGCCGTGGGGTGTCGAGCTCGCGAAGCGCGTCAACTCACCACGCTTCCGGCTGCTCTACGACATCTACCACATGCAGATCATGGAGGGGGACGTCATCCGCACGATCCGCGACAACCATCAGTGGATCGCGCACTACCACACCGCCGGCGTCCCCGGCCGCCACGAGCTCGACGAGACCCAGGAGCTCCAGTACCCGGCGATCATGCGCGCGATCAAGGAGACCGGCTTCACCGGCTACGTCGCGCAGGAATTCATTCCTGTCCGCGAGCCCATGGTCTCACTCCGCGAAGCCGTGCGTCTCTGCGACGTGTAGGACTGCTCTTGGATTGAACCACAGAGTACACAGAGTACACAGAGCGTGAATGGGGGGCCGCAGGGTGAGATCATTTCACCCCGCGACCCCCCAAAGTCATTCTCTGTGCGCTCTGTGTACTCTGTGGTTCGACTATTGAGCCCCAGCAGTAGTGACTGGTGCGTCTGGCGCCGGGCGGGTCCAGCGCCTGTACCAGTTCATCATGTAGAGCTGCGTGCGGATGTAGTTCGAGGGGCGGGAGCTGGTGCCGTGGTACTCGCCCTCGAAGCGGATCAGCGCCGCGGGGACGCCGCGCATCTTGAGGGCGGCGTAGTACTCCTCGCTCTGCG